>NZ_JBVIHP010000024.1:0-25395 GCF_055570235.1 Streptomyces sp. NPDC031274 | reverse complement strand
ACAGGCGAAGGAGAAACCAAGGAAAACAGAAAAGCGTAGATACCCGTCTCCACGGACGGCGACGAACATCGCAACGTTGTGGGCACCCCCCGGGGAGCCGGGGCGCCCCCAACGCGTGTATACCAACTCGCCAACAGTCGTCAGAATGTTCTGACAAACCCATTGACGCTGCCGCGCACCCGCCGCTAGAACTCCCCCAGCCGCATCAGGGCGGCCGGGAGAAGAGGTGGTCCCACCATGCGAACCCCCAGACGTAGAGCCCGCACGGCAGCGGCTCTCATAGCGGTGATCGCGCTCGCGGCCGGGTGCAGCGGCTCCGGCGGCAAGGACGACGAGGACAAGTCGGGCGACGGCGGGGGAGGCGGCAAAGGCGTGGACACGCCACGCCTCAAGATCGCGATGGTCACGCACTCCGGCGAGGGCGACACCTTCTGGGACATCGTCCAGAGCGGCGCCAAGCAGGCGGCCCGCAAGGACAACGTCGATTTCCTCTACTCCAACGACAAAGAGGCCAAGGGGCAGGCCGAGCTCGTCCAGTCGGCGATCGACAAGAAGGTCGACGGCATCGTCGTCACCCTGGCCAAGCCCGAGGCGATGAAGGCGGTACTGGGTAAAGCCGAGGCCGCCGGGATACCGGTCGTCACGATCAACTCCGGCGGCGAGTTCTCCGCCGACTTCGGCGCGCTGAGCCACATCGGGCAGGACGAGTCGGTGGCGGGCGAGGCCGTGGGCGACGAGCTCAACAGACGCGGCAAGAAGAAGGCCCTCTGCGTCATCCACGAACAGGGCAACGTCTCACTCGAGCAGCGCTGCGCGGGCGTGAAGAAGACCTTCAAGGGCTCGGTGGCGAACCTCAACGTCCAAGGTACCGACGCGCCCGGCTCCCAGTCCTCCATCAGCGCGAAGCTCCAGGCCAGCACGGACATCGACGCCGTCGTCACGCTCGGCGCGCCGATCGCCGCCTACTCGGTGAAGGCCAAGGAAGACGCGAAGAGCAAGGCGGAGGTCGACACCTTCGACCTGAACGCCGAGGTCGTCAAGCGCCTCAAGGCCAAGGAGGTCGGCTTCGCCGTCGATCAGCAGCCCTACCTCCAGGGCTATCTCGCCATCGACGAGCTGTGGCTCTACAAAACCAACGCGAACGTCCTCGGAGGCGGCAAGCCCGTCCTCACCGGACCCGCCATCGTCACTGAGAAGGACGTGCCGAAGCTGGAGAAGTACACGGCCCGCGGTACCCGATGAACACACGCGTGATCCGCGTGGTCGATACTTGGGCGGCTGGGGCCGGGGATCCGGACCGGCCTCATCGAAGAGCAGAGCTAGAAGGGCACGGCGTCGTGGCAAGGGTTCAGACAGGGGTACGTGCGGTGGGCGCCGTGCTGGTCGCGGTGCTCGGGGTATCCCTCGCGGGGTGCAGCAGCACCGGCGGCAAGCGCGCCGAGGACGCACGCAAGGCGGCAACGGCACAGGGCAAGGCGGCGGTGAACACGCCGAAGTGGACGTTCGGGATGGTGACCCACTCGGGTGACGGCGACACGTTCTGGGACATCGTCCAGAGCGGTGCCGAGCAGGCCGCGGTCAAGGACAACATCAAGTTCCTCTACGCCCACAACGCCGAGGCACAGCAGCAGGCCCAGCTCGTGGACTCGTACATCGACAAGAAGGTCGACGGCATCATCGTCAGCCTCGCCAAGCCCGCCGCGATGAAGGGTGCCCTGGCCCGCGCCAAGAAGGCCGGCATCCCGGTGATCACCGTGAACTCCGGCTCCGCGGAGTCCAAGGAGTTCGGCGCGCTCACCCACATCGGCCAGGACGAGACGATCGCCGGCGAGGCTGTCGGCGACGAGCTCAACAAGCGCGGCAAGAAGAAGGCGCTCTGCATCCTGCACGAGCAGGGCAACGTCGGGCACGAGCAGCGCTGCGAGGGCGCCAAGAAGACCTTCGACGGCAAGATGCAGAACCTGTACGTCACCGGCACGAACATGCCCGACGTGCAGTCCTCCATCGAGGCCCGGCTCCAGTCCGACAAGTCCGTCGACTCGGTCGTCACGCTCGGCGCGCCCTTCGCGGACGCCGCGGTGAAGGCCAAGGACAGCGCGGGCAGCAAGGCGGAGGTCGACACCTTCGACCTGAACGAGAAGGTCGCGGCGGGCCTGAAGTCCGGCACGCTCGGCTTCGCCGTCGACCAGCAGCCCTACCTTCAGGGCTACGAGGCCGTGGACCTGCTCTGGCTCTACAAGTACAACGCCGATGTGCTCGGCGGCGGCAAGCCGGTCCTGACCGGACCGCAGATCATCACCAAGGATCAGGCCGCCGAGCTGGAGGAATACGCGAAGCGAGGGACCCGATGACAGCGACAGCTCCGGCGCCCGCGCCTTCCCCCGGCTCTCCGGACACGAAGACGGACGAGCGCCTCCTGAAGGCCTCGCCGCTGAAGAAGCTGATGGGCCGCCCCGAGCTCGGCTCCGTCGTCGGCGCCATCGCCGTCTTCATCTTCTTCGCGGTCGCCGCGGACAGCTTCCTGCAGGCCAGCAGCCTCGCCACGGTGCTCTACGCGGCATCGACGCTGGGCATCATGGCGGTGCCGGTGGCGCTCCTGATGATCGGCGGCGAGTTCGACCTGTCGGCGGGCGTCATGGTGACGACCTCCGCGCTGGTCTCGTCGATGTTCAGCTACCAGATGACGGCCAACGTCTGGGTCGGCGTACTCGTCTCGCTGGTCGTCACCCTCGCGATCGGCGTCTTCAACGGCGTGATGCTGACCCGCACCGACCCGCCGAGCTTCATCATCACGCTCGGTACGTTCCTGATGCTGACCGGCATGAACCTCGGCTTCACCAAGCTGATCAGCGGCACGGTCTCCACGAAGTCGATCGCCGACATGGAGGGCTTCTCCTCCGCCAAGAACGTCTTCGCCTCGACGCTCACCATCGGCGGCGTCGACTTCAAGATCACGATCCTCTGGTGGCTCGGCCTGATCGCGGTCGCCACCTGGGTCCTGCTCCGCACCCGCGTCGGCAACTGGATCTTCGCGGTCGGCGGCGGCGAGGAGGCGGCCCGCGCGGTCGGCGTCCCGGTCGCCATCACCAAGATCGGCCTGTACATGGGCGTCGCCTTCGGCGCCTGGATCTCGGGCCAGCACCTGCTCTTCTCGTACGACGTCGTCCAGTCCGGAGAGGGCGTCGGCAACGAGCTGATCTACATCATCGCGGCCGTCATCGGCGGCTGTCTGATCACCGGCGGCTACGGCTCCGCGGTCGGCGCGGCCGTCGGCGCCCTGATCTTCGGCATGGTCAGCAAGGGCATCGTGTTCGCCGAGTGGAACCCGGACTGGTTCAAGTTCTTCCTCGGAGTGATGCTGCTCCTGGCGACCCTGCTCAACCACTGGGTCCGCAAGCGCGCGGAGGCGACGAAGTGACCACCGACACGACCGACGTCACCGACGCGGTGCCGGACCCCGAGCCCGGCCGCACCCCGCTCGTCGAACTCGACGACGTCAGTAAGTACTACGGCAACATCCGCGCCCTCGAAGGCGTCTCCCTTGAGGTCCACGCGGGTGAGATCTCCTGCGTCCTCGGCGACAACGGCGCGGGCAAGTCGACCCTCATCAAGATCATCGCGGGCCTGCACCGGCACGACGCGGGAGAGTTCCGCATCGAGGGCAAGGACGCGAAGCTCGGCTCGCCGCGCGAGGCCCTGGACCGCGGAATCGCCACGGTCTACCAGGACCTCGCCGTGGTCCCGCTGATGCCGGTATGGCGCAACTTCTTCCTCGGCTCCGAGCCGACGAAGGGCGCGGGCCCCTTCAAGCGCCTGGACGTCGACCTCATGCGCAGGACGACCCGCGCGGAGCTGCTCCGCATGGGCATCGACCTGCGCGACGTCGACCAGCCCATCGGCACCCTGTCGGGCGGTGAGCGCCAGTGCGTGGCGATCGCGCGCGCCGTCTACTTCGGCGCCAAGGTCCTGGTCCTCGACGAGCCGACGGCGGCGCTCGGCGTCAAGCAGTCGGGCGTCGTCCTGAAGTACGTGGCGGCCGCCAGGGACGCGGGCCTCGGAGTGGTTTTGATCACCCACAACCCGCACCACGCCTACCTGGTCGGCAACCGCTTCGTCCTCCTCAAGCGCGGCACGATGTTCGGCAGCTACGCGCGCGACGAGGTCACCCTGGACGAACTGACCCGCCAGATGGCGGGCGGCAGCGAGCTGGACGACCTCCGTCATGAGCTGGAGGACAAGGCCCCGTAGCCGGTGCGGGCCCCGTAAGGGGCGCGGGGAACTCCGCGACAAGCCACGAACAAGCCGCAGTCGCGTCTGCTCGATCACCCGGCGGACGCGACTGCGGCTTTTCACGGGCTGAGCGCGCAGTTCCCCGCGCCCCTACGGGCGCACCGCGAGTCCCGTTGTGCGCGCCCCCGCGAGCGTGAGGCAGAATCGCCGCAATGAGCACCTACCGCGACCTCGCGCACCGCGGCTCCGCCCGAGCCACCGTTCTGCGGACCGTGGGCACGCGTGAGCGCCGATCCCATCTGACGGCGCCCCGCGTCCCCACCGTCGGCATCGACATCGGCGGCACGAAGGTGATGGCGGGCGTCGTCGACGCCGACGGCAACATCCTGGAGACGCTCCGTACGGAGACCCCGGACAAGTCCAAGAGCCCCAAGGTCGTCGAGGACACCATCGTCGAGCTGGTCCTGGACCTCTCCGACCGGCACGACGTGCACGCGGTGGGCATCGGCGCGGCGGGCTGGGTCGACGCGGACCGCAACCGCGTCCTGTTCGCCCCGCACCTGTCCTGGCGCAACGAACCCCTGCGCGACCGCATCTCGGGCCGCCTCGCGGTCCCCGTGCTCGTGGACAACGACGCGAACACGGCCGCATGGGCGGAGTGGCGCTTCGGCGCGGCCCGCGGCGAGGACCACCTGGTCATGATCACCCTCGGCACGGGCATCGGCGGCGCGATCCTGGAGGACGGTCAGGTCAAGCGAGGCAAGTTCGGCGTGGCCGGGGAATTCGGCCATATGCAGGTGGTCCCCGGCGGCCACCGCTGCCCGTGCGGAAACCGTGGCTGCTGGGAGCAGTACAGCTCGGGAAACGCGCTGGTCAGGGAGGCCCGCGAGCTGGCAGCGGCCGATTCCCCGGTCGCGTACGGGATCATCGAGCGGGTCAAGGGCAACATCCCCGACATCACAGGACCCCTGATCACCGAGCTGGCCCGCGACGGTGACGCGATGTGCGTGGAGCTGCTCCAGGACATCGGCCAGTGGCTGGGCGTCGGCATCGCGAACCTCGCGGCGGCCCTCGACCCCTCCTGCTTCGTGATCGGCGGCGGCGTCTCGGCCGCCGACGACCTTCTGATCGGCCCGGCGCGGGACGCGTTCCGCCGCCAGCTGACGGGGCGCGGCTACCGTCCCGAGGCCCGTATCGCCCGCGCGCAGCTGGGCCCCGAGGCGGGCATGGTGGGCGCGGCCGACCTGGCCCGCCTGGTGGCCCGCCGCTTCCGCCGGGCGAACCGCCGCCGGGTGGAGCGCCACGAACGCTACGAGCGCTACGTGGAAGCGCGCCGCACCAACGACAGCACCTCACAGGGGACTCAGTAAGCGATGACCGTGCCCCGCCAACCCTCGTCCCCGGACTCTCCGAGCTCCCCGGATCCCGCCGGCGAGGGCGGTGGCCCCCGTGAGGGCCGCCGCCACATGATCCGCCGCCGCTGGCTGACGGCCACGATCATCGTGCTCCTGATCGGCGTACCGGCCGGCTATCTGGTGATCTCCGCGAACCAGAGCCGCAACAGCGGACGCGACAAGGAGGCCAAGTACTCCGCGACCGGCCTCACCGCGGGCTGGCCCTCCAAGGTGCAGCGCCGCCTCTACGACGTGCCGATCGCCCCGTACTCCAGGGAAGTCGCCTACTACGAGACGAACAACTGGCGCACCAGTCGCCTGTACGCCCAGTTCCTGACGAGCAACAAGGGCCTGGACACGTTCCTCAAGCAGATCGGCACGAACCCGACGGAGCTGAAGAGGAACGACATCACGATCAGCAAGCGCGACCGCAAGGTGGTCGGCTGGGAGTTCACGGACCCGGGCCCCTGGCTGGGTCTCACCCACAAGAAGAAGGACCCGGCGCCGACCCTCGACGTGGTGGTGAACCGCGTCAATCCCGACCACCCGATGGTGTATGTAGTGTCTACGACAACCCCGTAACTGGCGTGTTTCATCCGCGAGTTGCCAAGGGGTCGGCTCGTACGATGACGCCCATGATCTCCATAGAGAAGTCCGACGGGGCATCCGAAGAGGAGTACGACAGACGCCGACGTGCCCAGTGGCTGTCGGGGGAGGCGCGGGCGGACGGGGTCGCGCGCAGGGACATGCTGCGGCTGCTCGCCGCGGCGGGGGCCGTGGGCGGGGTCGCGGGCGGCGCCTCGGCCCTCGGCGCACCCCGGGCGGAGGCGGCGACCGGCACGGCCGCCACCACGACCGCGGCGGCCGCCGGAATCGTGAAACCCCTCCCCGCGGACCGCTTCACGATCCGGGGCACGAACGCGGAGACCAAGTTCGAGGCGCTCGCCGGGACGCCCTTCCACACCCCCGAGTCCCACTTCTTCGTACGCAACCACACGGCGACGCCGCGTCTGGACGCGAAGACGTGGAGGCTCAAGGTCTGGGGCGACGGCCTGAAGGACGGCAAGGCGCACGAGTTCACGCTCGCGGACCTCAAACGCCTCCCGTCGACGTCACGCACCGCCTTCGTCGAATGCGCGGGCAACGGCAGAAGCTTCTTCACGACCCAACAGGGCCAGTCGGCCTCGGGCACGGCCTGGACCCTGGGGGCGATCGGCAACGCCCGCTGGCGCGGCGTGCGCCTCTCCGAAGTCCTGCGCCGGGCGGGCGTGTCGCGCCACGCGGTGGACGTGATGCCGAGGGGTCTTGACGCGGAGTACGTCACGGACGACGGCACGAACCTGGGAAAGGTCCGCCGCCCGCTCCCGCTCTCCAAGGCCCTTGACGACGTGATCCTCGCGTACGAGATGAACGGCGCCCCGCTCCCTCCGGACCACGGTTACCCGGTGAGGGTCCTGGTCCCGGCATGGGTGGGCATCGCGTCGATCAAATGGGTGGGCGACATCGAGGTCTCGTCGGAGCCGCTCTACTCCCCGTGGAACACGCAGTTCTACCGCCTGTTCGGCGAGCACTATCCCCCGGAGGGCAGCGCCCCGCTGACCCACCAGACCCTGAAGTCCGCCTTCGAACTCCCTTGGAACGCGGGCATCGAGGCGGCGACCACCCACCACCTCACCGGCCGCTCATGGTCGGCGACGGGCGCGATCGCGCGGGTGGACATCAGCACGGACGAGGGCACGACATGGCACCGGGCCCATCTCAAGGACACACCCCACCGCGCCACGTGGACCCGCTGGTCCACCCCGTGGCGTCCCAGGACTCCGGGCCCGACAACACTCCTGGCCCGCGCCACGGACACCACGGGGCGCACCCAGCCGGAGGCGACGGTGCACAACGCGCAGGGGTATCTGTTCGACGCGGTGGTGCGGCATGCGGTGACGGTGGTGTGAGAGCAGTGCGAGCCCGCAGGGCCCGCTCCTGCTAGGCCGCACTCCACCCCTCTTGGACAGCCGCGCCCACCCCCGAGTTCTGTGATTCCGCACGGGGACGTACCGCGGTCATGCCGCCAGGCGGGTGCCGCGGCGCCAGACGGCACGGGTGTTGAGGGTGTCGGTGATGTTGCTGGTCGGGTCGCCGTCGACCAGGAGAAGGTCGGCGCGGAGTCCTTCGGCGATGCGGCCCCGGTCGCTGAGGCGGAAGCGGCGGGCTGTGGTCGCCGTGGCGGCGCGCAGGGCCCGTGCGGGTGTGAGGCCGGCTGCCACGAGGTATTGCAGTTCGTGGTGCAGGCTCGCTCCGTGTGCCAGGCCCCCGAAGAACGTCTCGGGCATGGAGACGTCGGTGCCGGCCAGCACGTCGACTCCGGCGGCGTCCAGGGCGCGCACGGTGTCGTACACGTCCTCGAGCTTGCCCTGCGGGTAACGGTTGTAGCTGGAGCGCAGGGTCTGGTCCCACTTGCTGTCGAGGCGTGCGGCGACCCGGGGGTCGTCGGCGAGTTCGCTGCCGGTGATTCCCATCATCGAGGCATTGAGAGTGATGCAGGGAGTGACGAACATGCCCGCATCCTTGATGAGGCTGATGATCTCGGCGGTGTGCGGCTGGTCCATGAAGACGTGGGTGAGACCGTCGATGCCGGCTTCGGCGGCCATCCTGGTGGCCTCCACGGTCAACGCGTGGGCCACGGTGAGGGCGCCGTACTTCTTGGCTTCGGCCACACCGGCGTTCACGGTGGCCTGGTCGAGCGAGGGCAGCCCGGGGTGTCCCTCCACGCTGCCGTCGTCGATCATGAACTTGATGAAGTCGGACCCCCGGGCGAGGAGCTGGGGCACGAAGGCGGCCGCTTCCTCGGGAGTGGTGGAGAACGGCATCAGGGGCATCACCGGCGGCAGATCCCACTTCGGCCGGAAGCCTTCGGGCATCAGCTCGCTCGGGTGACCACCGGGCGGCGTCAGGGCGAAGCCGGAGGAGCGCACGTCAGCCAGGGTGTCGTCGTCGGTGATGAGCCCACGGTTCTCCCGTGTGTTCATCCCCTGCATCTCCAGTTCGGTCGTCACCCCGAACCGCAGGGCGAGCGCCAGGGAACCCGGGGCGGAGTGCACATGGGCGTCGATGAGTCCCGGCAGCAGTGTGGCGCCGCTGCCGTCGACGATCTCGCTGTCCCGAGGAGCGTCGCCACCGACACGGGCGATCCTTCCGCCGTCGATGACCACGGTGTGTACGCCTGTCGTCTTCTCTCCGTCGAAGATCTGCGCGTTGGTGATCGCGGTGAGCGCCATGGAGGTCCGCCTCGTTTTCTCACTCGTCCAAGATTTACATACCTAATGCTATGCAGTTGTCTAATGGTATGCAAATGTGCGGACCGGACCTAGACTTGGCCCCATGAGCAGCGCGTCCTTCTCCGAGCGGCCTTCCGACGACCTGGCGCTGGACCAGATCGGCCCGGCACTGTCACGTCTGCGACGACGCGCACCGGCATCGAGCAAGGACCTCTCCCGCAATCTCGTACTCAATGTGATCGCCGATGCGCCGGGCGAGACGACCGTCGGGGGCCTCGCCGCCGAAATGGGCGTCGCTCAGCCGGTGGCCAGCCGGACCGTCACCGCCTGCATGGAGGACGGACTGCTGCGCCGGGCGGCGTCCCAAGCGGACGGACGCCGCACCGTGCTCGAACTCACCGAGCGCGGCGAGGCCGAACGCAACCGCTTCGCCGCCGAACAGCGAAAGGCGTTCCAGGAGATCACCGCCGCCTGGTCGCCTGAGGAGCGGATCCAGTTCGCACGCCTCTTGACTCGATACGGAGCTGACGCCACCGCATGGTCCAAGAAGCAGGCCGCCGGTCGCGACTGAACGAGCGGTGCCGCGACATCGAATCGCGGCCAGGGGCCCAGCTCGGCTCGATCCCACCATGAACCAGCCCTTCCGCCCGCGGCCGGGACCTCGGTTCCGGCCCCGCACAGGGCGAGGCCGGACCGGCTCAGCAGGCCTGCTTGTGCGTGGTGCGGTGACGGCGGCGGCGCGCCGCGAAGCGTCCCGCCGTTGCTCGGTCGGCGGGAGCCCTGTCACTGGGCAGGGCGCGGCTGTAAGTGTGCGGGACGGTGCTTTCGGCGTGGCGGGTGTGGAGAGAGTGGATCACGTACGCGGTGGCGGTGATCAGGAGCAGGAGGGCGGCCGTGGTGAGCGCGGCGCCCCTCGTGGTCACCGCTCGGCGGCCGTGCGGACGGTGTGGGTGGAGGCGGCGCCGCCCTCGTACTCCCAGGACTCCTGCGCGCTCTGCGGCCGGTCGCCCGCGGCCATGTCGCGCGCGGTCTCGGCGGCGATGAGATCGGTGGCGGTCAGCGGGGGCCCGTCCGGGGCGCAGGCGGCGCTCATGAGCCGGGCGGCGCTCGCGTCATCCGTCTCGGGCGGGATCACCAGCAGGTCCCACCGGCCGGTCCCGTAGGACAGCAACAGCAGCTTGTGCGGGTCGAGTTCAGGGGTGAACCAGCCGACCTTCAGCACGCGGTCGTGGACGGTCACCTTGTGCGGGACGGTGGGCCAGAGCATCGGATTCACGGCGACGCGGGTGATGCGGCCCCACAGTGGATCGAGTTCGTCCGCCAGGGCGGGCAGTTCGGCGGTCAGGTCGCGCGAGCGGGGCCACCAGGCGCCGTCGAGGAGGCCGCGGCCCGTCGGGGACTTCAGCGCCACGCGGGCGGTGGGTGCCGGAGAAGGCGTGGTGGTGCGGGAGGGCGTGATGGTCGCGATCATGATGCGAACCCGTCTTCGGAGCGACACGGCGGCCGCTCTCGATGCCAGATGGTCACCGAGGACGAGACCCGCGTGGATGCCGGAGTACGAAGTGCCCTTGGTGTCTTCACGGTACTCCTGCGGGCAGGCTCGGTGACGAGTCCGTCGCCGCCCGTCGGCGTTTCCCTTCCGGCGGGGTCGGCCAGGGTCGGCCAGGTTCGGAGGGCACAGGGCGAGCCGATCGGGCGGGTACGCGTCGGACCGGCCGGTGAAGGCCGAACTCGGCGGTGGGTGCGTTCATGGCGCACGCCCTTCCGCGGGGCCGCGTGATGACGGGGGCTCCGGGGCCGTGGTGCGCCGGAAGTGACGTCGAGCGGAGTCGGCGTACGAGGAGCGACTGGAGGGCTCCGGCGTACGTCAAGTCCGTTCCCTGAGGAGTACGCTGGAGGAGGCGAGGGCTTTCGCATGCCGGTGCCCGATCATCCCGGAGCACCCACTCTTTCTCCTCGTCACCCGTTCAGGGGCAGCCCCCGACCCCGGCCGCGCCATCCGCATCCAGGCCGAGGAGTCCGTATATGTCCTTGAACTCCGTCACACATGCCACCACACTCCCGCCGGACCCGGACTACGACGGCAACTCCCCGTTCCCCGAGGGGAGTTCGATGCCCCCGCGGGGCGCCGGGGAGCGCGTGTCCGTGGCGGTGACGGCGTTGATCGTCGCGCTGCCGTTCGTGGCGATCGGCGCCACCGGATGGCTGCTGTGGGGGCGTCTGATCCATCCCGGGGACATTGTGCTCGGGGTCGCCCTGTACGTGATCACGGGTCTCGGTGTCACGGTCGGCTTCCACCGCGGTCTCACGCACGGCGGCTACCGCGCCGTCCGCCCCGTGCGCGTCGCTCTCGCGGTGGCCGGGTCGATGAGCTTCCAGGGCGATGTCGTCGGCTGGGTCGCCACGCACCGCCGCCACCACGCGTTCACCGACCGCCCGGGCGACCCGCACTCCCCGTACCGCTACGGCACGCATCTGCGGGGCCAGTTGCGCGGTCTGCTGCACGCGCACATCGGCTGGCTGTTCCGCAACGACCCCACGTCGGCCGAGCGTTACGCCCCGGACTTGCTGGCCGACCGTGACATCCGTGCGGTCTCCCGCGCCTTTCCGGCGCTGTGCCTTCTCACCCTCGCCCTGCCGCTCGGCCTGGGCTGGGCGATCGGCGGCAGCTGGCTCCATGGAGTGACCGGACTGCTGTGGGCGGGACTTGTCCGTATCGCGTTGCTGCACCACGTCACCTGGAGCGTGAACTCGCTGTGCCACATGATCGGCGAGCGCCCGTTCCGCACCCGGCGCCACGACCGGGCCACCAACCTGTGGCCGCTCGCCCTGCTCTCCTTCGGTGAGAGCTGGCACAACCTCCACCATGCCGACCCGACCAGTGCCCGGCACGGAGTGGGACGAGGTCAACTCGACCCGTCGGCCGCTGTCATCCGCCTCCTCGAACGCCTCGGCCTCGTGCACGACGTGCGCTGGCCGACGCCGGCGCGTGTCGCCGCCCGCCGCGTCTGACGGCTTCCTCCGAACGGCCCTCAAGCACCCGCAACCACGCGTCCAGGCACAGCAGTCGACAGGAGCCGCACCTCATGACACTCGCACCGATCTCCCCGCTTCCCTCCCAGCCACTGCTCCGCCTGCGCCTGGCGCCTCCCGCCGGTGGGCCCCGCGCGATCGACGGGGCATGGTGGCCGCGCTCGTACGACCTGCTCGCCGAACTTCCCGCGCTGCTCGCCGGGTTGCCCCGCACCTGGGGTCACATCGCCAGCGTCGTACTCAACGGCGCGGCGTGGCCGCCGACGCCGGGACGGATGTTCGTCGCCGGTCAGGTCGTCCGCCTGCGCAGGCGCCGGACCGCCACCACCGCGGACACCGTCGTCCTCACCGCCCCCGGCCACGGGCGCTGGGACCTGATTGTCGTCCCTCCGGATACGACCGAGGAGGCCGCGGAGTCGATCATGGCGCGAGCGGCGCGGGCGAGCTGAAACCAACACGACTCGTGACGGACCGGGCGCCTCGGCCGCCCTCAACCACCCGGTCCGGAAGGAAAGCAGACGCGTTCCCAGGGCGGACTCCGGGGAGTGGGCCGAGGGCCTGCTGGAGGAGCGTGACGAGCGTGTCCCCAGCACGAGCGCCGGATCAAGGGGGCAAGACCTGGCAAACCGTCCGCTGCCTCAAGCGCCATGAGGGCCGAGAGGCCTTCCATCTGGTCATACAGTGATAGCCAGGACCCCGCTCATAGGGGCTGTCGTGACAGATGAGAGGGTCAGGCGAGTGAGTGAGACACCGATGAACAGCCTTCAATACCGCTTTGACGGGCCGGAAGACGCTCCTGTCCTGATCTTGGGTCCCTCACTGGGTACCACATGGCACATGTGGGACCGGCAGGTGCCCGAGCTGATCAAGCAGTGGCGGGTGTTCCGTTTCGACATGCCCGGACACGGCGGTGCCCCCGCACGCCCTTGCGGGTCCGTCGGCGAGATCGCCCAGCGGCTGCTCGCCACCCTCGACGAGGTCGGCGTGCAGCGCTTCGGCTACGCGGGCTGTGCGTTCGGCGGCGCGATCGGCGCCGAGCTCGCCCTGCGGCACCCTCAGCGCGTCGCCTCCCTGGCGCTGATATCCGCCTCTCCGCGCTTCGGCAGCGCCGACGAGTTCCGCCAGCGCGGGGTCATCGTGCGGAGCAACGGGCTCGATCCCATCGCGCGTACGTCCCCCGAGCGCTGGTTCACGCCCGGCTTCGCCGCCGCGCAGCCCGCGATCACCGACTGGGCCGTACAGATGGTGCGTACGACCGACCCGGGCTGCTACATCGCCGCCTGCGAGGCTCTCGCCGCCTTCGACGTGCGTGCCGAGCTGGGGCGGATCGGGGCCCCCACCCTCGTTCTGGTGGGGTCGGAGGACCAGGTCACCGGGCAGGGCGAGGCCCGTACCCTCGTCGCCGGCATCCCGGACGCCCGCCTCGCCGTCGTGCCGGGCGCCTCCCATCTCGCTCCCGTCGAGCAGCCCGCGGCCGTCACCGACCTGCTCGTACGGCACTTCTCCACCGCCTGGCAGCTCGCCACCGACGGCACCGGGACGCACGCGGCGATCAGCGCACCGCCCATCAAGCCGGTGCTCGCCCCGCCGCTGCCCGTCTTCCCCGTCGCCGAGATCGGCCCCACGGAGCAGCCCGAAGCCGTCGGCGGCGGTCGCCCCGACCCGTACGAGGCGGGGATCAAGGTCCGCCGCGAGGTGCTCGGCGACGCGCACGTCGACCGCGCGCTCGCCGCGGCGGAGGACTTCTCCACGGACTTCCAGGAGCTCATCACGCGCTACGCCTGGGGCGAGGTCTGGAACCGGCCCGGCCTCGACCGGCGCTCCCGCAGCTGCGTCACGCTCACCGCGCTCGTCGCGGGCGGCCACCTGGAAGAGCTGGGCTTCCACACCCGCGCCGCCCTGCGCAACGGCCTCACCCCGCAGGAGATCAAGGAAGTCCTGCTCCAGGCGGCCGTCTACTGCGGCGTCCCCGCGGCGAACTCCGCCTTCAAGGTCGCCCAGGCAGTGATCCGAGAGGAAACCACGCCCCAGGAGTAGCAGGATGGGGGCATGACGACTGCCGCGAAGCGCATCAAGCTGACGAAGAAGACGCACGCCTGTGTCCGCCTGGAGCGGGACGGCCGGAGTCTCGTCATCGACCCGGGCACCTTCAGCGAACAGGACGCGGCGCTCGGCGCCGACGCGATCCTCGTCACGCACGAGCACCCCGATCATTTCAACGAGGACCGGCTGCGTGCCGGTATGGAAGCCAACCCGGCCGCCGAGATCTGGACCCTGCGCTCCGTCGCGGAGAAGATCTCGGCCGCCTTCCCCGGCCGGGTGCACACCGTCGGGCACGGCGACACCTTCACGGCCGCCGGATTCGACGTGCAGGTGCACGGCGAACTGCACGCCGTGATCCACCCGGACATCCCGCGGATCACCAACGTCGGCTATCTGGTCGACGGTTCGGTCTTCCACCCGGGCGACGCGCTGACCGTTCCCGATCAGCCGGTTCAGACGCTGATGCTGCCGGTGATGGCGCCCTGGAGCAAGATCTCCGAGGTCATCGACTATGTGCGCGAGGTCAAGCCGCAGCGTGCCTACGACGTCCACGACGCGCTGCTCACCGACCTGGCCCGGCCGATCTACGACGCGCAGATCGGGTCCCTCGGCGGCGCCGAGCACCTGCGGCTCACACCGGGGGAGTCCGCCGAACTCTGACCGGCCGGACTGAGAGTGTCAGTGGCGGCCGGTAGGTTGTGAAGCATGCGCATTGCCACCTGGAACGTGAACTCGATCACCGCTCGCCTGCCGAGGCTGCTCGCCTGGCTGGAGAGCAGCGGTACGGATGTGCTGTGCATCCAGGAGACCAAGACCACCGCCGAGGGTTTCCCCACCGAGGCGCTGCGCGAGCTCGGGTACGAGTCGGCGGTGAACGCCACAGGACGGTGGAACGGCGTCGCGCTGGTCTCCCGCGTGGGCCTCGACGACGTGACGGTCGGCCTGCCCGGCGGCCCGGAGTACGACGGGGTGCAGGAGCCGCGCGCGATCTCCGCGACCTGCGGTCCCGCACGGGTCTGGTCGGTGTACGTGCCGAACGGCCGCGAGGTGGAGCACGCGCACTACGCGTACAAGCTCCAGTGGTTCGAGGCCCTGAAGGCCGCGGTGGCCGACGACTCCGCGGGCGCGCGGCCGTTCGCGGTGCTCGGGGACTTCAATGTGGCCCCGACCGACGAGGACGTGTGGGACCCCGCCCTGTTCGAGGGCGCCACCCATGTGACCCCCGCCGAGCGCGCGGCCCTCGCGGCACTGCGGGACGCGGGGCTCTTTGACGTCATGCCGCGGCCTCTCAAGTACGCGCACCCCTTCACGTTCTGGGACTACCGCGAGCTCGGATTCCCCAAGAACAAGGGCATGCGCATCGACCTGGTGTACGGGAACGAGCCCTTCACGAAGGCGGTGACGGATGCGTATGTCGACCGCGAGGAGCGCAAGGGCAAGGGCGCGTCCGACCACGCCCCGGTCGTGGTGGACCTGGAGCTCTAGGCAGGGGCAGGGGCAGGGGCAGGGGAGGGGGCAGTAAGTCTCCCCCTCCGGGCCCCGACCCGCCCCGCCCCGCCCGGCAGAGCGGCTACTCCGGAACCAGCGCCCCCAGATCCACCGACTCCGCCAGCGCCGCGAGCCCCGCGTCCCCGGGATGCAGATGGTCCCCGCTGTCGTACGCGGCAAGGATCCGCGCCGGATTCCCCGGATCCCGCAGCACCGCGTCGAAGTCCAGGACGGCGTCGAAGTCGGCGCCGTCCCGCAGATAGCTGTTGATCTTCATCCGTTCCGCGTCCGCCGCCGCCGTGCACAGGGACTCGCCCTGGCATGGTGCGATCGTCGCCGCGACCACCCGCAGGCCCCGCGCGTGTGCCCGCTCGGCGAGCTCCCGCATACCGGCCGTCACCTGATCCGCCGACGCGCCCCAGCGGACGTCGTTGACGCCCTCGAAGACGACGACCGTACGGGCCGACGTCTGGGCGAACACATCACGGTCCAGGCGGTGCAGCGCGCTCACGCCGCCCGTGTCGGTGGAGACGCCGTCGCCGGGATAGCGGTCCGCGATCACGCGATTCGCCGAGATCCCCTGGTTGAGCACCCCGAAGCGCGGGACCTCGTCCTGTCGAAGGAGCCGGGTCGCGAGCACGTTGGGCCAGCGGTGATTCGCGTCCTGCGTCGACCTCACACCGTCCGTGATGGAGTCGCCGAGCAGCACCACGGAGCCGGGTCCGCCCGACACGTCGACTCCTGTGAGCAGCGGCCAGGTCGAGAGCGTGGACGTGTACGCCGCCGGGGAGCCCTCCGCGGCGTGATCGCCGGGGCCGCTCACGTACGAGGTCTGGATGGCCTGGCTGTGGACCGGCGCGGTGGTCACCGCCTCCGGGAGGTGGAAGCTCACCAGGAGGTTCGTGTCCTCGGGCACGTCGAAGTCGAGCGGGTCACTGAACGCCTGTGCTCCTGCGGGGAGTTGGGTGCCGGTCCGGCCTCCGAAGGACAGTGGCCGCGGCTCGCCCCGCGCGCCCGCGCCGGACTCCTGCACCGCCACCGTCGCACTCCCGATCCGTACCGGCGCCGAGGCGAACGTGTTGTCGAGCCGGATCCGCACCCGTGGCCCGCCCGTGCTGGTGTGGACGACGAGGCGCACGGTCCGGTCGGCCCACGGGCCCACCGCCGTGTACCCGGCCGTCGACGCCGACCAGCTGCCGGTCCACCCCTTCGTCGCCTGCCGCACGGAGAGCGAGAAGACATGCAGATCAGGGGCGCCGGGGTCCTTCGGCAGGGTCACCGAGGCCACCTCGCGCCCGCGCGCCACCGGTACGGTCACGACGTACAGCCGCGCCTTCTCGGCGAGTTGGCCGCCCGGGGTGTTCACATGCGGCAGCGCGACCGCCTTCGTGGCGAGCGGGCCCGAGCGCCAGTCGGGCGCCGTCAGGCGGTACGCCTCCCTCGATCCGTCCCGGTAGCGCACCGTCCCCGTACCGCTCGCCTCGCCGCCCGTGCCCGCGACCAGGAACGCCAGAGCGTCCCCGCGCCCGCGCACCCGTACGGACTGCCCGTCGGCACGGACGTTGTCCGCCCTGCCCGCGCCCGTGCGGGGCCACGTCAGGCGTGCCCTGTCCACGGCGAGCGAACGCCCAGGAGTCCAGCCCGCCGCCGCCAGATCCCGCGCGGAGAGCGAGCCGCCCGAACCGTCGAAGTCCGCGTCACCGGGACGTGCGTCGTCACTGATCGCCCGGTTGTCGAAGAGCCGCTCCAGAGGGAGCGGCCCGGGTCTGTGCGGGGCTCTGTGCGGGGCGGCCTGCGCCGCCGCCACGGGTACGACAGTGGCGAGCACCGCGAGTACGGCTGCCGCTCCCCACGAACGCCGGCCTGGACGGTGGAGCATGAAGACCCCCATGGCTGTAGCTGACGTGACGACAGGTGCGCATGAAGCTAAGGAGACCGGAGAGAAGCGTCAATGAGGGGCGCGTGAACATGACCCGAACTCGCCGGGATTCCAAGGTGTTCGCGATGGGCGCGGTGGGGCCGTTCGGGTCCGGGGTCTCGCGGCATATGCCCATGCGTACGTCGCGCCGTGCGTGGCGCGATTCACCTGATTCCGTGATCAACTGATGCAGGATACATTCCTGGAGATACGGACATTCGCGGCCCGGAAACGGGGAGGCGGGTGGCAGATGATCTTGTGCGGCCGCGCGTCGGCGAGGATCCGGCGGGGCGAGTCCCGCCGGATCCGTCGAAGGCCACAACCGCCCCACCAGCCGCGCATCCGACGCGGACAACCAATGGAGAGGCCGATCATGAACATCTCCTTCTTCGGCAGGTGGCGCCGCCAGGAGTCCACCGACCCGGCCTCAGGGCTCGCCTCGGCGTTCGACACGGACCCGGCAGGTGTGGCCGAACTCCTCTCCGAATGCGAGCTGCTGCGTTCCCAGGCCGCGGCCGCCGGTCTCGAACTCGACGACTCCCCGGCCTCGTTGACCGCCCTCGACCAGCTCCTGCCGCGCTGGCGCGACGATCCCGAGATGCTGCCCTGGCTCGGCAACGACGCGGGCCTGTACCTGGGTTCGGTCATCGTCCGTACGGTGCCCGGCACCACCTGGCACGTCTGGCCCGGCGGCAGTGCCGTCGTGCGGCTCGCGTCGGGGCGGGAGATCCCGGTGGTGGAGGCGGGCCTCGACTGGGCGGTGCAGGGCGCTCCCGAGCTGTCCCAGGTCTACGCGGAGGCCGCGGAAGCGTAGGGATGCCCTGAGCGCGGGATGACGTAACGACAAGTACGGTTAATGCCCATACGTGCGTGTCGTCCAGTAAGTCCCGTTTTCGCGTGGATAGTTTGCGCGGACCGACACCGCCAAGAGTGGGCAGGGCAGGGCATGGCCGTCGATCCGCTGATCGAGCTGCGTGATGTGAACAAGTACTACGGGGAGTTGCATGTCCTACAGGACATCAACCTCACCGTCGGCAAGGGGGAGGTGGTCGTGGTCATCGGCCCGTCAGGGTCGGGGAAATCAACGCTCTGCAGGACGATCAACCGGCTCGAGACGATCCAGTCGGGAGCCATCGCACTGGACAGGCAGCCACTTCCGAGCGAGGGCAAGGCGCTCGCCACGCTCCGCGCCGACGTCGGCATGGTGTTCCAGTCCTTCAACCTCTTCGCGCACAAGACGGTGCTGCAGAACGTCTCCCTCGCGCCGGTCAAGGTGCGGGGCCGCAAGAAGGACGAGGCCGAGCGCCGCTCCCGCGAGCTCCTGGAGCGGGTGGGCCTCGCGACGCAGGCCGACAAGTACCCCGCGCAGCTCTCGGGCGGCCAGCAGCAGCGTGTGGCCATCGCCCGCGCGCTCGCCATGGAGCCCAAGGTGATGCTCTTCGACGAGCCGACATCGGCCCTCGACCCCGAGATGATCAATGAAGTGCTCGAGGTCATGCAGGGTCTCGCCCGCGACGGCATGACCATGGTCGTCGTCACCCACGAGATGGGCTTCGCCCGCTCGGCCGCCAACCGCGTCGTCTTCATGGCCGACGGCCGCATCGTCGAGGACCGGGCCCCCGAGGAGTTCTTCAACAACCCGGAGAGCGACCGCGCCAAGGACTTCCTCTCCAAGATCCTCAAGCACTGACGGGGGGCCAGGCATGATGCGTACGACACGTCTGCTCGCGGCACTCGTCATCGCCGCCTGCGCCGCGACCGCCTGCGGCAAGGAGGGCAGCCCCCCGGTGAAGGGGCCGCAGCCCGACGAACTGCCCGAGTACCAGGTCGCGACGGGATTCACGCTGCCGGACTCCGGCACCTGGAAGAAGGCCAAGAGGCGCGGCCACCTCATCGTCGGGGCCAAGGAGGACCAGCCGTTCCTCGGCGAGAAGAACCCCGCCACAGGGGGGTACTCCGGCTTCGACATCGAGATCGCCAAGATGGTCTCGGCCTCGCTCGGCCTCGACCCGAAGTCGATCACGTTCAAGACGATCGCGTCGGCGAACCGCGAGACCGCCCTGCAGAACGGGCAGATCGACTACTACGTCGGCACCTACACCGTCAACGACCTCCGCAAGAAGCTCGTCGGCTTCGGCGGTCCCTACTACATGGCAGGGCAGGGACTGCTCGTGCGCTCCGACGAGGACGACATCGAAGGGCCGCGTGACCTGGACGGCAAGCGGGTCTGCTCGGCGGCGGGGTCGACCCCCTACCAGCGCATCCAGAAGGACTACCCGAAGGCCACGCTCATCGCGTACGACACGTACTCGGTCTGCGTCGACAACCTGCTGACCTATCAGGTCGACGCCGTCACCACCGACGACGCGATCCTCATCGGGTACGCGGCCAAGGTGCCCGACGAGCTCAAGGTGGTCGGCAAGCCGTTCTCCGAGGAGCCCTACGGCATCGGCGTCCCCAAGGGCGACACCGCCCTGCGGTTCGCCGTCGACGACGCGCTCGCCGCCCGGGAGAAGAACGGCGACTGGAAGAAGGCCTACGACGCCACGCTCGGCCTCTCCGGGGTCCCGGCGCCGAAGCCGCCCGCCATCGACCGCTACCCGGCGAGCTGAGGAGGCGTCGTGGACGTACTGACAGACAACTTCTCCACCTTCGGCAAAGGGTTCGTCGGGACCGTCGAACTCACCGTGTACGCCTCCGTCCTGGCCCTCGTGCTCGGCTTCGTGATGGCGTCGTTCCGGGTGGCGCCGGTCGGCTCCTTCCGGGCGATCGGCACCGCCTGGGTGACGATCCTGCGCAACACCCCGCTCACGCTGCTCTTCTTCGCGGTGCTGCTCGGACTCCCGCGCTTCGGACTCGTCCTGCCCTTCAAGGTGTTCGCCGTCCTCGCGCTCGGCTGCTACACCTCCGCCTTCATCTGCGAGGCACTGCGCTCGGGCATCAACACCGTCCCCAAGGGCCAGGGCGAGGCGGCCCGCAGCCTGGGGATGACCTTCGGTCAGACGCTGTCCATGGTGGTGCTCCCGCAGGCCTTCCGGTCCGTCATCCCGCCGGTCGGCTCCACCCTCATCGCACTCGCCAAGAACTCGGCCATCGCGGGCGCCTTCAGCGTCACCGAGCTGCTCGGCACGTACAAGACGCTCAGTGAGCTCGGCTACAACATCATCTGGACGTTCGTCTGGATCGCCGTCGGCTACCTGATCATCACCCTCGCCATCAGCGCCGTCTTCAATGTCCTCGAGAAGCGCTGGGGAGTCGCCCGATGAACGCCCTCTCCCACGAATCCACCGCCCTCTACGACGTACCGGGACCGAAGACCGAGCGCCGCCACAAGCTCTACGGCCTTCTCTCCACCGTGATCCTGCTCGCCCTGGTCGGCTGGCTGATCTACCTGCTCTTCGACACCGGCCAGTTCACCGCGACCAAGTGGATGCCCTTCGAGTACAAGGGCATCCAGGAACTCCTCCTGAAGGGCCTGGGGAACACCCTCAAGGCCTTCGCGATCTCCGCGGTGCTCGCGCTCGCGCTCGGCGGACTGCTCGCCATGGGGCGGCTTTCCGCTCACCGTCCTGTGCGCTGGCTCGCCACGCTCCTCGTGGAGTTCTTCCGCGCGATGCCGGTCCTGGTGATGATCTTCTTCGTCTTCGTGGCGCTGAAGGTCCAGCCGCTGCCGGCGCTGGTCACCGGGCTCACGCTCTACAACGGCTCGGTGCTCGCCGAGGTCTTCCGCTCGGGCGTGAACTCCGTGGAGCGCGGACAGCGGGAGGCGGCGTACGCGCTCGGGATGCGCAAGACGCAGGTGATGACGCACGTCCTCGTACCGCAGGCCGTGCGCGCCATGCTCCCCGCCATCATCAGCCAGTTGGTGGTAGCCCTCAAGGACACCTCACTCGGCTATCTGATCACCTATGAGGAGTTCCTCCACGCCGGGAAGCTGATCGCGTCGAACCTCGACTACGATCTACCTTTCATCCCCGTGGTTCTGGTGATCTCGCCGATCTACATCGGGATGTGCATGCTGCTTTCGTGGTTCGCCCAGTGGGTGTCCAAACGACAGCGGCGCAATCCCAAGACCGAGGCCGCGGACGTGGCATCGGCCGAACCAGGGACGCTGCTGCCGGGTCCGCAGTAGCTAAAGGGGCCAGGGCCCACCCGGCAGCAGCCGGTGATCACTGTTCGCGCAACGGGACCGACACGTATGACGGGTCGGACACGGGCGAGGAGAAGGTCAGCTGCGCGCCGGACGGGTTGTGCTCGATGTAGAGCGGGTCGACCGTGTCGACCACCAGGGCGAGCTTGTGTCCTGCCGGAACGTCGTAGGCCGTGGAGAACAACTCCAGGTCCACGCCGAACGGGCGGCCGGGAGTCTTGCCGTGGAAGGTGTACGGCGCGTTGCTGACCAGCTTGCCGAGGCCGAGCGGGCCCACGTCGTAGAGGTACGCGACGAGGGTGCCGCTCTCCTTGGTGCTGGTGAGCGTGGTGTGCAGTTTCGCCGTCCCGCGCACCTGCTGGGCCTTGTCGTACTTCTCGGACTGCCAGACGCCCGCGTAGCGCCGCGGAAGCAGCGGTACCGAGGCCACCGGTGGGATCTTGAGGAACTGGTCGAGGGCGTTCGAGAGCAGCACGGTGCCGCCGTTGGCGCCCGAGTCGACGTTCGCGCGGATCGTGGTGGAACCCGCCAGGTCGATCTTCCTCTTCGTCGCGCCGACGGACTTCCAGTCGGGATAGCCCTCGTAGCCGCCCGTGGAACGGGACTTGAGCTGGACGGGCTGCTCGTCCTCGACGCCGTTCTTCTCGCCCTTGAGGTAGTGGTCGAACCAGCGCTGGGTGGAGGTCCAGGTGTCGTTGGGCAGCCCGAGCAGGCCGGTCAACTCGGAGGTCGCGTGGTCGCCGGGGCGGAACTCCAGGCGCTTGGGGCCCGTCAACTGCTCGTAGAACTCGGCATATTGGTTGGGCGGGAAGATTGTGTCGCCCCAGGCGTTGCCCAGCATGACGGCCGCGCCGTTCTTGTTGATCTGGTCGATGTAGGTCGCGGGGGAGCGCTTCCTGCCCCACGCGATCATCTCGTCCTCCTTGTCCAGGTTGGACCCGAGGAAGTCCTTGAGGGTCTGCTGGAGTTCGGGGCCCGGCCTGCCCGTGAGGACACCGGCGCCGCCGAGGAGGCCGGCGGCCTGCTGGTGCTGGGTGCGGCCGCTGTAGATCGAGTCGATCAGGTCGCCCCAGCCGCTCAGCGCGGCCACGGCCTTGATCCGCTTGTCGTGCCCGGCGGCGAGCAGGCTGATGCCCGCGCCGTACGAGACGCCGCCCATGCCGATCTTCTCCGGGTCGGCCGGGGTGTTCTCCAGGGCCCAGTCGATGACCTTGGAGGCGTCCGCGATGTCCTTGGGGCCGCCGGTCTCGATCTCTCCGCCGGACTGCCAGAAGCCGCGCGAGTTGTAACTGACCACGACATAGCCGGAGTTCGCGAGCTTCTGGGCCTGGGCGACGTACTCGATCTGCGGCATGGCCCAGCTGGTGGGCAGCACGATCGCCGGGTATTTCGCGCCCGCCTCCGCGCCCTTGGGGGTGAAGACGTTGGCCTTGAGGATCGTGCCGCCGTCGCCGGGGATGTCGACGAAACGCACGTCCGCGGCGCTCGCCGCCGCCGGAGCGGCTGCCGGAGCGGCCGTCGGAGCCGCCTGTGCGGCCGGGGCGAGGCCGAAGGCGGCGCCGGCGACGAGAGTCGCCGACACGGCGCCCACGGTGGTCGTGCGCAGAGCCTTGCGCGGTTGTCCCACGGGTCACTCCTTACTCGTGCAAGCAAAGTGACCCGACGGTAACCTCGGGTGCTTACCGGTGGTAACCCGTCGGTAAGTTACGCGCCGGTAACGATTGGTGAGCGCTTGACCGTCAGCTGAGCGCGCTCTTCGTCTGCCAGTCCGCCCACGAGAGGTTCCACTCGCCGTAGCCGTTGCCCGGGTCGGGGGTGCCCTTCGAGCCGCTGCCGGAGACCTCGAAGGGGTCACCGACCTGGACCTGCCCGTAGAGCCAGGACGCGTCGCCGTCGCTCATGCCGATGCAGCCCGAGCTGTGGTTGGTGTTGCCGAAGTACGAGGCGTTCCAGGGCGCCGCGTGCGCGTACATGCCCGACCAGGTCAGACGCATCGAGTTGTCGACCATCTTGTCGTAGGCGTCGCCGAGGCCGACCGTCTCGGAGCGCATGTTGATCGTGCCCTCCTTGGCCATCAGGACGGACGTGCCGCCCCAGGACGCCTTGTCGCCGCCGGGGGTGCCCGCCGACATCGGCACGGTCTTGACGCTCCGCCCGTCGCGCACGAGCGTCGCCCGCTTGCTGTCCAGGTCGACCTTGACCTTCTGGCTCTTGCCGACCGTGAAGCCGGTGGAGTAGTCGCGGACGAACCAGCCGCCGTCCGTGCCCGAGTCGACGCCGTTGAGCTGGGCGTCGAGCTTCACCTTGGTGCCGGACTTCCAGTAGTCCTTGGGGCGCCAGTCGACGCGGTCCTTGCCGTCGTAGTTCTTGATCCAGCCCCAGGACCCGGTGGTGCCGTTCGAGGTCGTCACCTTCAGGTGCTTCTCGACCTCGGCCTTGTTCTTCACCGCGTGGTCGAAGACGACCGACAGGGGCTGCGCGACGCCGACCGTGGTGTCCTTGCCGGGCGTCAGGGACAGCTTGTTCACCTGCTCCGGGGCGGCCGTCCTGAACGAGGTCCGCGCGCTGCCGCCCTCGTCGGTCGTCGCCCTCACCTTGTACGAGGTGCCGGGCGCCGCCTTGCGGTCCGAGGTCCAGGTGGTGCCGTTCGCGGCGACCTTCCCGGTGAGCTCGGTGCCCTTCGCGTCGGCGACCGTGACCCGCTTCAGCTTGCCGTCGGCCAGCGTCACCTTGACCGGGGAGCCCGCCTCGGCCTGCTTGCCGTGCGGGGTCACGGAGATCTCGGGCTTGTCCGCGGCCATGTCGGCGGATGTGGACGCGGACGAGGTGCCGCCCGAGCAGGCGGTCAGGGCGGCGGCGAGCGCCGCCAGGCCCGCGGCCGTGGTCGCGGCCCCGGTGCGGCGGGGGCGTATGGAGTGGCGGCGACTCGACGAGCTCTGGGACCTCAAGGGAACGTACCTCCGTGCGAATGTGGAACTGCACGGTGAGAGGGTCAAAGGTCCCGTTGGGTTGCCTCTTGCCCCGAATTTCCCGACTAGGTCACAGAAGCGGGTTATGGGTCGGCGTGCGCGTCGGCGCTCGGTGATCGCCCGGCTACTTGGCGCGATGGGTCGCGCGCGGCGGCGTGATCGCGGGGGCCGGGGCCTGGGCGGCGCGGGTGACGTCCCCGACGAGCTCGACGACGTCGGGACCGTACGCCTGGGAGTTGACGACCTTCAGGAGCAGGACGAACGTGTTGGCGCCGTGCTTGCGGGCGAGGCGCTGGTGATGGCGGGCGAGATAGCGGGTGGCCGCCTGGTTGGTGATCGCGCGCTGGCCGCAGAAGAGGAACACGGGTCTCGCCTCCTGGTCCTGCCCGGCGGTGAGCCGCGCGAGGAGCACGTACTCCGTGAGGCCGCCCTCCATGCGGTACCGCTCGCTGCCGATCTGGAACGCGCCGCGGTCAGGGCCTGGCTCCGGGTCGGTGTTGACGCGGACGCCGGGCAGCAGGGAGTGCATGTGCGCGGCCATGCGGCGGTTGACCGCCGGGGATCCGACGCAGAACTCGGTGCGTTCGCCGAAGCTCTGCTGGGCGGCGTCGTGCGCGACGAGCTGGGCGTGCGCCCCGCAGTCCTTGATCAGCGCGGCCAGCTCGAGGAGAGCGGACACGTCGGGGCGTACGACGGTGAGCTCGGGCCCGCTTGCCTCGCGGTTCACCACGAGCAGCGACTCGGAGTTGGCGGGCAGCCCGAAGAAGGCCTGCTTGCGGCGGAGCCCCCGCCGCCAGAGGTGAGTACGGGCGAGCCAGCCCAGCACGGCACCGAGGCCGGCCGCGATCAGGCCGAGGACGATAGTGCGCACGTCTTCAGTCATGGGGGCGCATGCTAG
>NZ_JBVIHP010000023.1:0-157664 GCF_055570235.1 Streptomyces sp. NPDC031274 | reverse complement strand
CCTCGACACCCCCCCCCCCCCCCCCCACCCCCCACCCCCCCCCCCCCCCCCCTCCCCCCCCCACCCCCCCCCCCCCCCCCCCCCCCGGGCGTGTGTGCTCAGGACGGTGTCAGAACGTCAGCTTCCAGCTGTTGATGTAGCCGGTGTCCTGCGCCGCCACATCCTGCACGCGGAGCTTCCACGCTCCGTTCGCCGCTTCGCTCGACGCGTTGACCGTGTACGTCGCGATGACGTTGTCCGCCGAGTCGTTGCTGCTGGAGTTCTTCAGGCGGTACGCCGTGCCGTCGGGGGCGAGCAGGTCGATGACCACGTCACCGCGCCAGGTGTGCCGGACGTCGACGTCCACCTTGAGGGTGGCCGGGGCGTTGCCCGTGCGGCCGGTCACGTTCACCGTCGAGGTCACGGCCGCGCCGTTGTCCGGGATGGTGACGTCCGCGGTGTTCTCGTACGAGTCACCGGGCGGGACGGTGGTGCCCGTGCCGAGGGTCCAGACGGCGTAGGCGATGGCGTCGCTGTTGCGGTCCAGGGCGGTGTCGTTGATGTTCGCCGTGGTGTCGCAGGACGAGTGGTAGCAGCGGTCGAAGGCCTGGCCCGCCGTGCCGCCCCACTTCTGGGCCTGCGCGGAGGTCTTGGTGTAGTCGGCGCCTGAGAAGAGGCCGCCGACCGGGATGCCCACGTTCTTGAAGCTGGCGTGGTCGGAGCGGCCGTCGCCCTCGGTCTCGATCTCCGTGGGGAGGTTCAGGCCCGCGTAGTAGTCCTTGAAGGTCTTCTCGATCGTGGGGTCGTCGTCATAGACGAAGTAGCCCGGGTTCGGGGAGCCGATCATGTCGAAGTTCAGATACCCGGAGACCTTCGAACGCTCTGTGGTGGGGAGGTTGTTGACGTAGTACTTCGAGCCGATCATGCCCAGCTCTTCCGCGCCCCACCAGGCGAATCGCAGATGCTTCGTCGGCTGCAGCTGGGCGCGCGAGACGGCGAGCGCGGTCTCCAGGATGCCGGCCGAGCCCGAGCCGTTGTCGTTGATGCCGGGTCCCGCGGTGACGCTGTCGAGGTGGGCGCCCGACATCAGGACCTTGTTCGGGTCGCCGCCCGGCCAGTCGGCTATGAGGTTGTAGCCGGTGGCGCCGCTGGAGGTGAACTGCTGGACGGTGGTGGTGAATCCGGCGGCGTCCAGCTTGGCCTTCGCGTAGTCGATCGAGGCCTTGTAGCCGGGGCGTCCGTGGGCGCGGTTGCCGCCGTTGGCCGTGGCGATGGACTGGAACTGGGAGAGGTGCGCCTTGACGTTGGCGAGCGGGATGTCGGGGGCCGCGAGTGTCGGCGACGGGGCCGCCAGGGCCGCGGGCGCGGTGGCCGCGATCAGCCCGGCGGCGGCGAGTGCGGCGACGCCCGCGGTGGCCCGTCTCAGGGTGCGGGGCAGGGCAGGTCTGGAGATTCGCATGTGGGGCTCCGTATTCCGAACAGCGAGGGGGACGGAACGTACTGACGCCCTGCGACGCGGATGCCGCAGGGCGCTGGAGCTGCGCTGAGCTTGAGTCAGGTGGGTGGCGCGAAGTGCGTTGCCTGATATTGGGGGTGCGTCGACTCGCCGTCAAGAGAGGAATCCGGTCAGAAACCGGGAAGCAGGGTTCGGATATCGGACGCATGTCGGACGCGTGCCGAACTTCTGTCCGACTTAGGTCGGACTTATGTCGGACGTATGTCGGACATCGTGCTGGGTTCCGCGTGCGGGATCCGGCCGAGCGGCGCGGCTCGGCGGAAACTCAACCGCGCAGCCCAGCCTCCCACTTGCGCCTCTTCAGGACATGGTCGCTGAAGAGGGCCGACATCGGTCGAGCAGCACGCCCACCTCCGGGTCGTACCGGGCGCAGGCACGCACCCGCGCGGACCGGTCGCAGAGGAACAGTTCGGCCCGCTCCGGCTGCCCCGCCCGTCGCAGCGCGGTGACACCGGCGGACCGGACACGCGGCGCATGTGCGGTCCGCAACGGTTCGAGCACGTCGGCGGAGTGAACATCCGCTTCCCGCGCGGTCGCAAGGGCTGCCGTCGCACCTCATGCATGACCGCCCCCGATTCCTCCGGCTGTAGGGAGGCGATCGTAGGGCGGGCAAGCGGTGCGGGGCGCGCGATATACGGGGGGGGCGGAGGCCTACTGTTCCTCGTCCGGCGTCTCGGGGCGCAGCAGCGGGTGCTTCACACCCGGGAACACCGTGGCCCGGATCACCGGCTCGGCGGACGCGCCCTGGATCACCGCCTCGGCGATGCCCCAGGGGCGGTCCGGCAGGTCGACGAGGATCGTGTACGAGTTCGCGCAGCCCATGCACTCGTAGCAGTCCACCCAGGTCTCCACCTCGGTGCGGCTGCCGGGGTAGCGGGCCACGTGGCGGTGGCGGGCGTGGCAGTGGTCGCACTTCTCGCCGGGCTCACAGGTGCCGCCGCAGGGGCACGGCACGTCCAGGGTCTCGGCGGGCTGCCAGCGCTGCGTGACGACGGCCTCGCGGGTGGCGCCCATGTCCTTCATGGCCTTGAGGTTGCGGGCGGCGACGTTGTACGACTCGCCGGTCGACGTCATCCGGTTCCGGATCACGTCCTTGCGTCCGCGGTTCGTCGTCATGCTGGGCCTCCTGGGGTTCACGCAGCCCACCAGGAGGCCCATGAGATCGGTCCCTCTACGGTACCCGCCGTCCGGGCCTTGTCCCGAATCCCGGTCCGCTGTTACTCGATGACGAGCTCGACCTCGATGTTGCCGCGCGTGGCCTTGGAGTACGGGCAGTACGCGTGCGTCGCCTCGACCAGCTTCTGTCCGGTCTCGCCCGCCAGGGAGTCCGGCAGCTCCACGCGCATCACGACCGAGAGCCCGAAGCCCGTGTCGTCCTTGCCGATGGAGACCTCAGCGGTCACCGAGACGTCCTTGACGTCGACCTTCATCTCACGGGAGACCGCCCCCATCGCGCTGGCGAAGCAGGCCGCGTACCCGGCGGCGAAGAGCTGCTCGGGGTTGGTGCCCTGTCCGTCGCCGCCCAGGGCCGGAGGCATGGCGAGCGTGAGGTCGATCTGGCCGTCGGAGCTGACGGCGCGGCCCTCACGGCCGTTGGCGGTGGCGACGGCGGTGTACAGCGCGTTCATGGGATGTCCTCTTCCCTCGGTCGAAGAACGTGAGGAACGGGTTTCGTTCGCTCGAGAGCAATGATTCGCTCGAGAACAATGGTTGCACACGATTTAGTTGTGCACAACTAAATGATGCGTGCCAGGTACCCTGGACCCATGACGTCATCGCCGACCGCCGTACCCCCCGGCACCGACCGACCGGACAAGACCGACCTGCCCGACGCCGACCTCCTGCGCCTCGATCACCAGGTCTGCTTCTCGCTGCATGCCGCCTCGCGCGCCTTCGGCGGCGTCTACCGCGATGCCCTCAAGGACCTGGGGCTCACCTATCCCCAGTACCTGGTCATGCTGGTGCTCTGGGAAGACGGCCCGCAGCCCGTCAAGGCGATAGGCGAGCGGCTGCGCCTCGACTCCGGCACGCTCTCGCCGCTCCTCAAGCGCCTGGAGGCGGCGGGACTCGTGGCGCGTGAGCGCAGCGCCGCCGATGAGCGCTCCGTCACCGTTCAGCTGACGGACGCCGGAGCCGAGCTGCGCGAGCGGGCGCTGCCCGTGCCGCGCCGTATTCTCGCCGCGACCGGTATGACGGTCGAGGAGATTCTCGCCCTGCAAGGACTCCTCGGCCGTCTGACGGGCGCTCTCGACGGGGCTCACTGAGGCACGGTCGAGCCGAGGTCACCGCTTCAGTGATCGCACGTACTTCCCGAACTTCTCCAGGCCGTCGATGTCGCGCGGCCCGCTGATGCCCTCGTTGTAGTCGAGGACGAAGAAGTTGTTCTTCTTCACTGCGGGCAGTTCCTTGGTGTGCGGAGACTTCTTCAGGAAGTCGATCTTCTTCTTGGCGGGCATGTCGCCGTAGTCGAAGATGATGACGACCTCGGGCTCGGCCTTGGCGACGGCCTCCCAGTTCACCTGGGTCCACCGTTCGTCGAGGCCGTCGAAGATGTTCCTGCCGCCGGCGGTCTTGATGATGTCGTTCGGCGGGACCTGGCTGCCCGCCGTGAAGGGCTGGTCGGTGCCGGAGTCGTAGAGGAAGACGGGGACCGGGTCGCCCTTGGGGGCCTTGGACTCGACGGCGGCCACGCGCTTCTTGAGGCCGCCCACGACCTCGTCCGCCTTCTTCTCGACCTGGAAGATCTTGCCCAGGCGTTCAAGGTCCGAGTACAGGGCCTTGAACGGGGTGACCTTCTGCGGGTGGCCGGGATAGTTGAAGCAGCTCTCCGTGTGCATGAAGCTCTGGATGCCGAGCTTGTCCAGGATCTTCGGGGTGATGCCCCGCTGATCGCTGAAGCCCGAGTTCCAGCCCGCGACGACGAAGTCGGACTTGGCCTCCACGACGAGCTCCTTGTTGAGCAGGTCGTCGCTGAGCATCTTCACCTTGGCGTACTCCGACGCCCAAGGGGACTCGCTCACCGGCGGGTTGGCCGGGGGCATCACATAGCCGTGGACGTGCTCGGTCAGGCCCAGGCTGAACATCTTGTCCGCGCTGCCGCCCTCGTAGACCACCGCGCGCCGCGGAGTCCTGTACGTGACCGGCTCACCGCAGCGCTTGACGGTGACCTGCTCGGCCTGCTCGGCCTTCTCGGTCTTTCCGGCCTTTCCGGCTTTCCCGGAGGAGGTCTTGGAGTCCGAGTCGACCTCCGCGCCGCAGCCGCCGAGCAGCAGGGCCGCCGCGAGCGCCGATCCGATGGTGGTACGTGTTCTGGGCATGGCCTGGTGGTGCCTTTCAGAGGGAAGTTCACAGGGGAGTTCACAAGGGAGCCGAGGGGCTCAATGCGTAGAGGAGTTGGGGGTCGCCGGTCAGCGGATGGCTGATCACGCTGGCCTCGACGCCGAAGACCTCGTCGACGAGAGCCGTGGTGAGTACCTCTTCCGGCGTCCCCGCGGCCACCAGCGCGCCCTGGGAGAGCACCCCGATGCGGTCGCACGCGGCCGCCGCGAGATTGAGGTCGTGCAGGACCACGAGGACGGTGAGGCCCGAGCCCTTCAGGAGGGAGAGGAGCTCGATCTGGTGGCGTACGTCGAGGTGGTTGGTCGGCTCGTCGAGGACCAGGATCCGGGGCTCCTGGACCAACGCCCGCGCAAGGCACACGCGTTGGCGTTCTCCGCCCGACAGGGTGAGCACGCCGCGGTCGGCGAGGCGGGTGAGGTCGAGACGGGCCATCGTCCGTGCGCACAGGTCCTGTTCGCGCGCGCTCAGCGCCTGGTTCCCGCGCAGATGGGGCGCGCGGCCCAGGGCGATGACCTCCGCCACGGTGAAGTCGAGGTCCACCGCGCCGTCCTGGGCCATCGCCGCGACGATCCGCGCACTGCGGCGCGGCGTCAGCCGCGAGAGGTCATCGTCGCCCACCCGGACCACGCCGGAGCTCGGACGCAGGGCGCGATAGACGCACTTGAGGGCGGTGGACTTGCCGCTGCCGTTCGGGCCGACCAGGCCCACGATCTGGCCGCTGCCCACCTCGAGGGACAGGTCCCGGACGAGCAGCCTGCCGTCGATCCGCACGGACAGGCCGTCGAGTACGAGTTCCATCTCAACGGCCCCCGAACATATAGCCCTTGCGCCGCATCAGCGCTATGAACACCGGCACCCCGACCAGCGCCGTGATGACTCCGAGCGGCAGCTCGCGCGGCGCCACGAGCGTCCGCGACAAGAGATCGACCCAGACCATGAACACCGCCCCGACCAGCGGCGCGACGGCGAGCACCCGCGCATGCGCGGCGCCGACCACCATGCGTACGAGATGGGGCATGACCAGGCCGACGAAGCTGATCGCGCCACTCACGGCGACCATCACCCCGGTGATCAGCGAGGCGAGCAGGAGCAGACCCTTGCGGTGCCGGTCGGGTCTGATGCCCAGGCTCGTCGCGGTCTCGTCGCCGAGCGCCAGGACATCGAGCGCCCTGCTGTACCGGTGGAGCACGGCGAGACCGAGCAGTACACAGGCGGCGACGACGGGCAGGGCGCCCCAGCTCGCGGCGCCGAAGCCGCCCATCGTCCAGTACAGGATCATGCTGGTCGCCTCGCCGTCCGGCGCGAAGTAGATGATCACGCTCATCACCGCCTGGAAGCCGAGCGCCATGGCCACGCCCGTCAGGACGAGCCGCAGCGGCGAGAGCCCGCCACCGCGGCTCGCCGAGGCGACGTACACGAGAAGGGAGGCGACGAGCGCGCCGATGAACGCCCCCGCCGACACCGCGTAGACGCCGAGCGCCGCGAGTCCGCCCGTGACCGTGACGCCGACCGCGCCGGCCGACGCCCCGGACGAGACGCCCAGGACGAAGGGGTCGGCGAGCGCGTTGCGCACAAGTGCCTGGATGGCGACGCCGACCGCGCTCAGGCCCGCACCCACAAGTGCCGCGAGGAGCACGCGCGGTGTGCGGATCTGCCAGATGATCTGATACGTCGTCACCTCGTCGGCGTCGATGCTCCCGCCGCTCAGTGCCGCCCACAGCAACCGTGCCGTGTCGCCCGGCGTGACCACCGCGGAGCCCAGGCCGATGGCCACGACGACGGAGACGAGAAGGATGAGGAGGAGCGCGGCACAGGTCGCCGCCAGACCCGCGCGGGAGGCGGCAACCCGGCTCCGTACGCCTTTGGGCGGTGGCTCCGGGGGAGGCGCTTCGGACGCCGGGGCAGCGGTGGCCGCAGGGGGCGGAGGCATGGGCGGTCGGGCCTTTCGAGTCTCTACGGGGCAAGTCGCCTCGACGGCAGGTGTGTTGGTACTCCAGGGAGTCGCTATGCGGCGGGCTCCGTCTCCTCCGGCCGATCCCCGTTCGCCGCCGTATCCCCGTCCACCGGCCCCGCCCGCAGCACGAGAACCCCGGCCACGAGCGCCACGACCACCAGCGCCCCGAAGGCCACGGCGATCCCCGGATACCCGGCGAGCCCGAGCCCGAGCCCGCCGAGGCCCGCGCCCACGAAGACCCCGAGGCTCATCCCCGCGGCGTTCACGCTCAGGGCCGCGCCGCGCCGGGTCCCGCAGCGACGGACGAGCAGGCTGATCACGCACGCGGCCACGACGGCGTGGCTTGCCGCGTGCAGGGACGTCATCGCGAGCGCGAGCGGCAGCCAGTGCGTGAAGTAGAAGCCCACGACCGAGACGAGCGCGGCGACCAGGCCGATGGCCAGCAGCCGCTCGGTGCCGATCCGCGGCTCGGCGGAGTTCGTGATCCGTCCCGTGAGGAGGTTGCTCACGAAGAACGACGCGCCGCTGAGCGTCCACACGAACGCGAAGAGCCCGGGGTTCAGCGCGAACCGGTCGTCGTAGTAGGCCGCCAGATAGGAGAGGTACCCCATGAACACGGCGGTGCGCAGCAGGGCGATGAGCAGCAGCGGAACGACACCGGGAATCGCCCCGAGCGCCTTGAACGAGGCTATGTAGCCCAGGCGTTGGGCGTCCTCCTGCTCCTGGACCGGCTTGTCCTTGCCGCGCACGAAGAAGACGGCGGCCAGGAGCAGCGACACCCCGGTCACGGCGAACAGGTCGCCCTGCCAGCCCCAGAACAGCGCGGGCAGCGCGATGACCGGCGCCGCGAGCATCGCCGTCATCGACTGGGTCGCCGTGACGAGCGTGGCCGCGCGCCCGGCGGCCTTGCCGGAGCCGAAGCGGTCGGCGGCGGCCGCGGTGAGCGCCGGGTTGAGCACCGACGTACTGGCGCCGACGAGCAGGCAGAACACGGCGAGCAGGATGAAGTCCCCGCTCGCGCCGAGTGCGGCGGACGCGCCGAGCGCCGCGAGACCGCCCGCCGCGGCCCACTCCTTGCGCACCCGGTCGATCAGCGGGGCGAGCGCGGTGCCCACCAACAGGGCGGCGAGACCGCCGAGTCCGCGCAGGCCACCCAGCGTGGCGACGCTGCTTTCGGCGTCCTTGGCCATGGGCACCAGGTACGTGCTGAAGATGGTGAACGGCAGCAGGCCCACCGCGGACGCGACCAGGACGGGCCACAGTGTGCGGGCCATCCGCAGGTCGCCGGGCAACTCCTCGTCGGCGGCGGAGGGCCGGGAGGGCCCGGGATCCACCGCAGGGCCCTTGGAGTCGACGCTCACGCCGCCTCCCGGTAGCGGTAGAGGGGCGTCTCGTCGGCGCTGAACTGCGAGAACGCGAAGGGTTCGGCGGAGAGTCCGGTGACCCCGGCGGACAGGAACGCGCGGGCCACGGCGCTGCCGCTCTGCGCGTACACCACCAGCGGTACCTCGTGCTCGCGGCAGTGCGCGAGGATCAGGTCGAAGGTGCCGTTGCTCAGCGTCATGCCGGTGGCGACCACGGCGTCGGCTTCCTTCAGGACCTCGGTCATGTCGTCGGTGATCCGGTCGCCCCACTGGGTCGTACGGAGATTCAGGTCGCACGGCAGGCAGACGCCGCCCCGCTCACGTATCGCCGCGACGAGGGGATTGACCACGCCGATCAGCGCCACCTTCGCGCCCGGCTCGATGTCGAGCAGCCCGGCGATGGCGGCGTCGCGGGCCTTCGCCCGTACTTCCGGGGTGCCGGTGGGCAGCGTGACGCGCTCGGCTTCGGCGGCGTCCCGGTGCGGGCTCACCCGCGCGAGATAGGCGTCGAGTGCGGCGATGCGGACGGGCGTGGACTCGGCGCGCAGCAGCTTGTCGAGGGTGTGGCCCGATGCGTTCTCACAGAATTCCGGGGCGAGTTCACCGGCCTCGAAGGAACAGGCGCCGAAGGCTGTGCCGACCCTGAGCAGCAAGTAGTGGTTGTGGTAAGTGACATGGCTGCCGGCGAGGCGGGTGGTGTTGTACAGCCAGAACGCGCTGGTGACGGAGAGGTCCTTGGGGGCGGGGCCGTAGTCGCCCGCCAGGACGGCGTCGATGAGCTCCGCGACGTCGAGGGGCGTGCGCGGCTCGGGGTGTGACATGGGGAGTTCCCTCAGAGTGGTGGAGGAGGTGGTGATGCTGGAGGCGGTGGTGAAGCGGTCAGGGGAGGGCGGGCCAGGAAGTGGTCGACCAGGGATGCCTCAGCTCGTCGAGCGAGGTGATTTCATGCGGCTTCAACGTGCCGATGTCCGGGGCGTCCGCGTGTTTCGCGTAGGCGCTCTCGACATAGCGGTGACCGGTGTCCGCCGCGATGAACACGTACGTACGGGAAGGGGCGCGACGCTGTTCCCAGAGAGTGGTCAGATAGGCGGCTCCGGTGGAGAGACCGGCGAAGATGCCGCTCGTCCTGAGGAGCGAGACCGCGCCGGACACCGCACAGTCGAAATTCACCCAGTGCACGCGGTCGTACGCCTCGTGCCGGACATTCTTGAATTCGATGGCGCTGCCGATCCCGGCGATGATCATGTCCGGGTCGGCGACATGCTCCGAGCCGAAGGTGACGCTGCCGAAGGGCTGCACGCCGACGAGTGACACGTCCCGGCCCGCGTCACGCAGATAGCGGGCGATGGCGCCGGTCGACGCCCCCGATCCGACCCCGCCCACCAGGGCGAGCGGCCCCTCGGGGACCTCGGCGTCGACCGTCTCGGCCACGTCGCGGTAGCCGTGGTAATGAATGGCGTCGTGGTACTGACGCATCCAGTGGTACGACGGATTCGCCTCGAGTATCTCGGCGATGCGCCGCACCCGCAGCTCCTGATCGAGCCGGAGATTCTTCGACGGCCGCACCTGTTCCAGCGTGGCGCCGAGTATGTCGAGCTGGACGCGCAGGGTGTGGTCCACGGTCGTGGAACCCACGATGTGGCACTTCATCCCATAGCGATGACAGGCGAGTGCCAGGGCCTGCGCGTAGATACCGCTGGAACTGTCGATGAGCGTGTCGCCGGGTTTCACGGCACCCGAATCAAGAAGGTGACGGACCGCCCCCAGAGCCGAATAGATCTTCATCGTCTCGAACCGGAGGCAGACCAAGTCCGGCTCCAGGGAGATGAGATCGGGTTTCTTCACCGCTTCGGCTATGTGGTCGTGCATGTCTGCTTCTGCCCCCTGCGTCGTCACCTGGATCGGTCGCCGAGCCGAGAGCATCACACTAGATGAAAATGATTGTCAAGACGGTTAGTGCTGTGGCAGCCTGTGGACCCGGAGGCGTCGGAATGTCGAGAGGAGACCTGTGAGGCTGTCCCAGGAGGTCGGGTCGCGGCCCCGCCCGGTGGGGGGTGCGGGATTGATCGGGACCGAAGTGGTCGCGGGACCGGCCGCAACCGGAGTGGGCGCGGGAGCCGGAACCGGAGTGGGCAGCGCCTTCGGGACCTTCGGTGAGCTGCTTCAGGGCGTACTGCCGGAGGAGGACGGGGACTTCCTGGTCACGCTGCCCGTCGCCCGGTGGACGATGGCCACGTTCCGTCAGGCTCGGCCGCGACTCCGGGGATGTGGTGGTCCGGCCCGCCAGGAAAACCAAGGCGCTGCGACTGGCGCGTACGATCAGCGAGTTGGCGGAGCTGCGGACCGGCGTGCCGACCGGGGGAACCCTCCACGTCAACAGCGTCATCCCCGAGGGCAAGGGCCTGGCGAGCTCGTCCGCCGACCTCGTCGCGACCGCGCGTGCGGTCGGGCAGGCGCTGCGGGTCGACATGCCGCCCTCCCGGATCGAACGGCTGCTCGCCGACATCGAGCCCACGGACGGGGTGCTCTATCCGGCGATCGTCGCCTTCCACCACCGCGCCGTGCGCCTTCGTGGTGTCCTCGGCTCACTCCCGGTCATGGCCGTGGTGGGGATCGACGAGGGTGGTTCGGTCGACACCGTCGACTTCAACCGCATCCCCAAGCCGTTCACCCTGGCCGACCGCCACGCGTACGCGCGCCTGCTCGACCGCCTCACCCGCGCCGTACGCCGACGCGACCTCGCGGAGGTCGGCCGGGTCGCGACCCGCAGTGCGCAGATGAATCAACTCCTGCGCCACAAGTGGTCGTTGGAGCCGATGCGGGAGATCTGTCGAGAGGTGGGAGGTCTGGGCGTCGCCGTCGCGCACAGCGGCACGACGCTGGGCATCCTGCTCGACACCGGCGACCCCTCGTACACGCGGCGCGTCAGTGCGGCGGCGCGGGCGTGCGAAGAGCTGGCGGGCGGGGTGACGGTGTACCGGACGCTGAGTTTCCCCCGAGGGGCCGGAGTCGCGAGCCCGGCCTGATCCGAACGAGAGGCCCTAGAAGAACACCCCGCACCGCAGCAGCACATTCGCGTACGGCGTGGCCTCGCCCGTGCGTACCACCAGGCGGGCCGTCGCCGTGCGGCGCTTGAGCTCCTCGTGCGGGATCAGGGTGAGGGGCGCGACGCGGGACGCCAGGAGTCCGGCCGTCGCCGGGTTCGCCTCCTGGACCTCCGTCGCCGCCGTCCCGCCCTCCGTCACCAGCTCCGCGAGCAGCCCGTCGAGGACCTCGGCGAAGGACGGGACCCCGGCCCTGAAGGCCAGGTCGACGACCCGGGGGCCCGGCGGTACGGGCATGCCCGCGTCGCAGATCAGGACCGTGTCCCCGTGGCCCAACTCGGCCAGGGCGCCGGAGAGATGGCGGTTGAGGATGCCGGTCTTCTTCATGCGGAGGCCGCCTCTTCCGGTACCGGCACCTCACTGGACGTCGGGTACGACTCCTGCGCCCCCTGCCGGGTGACCGACGCCGCCCCGACGCGCACCGCGTACGCCGCTGCCGTCGGGAGGTCGTCGCCCAGACCGAGGCGCCAGGCCAGGGCCGCCGTGAACGCGTCGCCCGCGCCGGTCGTGTCCACCGCGTCGACCTTCGGGCTGGGGACGGAGACGGGGGCGCCGCTGCCGTCCGCCGTCAGCGCTCCGTCCGCGCCCAGGGTGATGACCACCGAGCGGGGGCCGAGGGCGAGCAGCGCCCGCGCCCAGTCCGCGGGGGAGTCCGAGGCGGCGGCGGAGCTCGCGTCATCGCCCAGGATGTAGCGCGCCTCGTGCTCGTTCACCACCAACGGGTCGCATGCCGCGAGGACTTCGGACGGCAGCGGGGCCGGAGGCGAGGGGTTCAGGACGAAACGGGCGGCGGACGGCAGCGTACGTACGAGCTCGATGACCGTTGCGACGGGGATCTCCAGCTGGGTCGAGATCACCCGGGACGCGGCGAGCAGGCTGCCCGCCGCGCGGATGTCCTCGGGGGCCAGCCGGGCGTTGGCGCCCGGCGAGACCACGATGCTGTTGTCGCCCGACGGGTCGACGGTGATCAGCGCGACGCCCGTGGGCGCCCCGCCGACCAGGACGCCGACCGTGTCCGCGCCCGCCGCGCGCTGCGAGTCGAGCAGGAGCCGCCCGTGGGCGTCGTCGCCGACCCGCGCGAGCAGGGCGGTACGGGCGCCCAGACGGGCCGCCGCGACCGACTGGTTGGCGCCCTTGCCACCGGGATGCGTGGCGAGGTCGGAGCCGAGGACCGTCTCGCCGGGGGCGGGGCGGCGCTCGACGCCGATCACCAGGTCGGCGTTGGCCGACCCGACGACCAGGAGGTCGTACGTGGCGTCGTCGTGGTCGTGGTCGCGGTCCTGCATCTGGGGATCCAGCTCCTGTGGTCGTTCATCCGGCGGGTGGGCGTGCGATGGAGTCCGGGGTGCCATGGAATCCGGAGGTGCCATGGAAATCCGGAGGTGCCATGGAGTCCGAAGGCGCCATGGAGTCAGGAGAAGTCGGCCACGTTCTTCTTCGTGACCACCTTCACCGGCACCTTCACCATCGTCTCGACGTCCTTGCCCCGCGCCGCGTTCACCGCGTTCCGCACGGCGATCTTGCCCAGTTCCTTCGGCTGCTGCGCCACGGACGAGTACAGCGTGCCCGCCTCGACCGCCTTGAGCCCGTCGGGGGTTCCGTCGAAGCCCACCACCGAGACCGACTTGCCGGCCTTGCCGCCGAGTGCCTTGGCGGCGCCGAGGGCCATCTCGTCGTTCTCGGCGAAGACGCCGTCGATGCCGGGGTTGGACTGCATGAGGTTCGTCATGACGTCCAGGCCCTTGGTGCGGTCGAAGTCCGCGGGCTGGGAGGCGACGACCTTGATGCCGGGGTACTCCTTGATGCCCTCGGCGAAGCCCTTGCCGCGCTCGCGGCTCGCCGACGTGCCCGCGACGCCCTGCAAGGTGACGATCTTGCCCTTGCCGCCCAGCTTCTCCGCGAGGGTCTTCGCGGCCAGCTTGCCGCCCGCGACGTTGTCGGAGGCGACGAGCGCCGCCGCCTTCGCCTTGTTCACACCGCGGTCGGCGGCGATCACCGGGATGTCCGACTTGTTGGCGCCGCGCACCGCCGGGCCCACCGCGTCCGAGTCGACCGGGTTGACGATGATCGACTTCATGCCTTCACCGGTGAAGTTCTGCAGCTGGTTGGTCTGCTGCGACGCGTCGTTCTGCGCGTCCGTGACGGTGAGGTCGATGCCGGCCTTCTTGGCCTCCGCCTGCGCACCCTCCTTCATCTGTACGAAGAAGGGGTTGTTGAGGGTGGAGAGCGACATGCCGACCTTCGTCGTCGTGCCGGAGGAGGAGTCCTTGTTGAAGAAGGAGACGCCGCCGACGACGGCCGCCACCAGCACGGCCGCGACAGCGAACTTCAGGACCTGCGGCCCCTTCTTCCCGCCACCGGCCGCGGCGCCCGTCGAGGCCCCGGGAGTCGCCCCCGCCTTGCGGCGCAACGTGTCGAGCAGCACGGCGAGGGCGATGACGACGCCGATCACGACCTGCTGCCAGAAGGCTGACACGGAGAGGAGGTTGAGGCCGTTGCGCAGGACCGCCAGGATCAGCGCGCCGATCAGGGTGCCGGACGCCTTGCCGACACCGCCCGCCAGGCTCGCGCCGCCGATGACGACAGCGGCGATCGCGTCCAGCTCGTAACCCTGTGCGGCCTGCGGCTGCGCGGAGACCAGACGGGACGCGAGGACGATGCCCGCGACGGCGGCGAAGAGCCCCGCGAGGCCGTAGATGACGAGCTTCTGCCGCTTGACGCGCAGGCCGGAGAGGCGGGCGGCCTCTTCGTTGCCGCCGATCGCGTACATGGAGCGGCCGATGTACGTACGGGCCAGGATGAGGGCCGTGAGCAGACCCATCGCGATCATCACGATGACCGGGACCGGCAGCCAGCCGCCGATCGTGTCACCGAGGTTGGAGACCGAGTCGGGGAACGGGATCGGGCTGCCCTGCGAGATGACCAGGGAGAGGCCGCGGGCCACCGACAGCATCGCCAACGTCGCGATGAACGGCGGGAGTTTGCCGTAGGAGACGAGCAGTCCGTTGACGAAGCCGCACGCCATGCCGGTGCCGACGGCGAAGACGACCGCGAGCCAGACCGGCAGGCCCTGTGAAGTCGCCGTCCAGGCGAGGACGGTGGCCGAGAGCGCGGCCACCGAGCCGACCGACAGGTCGATGCCCGCCGAGACGATGACGAAGGTGACACCGAACGCGAGGATCGCCGTGACGGCGGCCTGTACGCCCACATTGAGCAGGTTCTGGGTGGTGAGGAAGTCGCCGGAAAGCAGCGACATCGCCACGAGCAGGACGACCAGGGCGCTCAGCGCGCCGTTGTCGAGCAGTACGCGGCGCAGACCGGTGGCGCCACCCGCGTTGCTCTTCAGCGTTTCAGTGGCCACGGGAGGCCTCCCCTTCGGTTGTTCCGTTCTGACCTGCTGCTGATGGTGTGTCTGCCGCCGCTGTGCTGACGGCGAGTGCCATCACCGCGTCCTGCGTCGCCTCGTCCGCCGCGAGTTCGCCCGCGATGCGGCCCTGCGCCATGACGAGCACGCGGTCGCTCATGCCGAGGACCTCGGGCAGATCGCTGGAGATCATCAGGACCGCGTGACCGGAGGCCGTCAGTTCGTTGATGAGCTGGTAGATCTCGACCTTCGCGCCCACGTCGATGCCGCGCGTCGGCTCGTCGAGGATCAGGACTTTCGTATCGGCAAGCAGCCATTTGCCAATGACGACCTTCTGCTGGTTGCCGCCGGACAGCGTGCGCACGTGCTGGCCGATCCCGGCCATCCGCACGCCGAGCTGCTCGGCGATCCTGGCCGCCGCGACACGCTGCCCCTTGAGGTCCACGAGCCCGGAGCGCGTCGCCGAACGCAGCGTCACCAGACCGAGGTTCTCCTGTACGGAGGCGTCGAGCAGGAGCCCCTGGCCCTTGCGGTCCTCCGGTACGAGGCCGATTCCCGCGCCCATCGCGGCGATCACGTCATGCCGGGGCAGCCGCTCACCACGTACGTCCACGGAGCCCGCGTCGTACGGATCGGCGCCGAAGACGGCGCGCGCCACCTCGGTCCTGCCCGCCCCGACGAGTCCCGCGAGGCCGACGACCTCACCTGCCCGCACCTCGAAGCTGACGTCGTGGAAGACGCCGTCGCGGGTGAGGCCGTCGACGGTGAGCAACGCGCCGCCGGTGTCCGGGCGTTCGCGCGGATACTGCTGCTCGATGCTCCGGCCCACCATCAGCCGTACGAGCTCGTCCTCGGCGGTCGACGCGGGCACCTGGTCGACGCTGCGGCCGTCGCGCAGGACGGTCACGCGGTCGCCGAGCGCGGCGATCTCCTCCAGGTGGTGGGTGATGAAGACGACGCCGACGCCGTCCGCGCGCAACTGCCGCACGATCACGAAGAGTTTGTCGACCTCCTCGCTCGTCAGGACGGCCGTCGGCTCGTCCATGATCAGGACGCGGGCCTCCAGGCTCAGCGCCTTGGCGATCTCCACCATCTGGAGCCGTGCGATGCCCAGTTCGCGCACCTTGGCGCGTGGCGACACCTGTACGCCGACCCGCTTCAGGAGCTTCTCGGCGGCCGACTCCATCGCCTTCCGGTCGATCATCCCGAAGCGGCGCGGCTGGCGGCCGAGGAAGATGTTCTCGGCGACGGTGAGGTCGGGGACGAGGTTGAACTCCTGGTAGATCGTGGCGATGCCGAGCCGTTCGGCGTCCTGCGCGCCGTGGATGCGGGCTTCCTTGCCGTCCACGAGGATGCGGCCGCTGTCGGGGCGGTAGGCGCCGGAGAGCATCTTGATGAGCGTGCTCTTGCCCGCGCCGTTCTCACCGAGCAGGACGTGCACCTCGCCGCGGCGGAGGTCGAAGTCGACGGAGTCGAGCGCGACGACGCCGGGGAAGGTCTTGCGCATGCCCTCGATCCGCAGCAGTTCGACCGGCCGCGGCGGTTCGGCCGCGTCGTGGCCGGGTTCCGGGCCGCGGTCGGCGGTGCGCGGCAACTCGTCCGGGTCGCTCACGTGGTGCTCCTCTGGTCGTTGGGGGACTCGCCGCAGGAGCGGCGTACGACGAGACGTGCGGGCAGGGTGACGGACCGGGGGCTTCTGCCCTCGATCCGGTCGACCAGGGCCTGCACGGCGGCTCGCCCCAGATCGCCGGTCGGCTGGGCGATGGCGGTGATCGGCGGATCGGTGTGCACGAACCACGGGATGTCGTCGAAGGCGGCGAGCGCGATGTCGTGCGGGACGCGCAGGCCGCGCGCCCGGATCGCGTCGAGCGCGCCGAGTGCCATGAGGTTGTCGGCGGCGAAGACGGCGTGGGGCGGCTCGGGCAGCGCGAGGAACCGCTCGGTGGCCCGACGCCCGCTGTCGGCCTGGAAGTCGCCTTGCCCGATGTACGCGTCGGGCAGCGGGAGCCCGTAGGCGCCGAGCGCCGTACGGAAGGCGTCGACGCGCTCGCTGCCGGTCGTGGTGGCGGCGGGCCCCGCGATGATCGCGAGCCTGCGGTGGCCGATGGCGTGCAGGTGGGCGACCAGGTCACGGACGGCTTCGCGGCCGTCGGCGCGGACGACGGGGACGTCCACGCCCGGGATCCAGCGGTCCACGAACACCATCGGCGTGCTGGAGCGCGCGGTGTCGAGCATCAGCGGGGAGCCCCCGTCGGTGGGGGAGACCAGGAGCCCGTCGATCCTGCGGTCCAGGAGCGTACGCACATGGTGGTCCTGCAGCTCGGGCCGTTCGTCGGCGTTGCCGATGATCACGCTGTAGCCGAGTTCGCGGGCCGCCTCCTCGACGGAGCGGGCCAGGGCCGTGAAGTACGGGTTCAGTACGTCGCTGATGACCAGGCCGAGCGTGCGGGTCTGGGCGGTGCGCAGTGAGCGGGCGACGGCGTTCGGCCGGTAGCCGAGCCTCTCCGTCGCGGCGATGACGCGGGCCCGGGCCGCCGGGCTGACCGAGGGGTGACTGTTCAGGACGCGCGAGACCGTGGCGACGGACACGCCTGCCTCGGCCGCGACGTCCTTGATGCTCGCCATCGCCGGTCCACCTCCTTGTGGAATCGATTACACGGAGGATTGGAATCGATTACACGGGTGGGTGGCAAGACCCTGGAGGGGCAGCGAGACCAGATTGTGATGCGAGGTGCTCAGGTGAGCGAAGGGGGCGGGAGGGCGTGGAGTGGGCGGGGCGAGCGGAGTGGGCAGAGTGACCGGAGTGGTCGAGAATTCTCCCCGGGCCGCTACCGGATCACTTGAACGGCACCGTCAGCCACGGGCTGGCTGTCCGGATGCGAGACCGGCTCGCGGTGGGCCTGGAACACCGTCGTGCACCGGTCGCCGAACTGCTCCTCGTCGAAAGTTGAGGCAGCAGTGGCAGCGGCCGAGGGCGTGGCCCACGGATGGGGTGAGTTACGACTCCGCCGCCGTGTCCATGGCCCTGCGCTCCAGCTCGGCGAGGCGTGCGTCGGCCGCCGCGCGGCCGTGGTCGGTGTCCTGGAGCGACAGATGCAGGCGCTGGGCGCGCACCGCCTGGGTGTAGTCGCCGATCAGTGCCAACTCATCGCGCAGTACCGCAAGTTGCGCCGGATCGGGACCCGTGTCGTCCAGCTCGCGGATCAGGTAGGCGCGGGCCGCCTCCACCATCCCCTGATCCCGCGCGAGTTCGAGCCAGGTGGACTCCGGTTCGTCGTCGGGGTCGTCCCCGTAGTTGGATTCGTCGAACGAGCGTGCCCACTCCCGGACTTGACCGGCCTCCTTCGGGAGCCCGGCGAGACCGCACCAGGTGTCGTACGTCGTCTCGTGCACCTCGCGCAGCAGTGGCAGGTCCTCGGCCAGGCAGTGCAGCCCCACCAGGACGACGGCGAGCCGCAGTTCGTCGGACATGGAGGCGTCCGCCTCGTGCTTGAGGAGGTGGCGCAGGAGGGTGCGATCCGTGTTCCGCCGGTCGTACTGCGCGGCGCGCAGTACCGCCACTCTGCGCGCCCGGTCCACGGCCACGCCGTCCCAGACCGTGCGATCGCCCGTCCGCAACAGGGCCAGGTCGGTGCGGCCCTTGGCGAGCACCTGTTCCCACAGGGGCGGGCGCGGATGCGGATCGAGGCGCTTGTACGCCAGGTGCTCGACGGCGTTGAGGAGGAGGTGGTCCGGCTCGGTGCGCAGGAGCGCGGTGTGCAGGCGCGCGACGAGCTGTACGGGGGAGCGCTCCGGGAGTCCGAGCGCGGCGCGCAGCTCGGTGCGGTGCGCGTCGAGGTCGGGTACGCAGTCCTCGCGGAAGTCGCCCTCCGTGTCGGCGATCTCGGCGAGTATCCGCGCCTCGCCGTCGGTCGGCGACAGGGCTACGTAGTCCTGCCAGCCGGGCAGGCCGACGAGGATCTCCAGGGTCTCGTCGACGCTGTCCCCGATGATTCCGGCGGAACCCTCGGAGTCGGCGTACAGAACGGACCCGTCCCCGCACACGAAGTACGTGCCGCCGGAATCGTCCCCCGCGATCGGTTCGAGCGGGCCGCCGGACGCGAGGCGGACCTCTTCGACGTGGTCCGCGCGGGACAGGTCGAATGCGAAAGGGAACGCGGCCAGCTCGGCCAGACGCGGGTCCTGTCGCAGCAAGCGGAGTGCACGTTCGGTCATGCTCCGAAAGTAACAGCGGTCACTGACGCCAGACCCGCAACAGGACTAGTCAATTCCATATGCCGTTTCCGATACTTTTCTAGCGGAATGGGAGATTCGTGGAACTTGGATGAGGTGCGGTGAGTCTCTCTTGATGTGAGGGGCGGCCACTGACCAGGCCGCCCAACGGGCCGCACGACAGCGGCCGTTACGTTTGCGCTGATCAACAGCGTGGAGCGACACGGGGGTGCTCATCAACCTCGCGGTGAACCCGCCGGTGACCCACCCCATGCACATCCACCTCGCCGACTTCCAGCTCCTGGGCCGCGACGCGTACGACGTCTCAGGCTTCGACGTCACCGTGGGCGGCACCCTGGCCCCGATCGCCTTCGACCCGAAGAAGGAGATCCCCCTCGCTCCGAACGAGCGGGGCTGGAAGGACGTCTTCCTGGTCCCCGGCGGTCAACTGCTGCGGGTGATGGGCATGTTCGACGGAGCGTACGGCCGCTTCATGTACCACTGCCACCTCCTGGAACACGAGGACATGGGCATGATGCGCCCCTTCGTGGTCATGCCGAAGGAGGCCCTGAAGTTCGACCACGGGGCGGGGCACGGGGGTCATGACGGGCACGGGAGCGGGCACAGCGGGCACAGCGGGCACGAGGGAGGTCACGCGGGCTGACAGAGCCCGCGGACGGCCTGCCCGTTCCGTGGGTCCTCGGCGGCACGCGGGTCCTCGGCGTCACGCGGTCACGGTGTGTGTGGCCGCGTCGGCCGCACACCTGGATGTCACTCGTTCGTGAATCGTCGCGCCGGGTCACGCCGGGTAGGGCTGTGGCCGGAGGCGAGCCATGGAACAGACAGCGTTGCGGCCCAAGCCGATGCCCGGACAGGAGCACGGCAGGGGAGGGAAGTTCGGTACGGAAGGCAAGTTCGGAATCCGTCACAAGTTCGGCATCGGGCGGAAGGCCGGTGCGGGGCGGACACCCGGCACGGGCTGCAGGCCCGGTCCCGGCCACCGTCCGCATGCCGCGCGGCGGCGCGGACGGCGTGTGGCCACTCTGCTCTTCGGAGTGCTCTTCTCGATCGTCCTCGTGCTGTCGGGGGTGGGACTCGGCACGGTGAGCACCACCGTCATCGGCATGAGCAAGCTCGCCGACATGCAGAAGGAGGCGAAGGCCCAGGCGGGCACGGCCGCGCAGGCGCAGGCGGGCGCGGCGGCCAAACCCTCCGCCCCGCCGAAGCCTCCACCGGACCCGTCCCAGAAGACCGACCCGTCCCAGAAGGCCGATGGGAGGACCGGCGCACGCCCCACCCTCGGCGTGGAGGCCGTCGACGCCCCCAGGAGTTCCGGCGCCCTGCTCGTCGGCGTGCACAGCCCAGGGCCCGGCCACAGCGCCGGTCTCGTACGCGGCGACGTACTGCTCGCCTTCGGCAAGACCCGTATCGCATCGGCGAAGGCCCTGGCGGCCGCGGTCGCCGCCGCGGACCCGGGAAGGAACGTCACTGTGACCGTCCGGCACGTGAGCGGGCAGCGGCAGTCCCTGCCGGTGACGCCGGGCTTCGTGACGTGAGGTGGCCCGGCTCGACACGATGCGGCGGGGGCCGCCGTAACCCGGTCGCGCACGCGCGGCGATGCGGGCAGGATCGGCTTCATCGGCAGCGCGCCGTACGCGCAGCAGCGAGCAGCCCTGGAGGCCCCCATGACCGGCACCCCCGCGGGCACCCCCGCGCCCTTCACCGCCGACGACTACAAGGCGCGCATGGACCGCGCCGCGGCCTGTGCGGCGGACGCCGGGCTCGCCGGGCTGCTCGTCGCGCCGGGCCCCGACCTGATCTGGCTCACCGGATACCAGCCGGTCGCCACCGAGCGCCTCACCGTCCTCGTGCTCGCCGCGGGCCAGGAACCGGTGCTCGTGGTGCCCACCCTGGAGGCCCCGGACGCGGAACGCGCGGCGGGCGCGGGCGCGCTCTCCCTGCGCGACTGGACCGACGGCAAGGACCCCTACGCCACGACGGCGCCGCTCCTGGACGTCGACGGCCGCTTCGGGATCAGTGACAACTCCTGGGCCATGCACCTTCTCGGCTTCCAGAACGAGCTGCCGAACACCTCCTACGTGTCCCTCACCGAAGCGCTCCCCATGCTGCGCGCCGTCAAGGACGCCGCGGAACTCGAGCGCCTGACGGCGGCCGGTGCCGCTGCGGACTCAACGTACGAGGAGATCAAGAAGGTTCCCTTCGCGGGCCGCGGGGAGAGCGACGTCGCCGCCGATCTCGCCGAGCTGCTGCGGCGGTTCGGACACTCTCAGGTCGACTTCACCATCGTCGGCTCCGGCCCGAACGGAGCCAACCCGCACCACGAGGTGGGCGATCGCGTCATCGGGGACGGCGACATGGTCGTCCTCGACTTCGGCGGTCTGATGCACGGCTACGGCTCGGACACCTCGCGCACGGTGCACGTGGGCGAGCCCGACGCCGAGGAGCGGGAGGTCCACGCCATCGTGCGCGAGGCGCAGGAGGCGGGCTGCCGCGCGGTGCGGCCCGGCAATACCTGTCAGGACGTCGACAGGGCGGCGCGGGCGGTGATCGCCGATGCCGGGTACGGCGATTACTTCATCCACCGCACCGGGCACGGCATAGGCGTCACCACCCACGAGCCGCCCTACATGATCGAGGGCGAGGAACTGCCGCTCGTGCCCGGGATGTGCTTCTCCGTGGAGCCCGGCATCTATCTGCCGGGCCGCTTCGGAGTGCGCATCGAGGACATCGTGACGGTCACCGACGACGGCGTACGGCGCCTCAACTCGACGCCGCGCGATCTCGCGATCGTCAACTGACGTCCACCGTCGCCCTCACAGCGCTGCCGGTACCGCCCTCACGGCGCTGCCGGTACCGCCCTCATGGTGTCGCCAGCACCGCGCACGACTCGGCGGGCAGCCGCAGCACCCCGTCCGCGCCGGGCGCGGTGACCGGCGTCCACGCCGCGAGCACCCGCGCGCCCCGGCCGCCCAGCGGGACGTCGACCGCCTCCTTGCCGACGTTCACCGCGATCCGCAGATCGCCGCGCCGCACCGCGAACCAGCGCTGCTCCTCGTCGTAGGCGATCCGGAGCGCCGCCAGATCCGGGTCGAGGAGGTCGCCGCGGGAGCGGCGCAGGGCGATCAGTTCGCGGTACCAGGCCAGCACGCGCGCGTGCGGGTCGGTCAGGGGCTCGGCCCAGTCGAGGCAGGACCGGTTCCTGGTCGCCGGGTCCTGCGGATCCGGGATGTCGTCCTCGGCCCAGCCGTGCGCCGCGAACTCCCGGCGCCTGCCCCGGCGTACGGCATCCGCGAGCTCGGGATCGGTGTGGTCCGTGAAGAACTGCCAGGGCGTGGCCGCGCCCCACTCCTCGCCCATGAACAGCATCGGAGTGAACGGTCCGGTGAGGGTCAGCGCGGCCGCGCAGGCGAGCAGGCCGGGGGAGAGAGTGGCGGAGAGCCGGTCCCCTTGTGCGCGGTTGCCGATCTGGTCGTGCGTCTGCGTGTAGCCGAGGAAGCGGTAGGCGGGCGTCCGGGCGGGGTCGACGGGGCGCCCGTGCCGGCGCCCCCGGAAGGTCGAGTACGTACCGTCGTGGAAGAAGCCGCCCGTCAGCGTCTTGGCGAGCGCGGCGAAGGGGGCGCGGGCGAAGTCTTCGTAGTAGCCGTGTGATTCGCCGGTGAGCGCGCAGTGCAGCGCGTGGTGGAAGTCGTCGTTCCACTGCGCGTGCAGGCCGAGCCCGCCCTGCCGGCGCGGGGTGATGACACGCGGATCGCCCTGGTCGGACTCGGCGATGAGCGAGAGCGGCCTGCCGAGCTCGACGGCGAGGTCGTCCACGGCCGCCGACAGTTCCTCCAGGAAGTGGCACGCGCGCGTGTCGCGCAGCGCGTGCACGGCGTCCAGACGCAGGCCGTCGAGGCGGTAGTCGCGCAGCCAGGCGAGCGCGCTGCCGATCAGGTACGCGCGCACCTCGTCCGAGCCGGGCGCGTCGAGGTTGACCGCGGCGCCCCACGGAGTGTGGTGGGTGTCGGTGAAGTAGGGCCCGAACGCGGGCAGATGGTTGCCGGAGGGGCCGAGGTGGTTGTGGACCACGTCGAGCACGACGCCCATGCCGTGTGCGTGCGCGGCGTCGACGAAGCGCTTCAGCGCGTCGGGCCCGCCGTACGGCTCGTGCACGGCCCACAGGGACACGCCCTCGTACCCCCAGCCGTGCCGCCCCGGGAACGGGCAGAGCGGCATCAGCTCCACATGGGTGATGCCCAGCTCGGCGAGGTGACCGAGCCGCCCCGCGGCCGAGTCGAGCGTGCCGTCCGGTGTGTACGTCCCCACGTGCAGCTCGTACAGGACCGCGTCCCGCACTCCGCGCCCCGACCAGGGCGCGCGCCACGCGTACCTGTCGTGGTCGACGACGGCGCTGAGCCCGTCGGGGCCGTCCGGCTGGCGCCGCGAGCGGGGATCGGGCAGCACGGGCCCTCCGTCGAGCGAGAAGCCGTAGCGCGCCCCCTCGGTGGCGTCCGCCTCCGCCGTCCACCACCCGGCCCGACCGGCGGCGCGCTCCAACGCGCGCGTGGTGCCCTCGCACAGCAACGCGACGTGCTCCGCCCCGGGTGCCCACACCTCGAACTCCACCGACAGTTCTCCCTCGTCTGTGATCCGCTGACGGCCATCTGTCCTCGTCCGTACGTCATCCGTGGTCACGCCCGTCCATCGTGCTGCAGAAGTGATCGGCCCGCGGTCGTTCCGCGTTATCCGGACGCCCCGGCCGCATCTGGACACTCCGGCCGCGCTGACAGACAATCACGAGGGTGACGTCGTCCTTCGAGATCCAGATGAACCCCGCGCGGCTGACCGATGCCGAGCGGGACAGGGCGCTGAAGGTGCTCAGGGAGGGCGCTGCCCTCGGCAAGCTCTCGCACGACACGTTCGTGCGGCGCATGGAGCTGGCGCTCGCCGCCCGCCAGCCCGACGAACTCGCCGTGCTCACCGCGGATCTGCGGACCGAGGGACGACTCTCGCGTGTGGTGTTCGGCGCTGTCGGCGCGGTCTCCGGGTTCACGGTCCGGCTGCGCAGGGCCTGGCAGGCCGAGAAGCTGCCGAAGCTGCTCCTGCCGGTGCCGGGGAACCCGTACCCGCTGCGGATCGGCCGCGACCCCGCGAACGGACTCAGGCTCAGCCACGAGACGGTCTCGCGGGTGCACGCCGAGCTGAGCAGGCAGGGCGGCATGTGGGTGCTGCGTGACCTCGGGTCGACCAACGGCACGTCCGTGAACGGCCGCAGGGTGATCGGCGTGGCCGTCGTCCAGGACGGCGATCAGGTCAGCTTCGGGAAGATGGGCTTCCGGCTCTCCGGTTCGTGAGAAGCCGTCAGGGACGTATGTCTGCCGTGCGTGCCGTGTGGTCAGTCGCCCCGCACGCGCGCGTGGTGCGCGGCCGCGACCGTCGTCCGTGACTGGTGCTCGACCTGGTGCTCCACCGGCACCCAACGCGCCCTGAACCGCTCGGCGAACGTGTCGCTCCAGTGCAGCACGAGCCGTTCGAGGCGCGGCGCGGCCCGGTCGCCCGCCGTGTCCAGGACCCGCAGCAGCATCGCGGCGGCCCGCAGCGGAAGGCGGCGCCCGAAGGCGTCGACGCTCCCGATGTACGCCATCGACGTCCCCGCGGGTGGCATCCTGACCCAGTCGTCGGCGAGACCCGGCACCAGGTCGAGCGCCCAGCGCGCCGCGCGCAGCAGCGGCCCCTGTGCCTGCGGGAGCCGTGGCAGCGCCTCGCTGAGAATGTCCTCGACCAGGCGCGCGTCGTGCAGCAGCCGCCGCGCGAAGCCGCGCAGTGCCAGCTCGGGGGCGGGGTGGACGGCCGGATCGTCCACGAGGTCGCTCGCCCACATCGGGACCTCGACGATGGCGGTCAGGCCGCCGTACCGATGGGCGTGGTGCCAGGTGGTGTGCCGGGCGTCCTCGGGCAGGCTCGGATAGGCGGCCGCCGAACCAGGGCCGGGCAGTACATGCACCCCGGGCCCCGAGACCGGCCAGCCCGCGGCGTCCGACGCCCCCGTCTCCACCGGTATGTGCAGCTCCGCCGCCGACTTGGCGAACGGCTCCGCGAGCCCCGGTATGTCCCGCGTCAACTGCACCCAGCTGCCGCCGAGATCGGTTCCGTGCAGCGACACCTGCAAGTAGGGCCGCAGTTCGTCGATGACGCCGGTCAGGGCACGGGTCTCGGGCGGCAGCCGGTCGGGCGGAAGGACGGAGGGGGACCACTCCGGCTGCTCGGGTCCCGCGGGGCGGAAGAAGTGGCGGTGGTAGTCGAACAGGGTGCGCGGCGCGGGCGTGCGGTGCAGGTTCGCGCCGTCCGGGTCGGCGCACAGGAGGAAGTGCCAGGAGGTGTCGGCACGCAGCTGCTCGTCCCGCAGGGTCCACTCCGCGAGGTGGAGCAGCGTCGAACCACCGGTCGGTTCGTTCGCGTGCGCGCCCGCGACGACCAGGACGGCGCGGCGCGAGTGGCCGACGGACAGCAGGTGCAAGGGTCTTCCGGCGCGCGAGGTGCCCACCTGGCGCAGGGAGCACAGCTCGGGGCGGTGTACTGCCAACCTCCGTGCGGACAGTACGAGTTCGGCCACATTGAGATAGCGCTGCGCCGCCAGTTGACTCACCCCCGTCTTGTCCGCTGAAGCAATCCGCAGTACGCCACGCGGTCGGGCACGTGTCAAGCGCGCGGCCCGAGGGATGTCACCTCACGGCGCCTCCGCCCCGCACTGTCACCCGAATGGGTGTACGGGAACTGCGTGAGGCGCTGCGCGGTGATCCCCTGAAACCCCACCTGGTCGCCGACGCTGAGCCTGAACGGGGTTTGCTGTGTCTTTGAGCTCGGCCCCTCGTGGGCACCGTTCGTCACCCGCTCCGCCGGGCCCGTCCGCAAACGCCGGACGGGCCGGGACACCCAGCCTCCTGGCTCCCGGCGTCGAGCACGACCCCTATCCGCTCTACCGCAGCCTCCGCGAGAGCTTCCCCCTCGTCCGTGACGAGCTCCTCGGGGCCTGGCTGCTCAGCCGGTACTCGGATGTGCGGGCCGCGCTCGGTGACGCCCGGCTCGGTCCGCCGGTGACCGGGCTGCCGGGTCCGGGCCACCGGGGGCTCCTGGAGCCCGTCCTGCGGGCCGCGGCCGAGCGCACCGCCCACGTTCTCGCCCGGCGCATATCAGGGCGGCGCGAGGTCGACCTCGTCGCCGAGTTCAGTGCGTGGCTGCCCGCGGCTGCCGCCGTCGCCGCGCTAGGGCTGCCCTGGGAGGACGCCGCGCGGGTGCGGGAGTGGTGCCGTACGGGGTCCGCGCGTGCCGGCGGCGTCCACCCGGAACTCGGCGGGCTGCTGCGCCCCCATGTCGCGCGGCGGCGCGCCCGTCCCGGCGCGGACCTGCTCTCCGCGCTGTGCGGCGCCCGGACGGACGGGCAGGCCCTCTCGGACGACACCGTCACCGCTCTCGCCGGGACACTCCTCACCGGCGGCGGCGAGGCCACCGCCCTCGCGCTGGCCTCCTTCCTCGCCAACCTCCTCGACCACCCCGCCCAGTTGGACCTCGTGCGCGCCCGTCCGGGGCTGATACCCGGCGCCTGGGCGGAGTCCCTGCGCCGTGACCCGCCCACCCCCGTCGTACTGCGCCGCGCGAGTGCGCCGATCGCCCTGGGCGGCACCACACTGCCCACAGGCTCCGTCGTGGCCTGCCTCATCGGCTCGGCGGGGCGCGACCCGTTCCGCTTCGCCGACCCCGACCGCTACGACATCTTCCGCGCGGACCCGGCACACCTCGCGTTCGGCACGGGAACACACTTCTGCCCGGCCGCCACCCTGGCCGGGCTCGCCGCCGAGTGCGGCCTGCGGGCCCTGCTCGACGCCATGCCGGGCCTGCGCCTCGCGCCCGGCTTCAGGCCCTCGCCCCGGGGGATCATGGCGCGGGCGCCACGCCTGCTACTCGTCAGGACCCGCTGAGTCCTGCCCTGTCCGGACCCGCTCCAGAAGCACCACCGGCATCTCCCCGAAAAGCTCCTCCACGCGCGCGTGCCCCGTGAACTCCCGCCCCCGAGTGAGCAGATCCACCCACCGCCCCTGCGGAAGCGCCAGTTCCGTCGCTCGCCAGCCGCCCGCCTCGGCGAGGCGCAAGGAGAGCCGGGTCACCGCCGTGATCACCTCTCCGGAGCGCGCGAAGGCCACGCAGTGCGCCGCGCCGGGGCCGAGCGCCGCAAGGGGCTCGTACGTCGCCGCGTCGCCGAAGAGATCCGGACGGCGCCTGCGCAGCCGCAGCGCGGTCGCCGTGAGGGCCAGCTTCTCCTCGGAGAGGTCCCAGCGGTCACGGTGCTGCTCCAGGTACTCAAGGACATGCGACTGGAACCGCACCGGCCGCCGGTTGTCCGGGTCCACGAGGGCCCGGTACTCGCTCTCCGTGCCCTGGTAGATGTCGGGCACCCCCGGCATCGTCAGCTGGAGCAGCGTGGCCCCCAGGACGTTCGCCCGCACATGGGGCCTGAGGCCGCCCGCGAACTCCGCGACCGTGTAGAGCGGCGGCCCGCAGGGACCCGCCTCCACGAACGCCGTCACGGCCTTCTCGTACGTCTCGTTCTGTTCGGTCCAGCTCGTGTGCAGGCCCGCCTCGCGCACGTGCTTGAGCAGCGCCTTCTGCAGCCGTTCGTCGTAGGGGAAGCCGAAGCCGACGGCCGTCTGCCAGGCAGCCCAGGCCAGTTGCGGGTCCGGCGCGCTGGTGCCGCCCGCGCGCGCGGTCTGCTCGGTCACCTCGACCAGGAGGTCGGCCCACCGCTGTGGGCACTGCGTGAGGACGGCGATGCCCGCCCGCACATCGGCGCTGCGCTTCGTGTCGTGCGTGGTGAGCACCGTGCCCGCGTACGGCCAGTCGCGCTGCACGCGCGCGCAGTAGGTGTGAAAGGCCTCCGGAGTCACCGCGGGGTGCGCGGGGGAGCCGCCCACCTCGGCCGCCGACAGGAGCGGCGCGTGCCGGTAGAACGCCGTGTCCTCGACCGCCTTGGCCCGCAGCGCCGACGAGGTCTGCGCGAACCGTGCGCGGAAGCCGTCGAGCGCGGGCCCGGACCCGAGGCGTCCGAGCACCAGATCCCGTACGACGTCTACCGCCTCGGCCTCCTCCCGCACCGCGAAGGCAGCCCTCGCCTCGGCGGCGGCCCCCACCGTCAGCACCGAAGCCGGTTCGACGCCCCCGGAGACGTACGGCCGGTAGACGGGAAGCCGTACGAGCAGCTCCAGGAGCGCGGTGCGCAGCGCCCACGGCGCGTGGTCGCGCAGCGCCGGGTCCGGGGCGCAGAGCGCGGTCGCCTCGCGCGTGAGGCGGTCGGTCTCGGCGGCGAGCTCATGGGTGAGCACCTTGTACGCGGCGCGTCGTACCGTCGCCCCCCAGTCGCCGCCCCGGTCCACCGCGGGAGCGGTGAACCTGCGGTACTGGCCGAGGAGTTCACCCGCCCCGGCCGGGTCCGTGAAGAGGCCGTCGAGGTGGCGAAGGGCGTCGTACCCGGTGGTGCCCGCGACGGGCCACGCGGCGGGCAGCTGCTCCCCGTCGCTGAGGATCTTCTCGACGACCGTCCAGCGCCCGTGCGTGGCCTCCTGGAGCCGCTGGAGGTACGCCCCCGGGTTCGCGAGCCCGTCCGGGTGGTCGATGCGCAGCCCCTCGACGACGTCTTCCCGCAGCAGTTCGAGGATCTTCGCGTGGGTCGCGTCGAACACCTCGGGGTCTTCGACGCGTACCCCGATGAGGTCGGAAATGGTGAAGAAGCGCCGGTAGTTGAGCTCCGTGCGAGCAAGGCGCCACCACCCGAGGCGGTACCACTGCGCGTCGAGGAGCTGCGGCAACGGCAGCTCCCCGGTGCCTTCGCGGAGGGGGAACGCGTGCTCGTGGTAGCGCAGCACGTCCCCGTCGACCCGCAGGCGCTCCAGCTCGTCCCCGACCCCGCGCCCGAGCACCGGAAGCAGCACCTGCCCGCCGCCCGCCTCCCAGTCGATGTCGAACCAGCGCGCGTAGGGAGAGCCGGGTCCCTCCCTCAGCACCTCCCAGAGGGCGTGGTTGTGGCGCGGCACCGCCGCCATGTGGTTCGGCACGATGTCCACGACGAGGCCGAGACCGTACGTCCGCGCGGTGCGCGACAGGGCCCGCAGCCCCTCCTCGCCGCCCAGCTCGTCCCGTACGCGCGCGTGGTCCACGACGTCGTAGCCGTGCGTCGAGCCGGGGACGGCATCGAGCACCGGCGACAGATGCAGGTGCGAGACTCCCAGCGAGGCCAGATACGGGACGGCCGCCTCGGCGGCCGCGAACGGAAACTCCGGCTGGAGCTGCAGCCGGTAGGTGGCGGTGGGCGGTGGCGGCACCGCGGGCTCCGAGCGCTCAGGCGTCATGCGAACCTACGTACCCGCCTGACGGGCTTTCGTGCCATCGACTCATGCGTGTGGCCGCGTGGGCGTCGTTAGCGTCGGACGATGGCTACCAAGGCACAGGCCGGTCGGTACGAGCCCGGCGCACGGCGACTTCTGGACACCTACCGCGAAGTGATCGGGCACACCGGAGCGCTCCTTCCGGTGATCTCGTTCCTCGGCAGGCTCCCCGTGGCCATGATCCAGTTCGGCAGTGTCCTGCTCGTCACCGAGACCAGCGGATCGCTCGCCACGGGCGGGGTGGTCGCCTGCGCGCTCGCGCTCGGCCAGGTGACCGTGGGCCCCCTGGTCGGCCGCCTCGCCGACCGGCGCGGCCAGCGCACCGTCGTCCTCGGCTTCTCGCTGCTCAACGCCGTGGCGATCGCGGTGTACACGCTCGGAGCCCTCTTCGGGCTGCCCACACCCGCGCTCGTCGTCCTCGCCGTGCTCGCCGGCGCGAGCATCCCGGGGATCGGCCCGCTGGCCCGCGCACGCGCCGTCCCACTGGTCCGCGGGGCGGGCGGTGACGACCGTCTGGTCAACACCGTGCTGTCCCTGGAGAGCACCATGGACGAGCTGTCCTTCGTGCTCGGCCCCGCGCTCGTGGGCCTCGCGGCCGTGGCGGGCCACCCGGCGTACGCCTTCGGGGTGGCCGCGCTCCTGGTCGCCGTCTGCGGCTCCGGCTTCGCGCTGCACCCCACGGGGCGGACGGTGCGGGCCGCTCACACGACGCCACGCGCGCGTGGGGGCCGACAGCGCCTGCCGCGCGAAGTCTTCGTCGTACGCGTCGGGCTCGTCTTCGTCGGCGTCCTGCTCGGCGCCTGTGGAGCGGGCATCACGGCCCTCACCCAGGAGCTGGGCGCTCCGGGCCAGGCGGGCCTCGTCTACGCCGCCATGGGCGTCATGAGCGCCGTCGTGGGGCTCTCCATGGCCGCGCTGCCCGAGCGCTTCGGGCTTCACACGCGCTGGCGCGTGGCGACGGCCGCCGCGGCGCTGCTCTCGCTGCCGCTGGTGTGGACGCACAGCATGACGGGCCTGTACGTCGTGGTGACCGTGTTCGGCGCCGTCTATGCCCCGAACCTGATCACCGGCTTCGCGCTCACCGAGCGCTCCTGCCCGCCGCGACGGCTCGCCGAGGGGATGACGTTCGCCGCGAGCGCCTTCGTCGGCGGCCAGGCGGTCACGCTCGCCGTGGCGGGACGCCTCGCCGAGTCCCACGGCCCCGGCGCGGCGTTCGCGCTCGGCAGCGCGGCCGCCGCCGTCGCGTTCCTGATCGCACTGGCCGCCCGCCCTCCGGCGGACGACCACGCGAACGCCGCGCCCTTGGTCACGCGGGGCGCCGCAGGACGGTGAGGCTCCGGTCGGTGAGTGTCAGGCGCTCGCCTGCCCCCGCCTTCGGCCCCGAGTCCGGTGGCACGCCCTCCGGCAGCGCGGTGTCCACGATCACCTGCCACTGGCGGCCGTGATTGACCGGAATCACGAACTCAAGCGGCTCCGCCGACGCGTTGAACATCATCAGGAACGAGTCGTCGGAGATCCGCTCGCCGCGCGTACCCGGCTCGGAGATCGCGTTGCCGTTCAGGAACACCGTCAGCGCCCGTGCGTGCGACGCGTCCCAGTCCTCCCGCGTCATCTCCTCGCCCTCCGGCGTGAACCAGGCGATGTCCGAGAGATCGTCGTGCGTGCCCTCGACCGGACGGCCGTGGAAGAACCGCCTCCTGCGGAAGACGGGATGGTCGCGCCGCAGCCACGCCATCGCCCGCGTGAACTCCAGCTGGGTGCTCTCACCCTCCGGCCAGCGCACCCAGGCGATCTCGTTGTCCTGGCAGTAGGCGTTGTTGTTGCCTCCTTGCGTCCGGGCGAACTCGTCGCCGTGGCTGAGCATCGGGACGCCCTGGGAGAGCATCAGCGTCGCGATGAAGTTGCGCATCTGCCGCTCGCGCAGCTCCAGGACGGCCGGGTCGTCGGTCTCGCCCTCGGCGCCGCAGTTCCAGGAGCGGTTGTGGCTCTCGCCGTCCTGGTTGTTCTCGCCGTTGGCCTCGTTGCGCTTCTCGTTGTACGAGACGAGGTCGTGCAGCGTGAAACCGTCGTGGCAGGTGGTGAAGTTGATCGACGCCAAGGGGCGCCGGCCGTCGTCCTGGTAGAGGTCGGACGAGCCGGTCAGCCGGGACGCGAACTCCGCGAGGGTGCGCGGTTCGCCCCGCCACATGTCGCGCACCGTGTCGCGGTACATGCCGTTCCACTCGGTCCACAGCGGCGGGAAGTTGCCGACCTGATAGCCGCCCTCGCCGACGTCCCACGGCTCGGCGATCAGCTTCACCTGGCTCACCACGGGGTCCTGCTGCACGAGGTCGAAGAACGACGACAGGCGGTCCACCTCGTGGAACTGCCGGGCGAGCGTCGCCGCCAGATCGAAGCGGAAGCCGTCGACGTGCATCTCGGTGACCCAGTGCCGCAGCGAGTCCATGATCATTTGAAGCACGTGCGGTGACCGCATCAGGAGGGAGTTGCCGGTCCCCGTGGTGTCCATGTAGTAGCGGGAATCGTCCATGAGGCGGTAGTACGAGCCGTTGTCCAGGCCCTTGTAGGAGAGCGTCGGGCCCAGGTGGTTGCCCTCGGCCGTGTGGTTGTAGACGACGTCGAGAATCACCTCGATGTCCGCCTCGTGCAACGCCTTGACGGCCTGCTTGAACTCCAGGACCTGCTCACCGCGGTCGCCCCAGGAGGCGTAGGCGTTGTGGGGCGCGAAGAAGCCGATCGTGTTGTAGCCCCAGTAGTTGTTCAGGCCCATGTCGACCAGACGGTGGTCGTTCACGAACTGGTGCACCGGCATCAGCTCGAGGGCCGTCACGCCCAGTTGCGTGAGGTGATCGATGACGGCCGGATGCGCGAGCGCCGCGTACGAACCGCGTAACTCCTCGGGAAGATCCGGATGTCGCATGGTCAGGCCCTTCACATGGGCCTCGTAGAGCACGGTTTCGTTGTACGGGGTGCGCGGCGGCCGGTCGTCGCCCCAGTCGAAGTACGGATTGACCACCACGGAGGTCATCATGTGGGGCGCCGAGTCCATGTCGTTGCGCTTGTCGGGGGCGCCGAACCGGTAGCCGTACACCTCCTCGCCCCAGTCGATCCGGCCGCTGACCGCCTTGGCGTACGGATCGAGCAGCAGCTTCGCCGAGTTGCAGCGATGCCCCCGCGCGGGTTCGTACGGACCGTGCACACGGAAGCCGTACCGCTGGCCCGGCATCACGCCGGGCAGGTACGCGTGGAGCACGAACGCGTCGGACTCACGCAGCTCGACGGCTGTCTCCGAGCCGTCGTCGTGCAACAAACAGAGCTCTACGCGGTCGGCGGCCTCGGAGAAGACCGCGAAGTTCGTTCCGGCGCCGTCGTACGTGGCACCGAGTGGATACGCCTGCCCTGGCCACACCTGCATGCATATGACTCTTCCACTACCGCCCCCTCGGCTCGGGGTCACATTGGACAGAGTCTCCCCGAAAGTGGGACAACCACGCGGGAGTTGCAGCCGTCTAACCGTCCGACCACATACTCGGTATGCCTCTTTATGGGGCTCGTGGGGGAAAAAAGGGGAGCAAGTGGGAGAGATAGTCAGACGTAACCTGGGCAAGGTGGTGGCGGGCGCGGCAGTCGCGCTGGCCGCTGCCGCTGTGCTGGTGGGCGTCACACTGCCGGGGGCGGGCGAGTCGGGGGGCCGCCAGGCCAACGCGGCGGCCGCGAAGCAGGACGCGATCGCGAAGGACGGCGTCGTCGAGGCCGCACCCGACGAGGGCGAGAAGGGCATCGGCAGCGACCCGCTGACCGATGCGGAGACCGAGCGTGCCGAAAAGGCCTCGGTGACGGGCGCCCTGCGCTCCAGCGCCAGGGACGTCGAGGGAGACCGCGGCCCGCAGCTCCTTTCGACGAACCTCAGCGAGCAGGAGCCCACCGACGCGGGCGCCGCCGCCCCGCGCAGCGCTGAGGTCGTCTACTACGACTACAAGAAGGACGCGGTCATCACCAAGACGGTCAATGTGGAGACCGGCAAGGTGGAGAACACGACCACCACACAGAACGTCCAGCCGCCGCCCAGCCAGGAAGAGCTCGCCGAGGGCGCCCAGCTGCTCATCGCCGACCCGCTCGGCAAGGGCCTGAAGCAGGACTTCAAGCACGCCACGGGCAAGGCGCTGACCGGCCCCGGACAGCTGCAGCTGAGCGGCATGGTCTTCCGCAAGGAGACCGTCGAGCGCGTGCCGTCCGACCTCACCGAGTGCGGCAAGCACCGGTGCCTCCAGGTCGTCACCAAGGTCAAGAGCGGCCCGTGGATCGACACCCGGTCCCTCGTCGTCGACCTGAGCACCCGTTCCGTGGGCCGCCTCGGCTGATTCCGGCCGCCCGCGCACGACACCACACTTCTGTTTCTCCTCGGACGAGGGAGTCCACACCGCAATGCACGTCAACAGACTTTCGCGCGCCCGCAGACGGGCCACCACGGCCCTGGCTGCCCTCGCGCTGATCGGCGGCGCCGCCACCGTCGCCTCGCCCGCGTCGGCCGCCCCTCAGGCGCCCAGCGCCCCCGCGGCGGCGGCCGCCGACTGCAGTGACGCCTACAAGATCGAGCAGACCGTCGACGGCGGTACGACCTGGCGCATGTGCTGGCACTACAACAGCCTCTCCGGCCTGATCCTCGACAAGATCAGCTACCAGCCCAAGGGGGAGACCAAGCCGATACCCGTCCTGACCAGCGCCAGGCTCGCGCAGGTCCACGTCCCCTACGACGACGGCCAGGCCGAGTACGACGACGTCACCGGCACCGACTTCGGCCAGGCCCTGCAGAACCTGAACCCCGGCGAGTGCCCCGGCGGCACCATCAAGACCGTGAAGGTCCCGCAGCGGGGCAACGTGAAGGGCCTGTGCACCACCACGCGCGCGCGTGGGCACGCGTACCGGCTCAACGACGACCAGAGCACCGGCGGCACCGGCAAGGTCTACACGGGCCAGGGCAAGGACCTGCTCGTCTACACGGTGAACAAGGCCTCCTGGTACGAGTACATCACCGAGTGGCGGTTCTCATCGGACGGCACCATCACCTCCCAGGTCGGCGCGACCGGCAGCCTCTCGCCGTACGACTACGACGGCGGCGACAGCGGCGGCTGGCCCATCGGCAAGGGCGACCAGGCCAAGGCCGAGAGCCACGCCCACAACGTCTTCTGGCGGCTCAACTTCGGCCTGGACGGCTCCCCGAAGGCCAAGGTCGAGCAGTACGACTCCAAGGTCACCCCGCCCACCGGCCAGGGCAGCCCCAAGACGAAGACCACCCGCACCAAGGTCACCAAGGAGCTCGCGGGCGACAGCAAGGACATGCGCTGGTGGCGCGTGGTCAGCGGGGCGGGCAAGAACAAGGACGGCCACCCGCGCTCGTACGAGATCGTGCCGGGCCCCAGCAGCAAGCACGCCGGGCGCCCCTTCACCAAGCACGACGTGTACTTCACCGAGTACAAGAAGTGCGAGCAGTACGCGAGCAACAACCCCGGGTGCCCCAATACCGCACCGACCAGCGTCGACAAGTGGGTGAACGGTCAGTCCCTCACCCACCCGGTCACCTGGGTCCACATCGGCTTCCACCACATCGCCCGTGACGAGGACCAGCAGCCGATGCCGGTGCACTGGCAGGGCTTCTCGCTGGCCGCGCGCGACGTGACCGCTATGAGCCCGCTCACTCCGCAGGACCTCGCCGACCAGAACGGCCAGCCCACGCAGGGTCGTTGAGAATCCACCCTTGCCATCCGGCTGCACCGCCCGCCGCTCCCGGAGTACCCTTCCTTGATCGTTGAAGCGGGGGGTGCTCGGGGGAGCGGAAGGGGTGCGCTGGGTGAGCTCGGGAGGGCGGGAACTGTCCCCTGGTGACGAGGGTCACGAGGGGAGTTCCGTGGACGGCCCGCCTGGAGCGGTGTCCCTGGCACGGCCGATGGAGATGGGATCTCAGATCGGACCCGAACTGGACTGGGGCGCCGACGCCTGGCGCGAGGTGCGCACGCGCGCCCAGCGCGCCGGGCGGGCCTACATCTGGCTCAATCTCGTGGAGCAGCGGCTGCGCGCGGTCGTGGCCGCTGTTCTGCGTCCCATCTACGAACCCGTCCACGCCGACGACTGGGTGGTCGCCGCCGCGGGACCCGCCGGACAGGAGTGGGTGCAGCGGGCCGTCGCCGTACGCGAAGTGAGCCGCCGCAAGGGGTACTTGCTCGACCCGGCCGACGACAACGTCCTCAGCTTCCTCACGCTGCCCCAGCTCCGCGAGCTGATGGTGCAGCACTGGCCGTGCTTCGAGCCGTACCTCGACGACCGCAGGGACGTCGAACTGGCCCTGGACGAGCTGGAGGTCACCCGGAACGTCGTCTCCCGCAACCGCGCCCTGTCCACCGCCGTGCTCGCCCAGGCGGAGCGCGCGTCGGCGAAGCTCCTTGACATACTCGGCGCGGGCACCGACACGCCGTCCGCGCGCCGGTTGCCGGTCGACGCCGTCGAGTCCCTGGTCGGCGACCGGTACGCCGACGTGGTGGGTGTCCACTCGGACCGGGTGCGCCTGCTGCGGCAGTTCCCGGCCGAGGACATCTTCGGCGGGGCACGTCGCCTCGACGCGATCGGGATCGGCCTGAACCTCCTGGTCCAGAACTTCTCCGGGCGCCGCCTCGTCCGCCTCGCGGAGTCCGGCTGCCGGGTGCGGCTGCTCTTCCTCAACCCGGCGAGCAGCGCGGTCAAGCGCAGGGAGCGCGAACTGGGTCTGAAGCGGGGCGAGCTGAGCCGCAGTGTCGAGATGAACATCCTGCACATGCGCCGGGTGCGGGCCCGTCTCCGCGATCCGGGCGCCTTCGAGATCCAGGTCTTCGACGAGACGCCGCGCTTCACCGCGTATCTGGTCGACGGGGACGGCGCGGACGGCATCGCGGTCGTCCAGTCGTATCTGCGCAGGACGCGGGGGATGGAGGCGCCGGTGCTCTTGCTGCGCGGCGGCCGTCGGGTGGTCAAGGCGGACGAGCCGGAAGAGAGCGGACTCTTCGAGACGTACCGGGAGGAGTTCGAACTGGCCTGGGCGGACTCGCGGCCGGTGTCCTGAGCCGCCGGAGGGGCTGGCCGATGAGCCGTCCGACGAGCCGTCCGACGAGCCGTCCGACGAGCCGCCCCGGGCGGTAAGCGGAACGCGGGCCGGGGATTGTCAGTGGCGCGTGGGATCGTGGTGGTCAATGGGGGAAAGCACCACAGAGAAGGGGGCGGCCATGGGCTGGCACCGGGAGCTGCTGATCGGGTTCGACCTGGAGACGACCGGGACGGATCCGCACGAAGCGCGCATCGTCACGGGCGCGGTGATCGAGGTCAGGGCGGGCGAGACGCTGGGCCGCAGGGAGTGGCTCGCCGACCCGGGGGTCGAGATCCCGGCGGAGGCCGTGGCGGTGCACGGCATCTCGAACGAACGGGCGGCGGCGGACGGCAGACCGGCCGCTGAGGTCGCCGACGCGATAGCGGCCGTCCTCGTGTCGTACTGGCAGTCGGGCGTCCCGGTCGTCGCCTACAACGCCACCTTCGACCTGACCCTGCTCTCCGCCGAGTTGCGCAGGCACGGCCTGCCGTCGCTGCGCGAGCGCCTGGGCGGCGCGGAACCGGCCCCGGTCATCGACCCGTACACGATCGACCGCTCCGTCGAGCGCTACCGCAAGGGCAAGCGGAACCTCGAAGCGGTCTGCACGGAGTACGGCGTGGTCCTTGAGTCCGCCCACGACGCCACGTCGGACGCCCTGGCCGCGGCCCGCCTGGCCACCGCCATAGCCGACCGCCACCCCAAGCTGGCCGCCTTCGGTCCCGCGGAGCTGCATCGCCGCCAGATCGACTGGTATGCCGAGTGGGCGGCGGACTTCCAGAAGTTCCTCCGGAAGAGGGGGGAGACGGGCGCGGTGGTGGACGGCACGTGGCCACTCCGGGACGCGGCCAGTACTTCAAGGCCGTCCGGCATCAGTTCGAGCCCGTCCGGCGTCTGAGGGCCGGGTCCAGCAGGGCCCTGGTCAGGGGAAGGGGCGGAGCGGGTGATCCTTCAGGGTGACTCTTCAGAACGGAAACCACCGCACACCCGGGTCCCCGTCACGCAGTGAGGCGACACGGCGGCGGAACTCGGTCAGGGCCTTCGGATTGCTGGGGGAATGCTGCGCTACCCACGCACAGCTGGCCGTCTCCCGGGCCCCCCGGAGCACCGCGCACCCCTCCCACTCCCGCACGTCCCAGCCGTACTGTGCGACGAACCCGTCGTAGGCCTCGGCCGCCAGTCCGTACCGATCCCGCGAAAGCGCCATCACCACGAGATCGTGCTCCCGCAGATCGGCGGAGAAGGTCTCCAGATCCACCAGGACCGGACCGTCCGCGCCCACAAGGACGTTCCGGGGGAGGGCGTCGCCGTGGATGGGGCCAGGGGGCAGCCGGGGGGCGAGCGCGGACGCCGCCGCCTCGAACCCGTCCCTGCGCTCCCGCAGATAGTCCGCGTCCTCGACGTCGATCGCGTCACCGGCGAGCCGCAGCCACCGCTCGACTCCACCGAGGAGCTCACGCCGGGGCAGCTCGAACCCGGGCGCGGGAAGCGCGTGCACCAGGCGGAGGAGGGAGGCGAGGTCATGCGGCTCAGCCGGCCGCACAGCCGCGGGCAGCCGGTGCCACACCGTCACCGGATGCCCTTCCACAAGACGGGGCTCGTCCTCGGCCGCCCGCACCGCGGGCACGCCTGACTCCTCCAGCCACCGCGCGACGCGCAACTCCCGCCGCGCACGGTCGAGAAGCTCCGGTGCCGCACGCCCGACCTTGATCACCGACTCACCGTCGCCGAACACCGCGTTCTCGCCGAGCGCGAGCAGCGCCGCGTCCCGACCGAGACCCGCAGCGCTCAGTACGTCCCGTGCCCGCGCCTCGTCCATCCATTGCCTCCCGCACCGCTCGCCGCGTTCGCCACGAACACCGACACAGTCTCCCATTCGCACTGGCCAAGAGGTTGCGAGGCCTGCGTAGCTGCTTGACGTATCCAGATCCCATCAGCACGATGACGGGGGCCGCGTGGGCGGCCAAACCCCGATGAGCCGCCCAAAGGAGCCGATTCCGTGACATTGGCGACCGCGACGAAGCGGTCAGCGAGAGGCGCGTCCGCCCGCAGAGGAGCGGACCACGGCGCCTGGTTCCTGGTGCTCCCCGCGCTGATCCCGATCCTGGTCCTCAGCGTGGGTCCGCTCCTCTACGGCATCATGCTCGCGTTCACCGACTCCCAGTCGGGCCGCACCGAACCGACCCAGTGGGTCGGCGCCCTCAACTTCTCGGACCTGCTGCACGACACGCTGTTCTGGGACTCGTTCCGGATCGGCCTGCTGTGGGCGTTCGGCGTCACCGTGCCGCAGTTCTTCCTCGCGATGGGCCTTGCTCTCCTGCTCAACCAGCCGTTGCGGATGCGCTGGCTTGCGCGGGCGCTGGCGATCATCCCCTGGGCGATGCCCGAGGTGGTCGTCGGCATCATGTGGCGGCTCGTCTACCACCCGGACGCGGGCGTACTGAACGAGACGCTCTCCAACCTCGGCCTGGGGGAGGGCAAGGACTGGCTGACCGGGACGGCCACCGCGCTCTTCGCCGTCATCGTCGTCGGCATCTGGGCCGGTATGCCGCAGACCACCGTCGCGCTGCTCGCCGGGTTGCAGAACACCCCGCGCGAGCTGCACGAAGCCGCCGCGATGGACGGCGCGGGCGCCTGGCGCCGCTTCCGCACCGTCACCTGGCCCGCGATCAAGCCGATCGCCCTGGCCATCACGGCGCTCAACTTCATCTGGAACTTCAATTCCTTCGCCCTGGTCTACGTCCTCACCCAGGGCGGACCCGGCGGCCGCACCCGGCTTCCCATGCTCTTCGCCTACGAAGAGGCCTTCCGCTACGGCCAGTTCGGCTATGCCGCGGCCATGGGCTGCGTGATGGTCGCGGTGATCTCCGTGATCCTCGCCTGCTACCTCGTCGGCCGCCTGAAGGGAGACGACGAGTCATGACGCGTACGAAGAAGTCGACGCGTGCCGCGCAGTACGTGGCTCTCGCCGCCTATCTCGTCTTCCTCGCCTTCCCGTTCCTCTGGCTGATCTCCACGGCCTTCAAGCCCGCGCGGGAACTGGGCAGTCTGCACCCCACCTGGATCCCCAAGGACCCGACCCTGGAGAACTTCCGGCAGGCCTTCGACGAGCAGCCGCTGCTCCAGGCCGCGGGCAACTCCCTGGTCGCGGCGCTCAGCGCGTCCCTGATCGCGGTCGTCATCGCGACCCCCATGGCGTACGTCATGGCGCGGCACCGCAATCGCGTCTCGAAGGCGGCGACGGGCTGGGTGGTGATCAGTCAGGCGTTCCCCTTCGTCCTGATCATCATCCCGCTGTTCCTGATCCTGAAGAATCTGCACCTGATCAACTCGCTGCTCGGCCTGATCATGGTGTACGTGGTGTGGTCGCTGCCCTTCGCGCTGTGGATGCTCGTCGGGTACGTCCGCGCGGTGCCCACCGAGCTCGAGGAGGCGGCGGCGGTCGACGGCGCGAGCAAGGTACGCGCGTTCGTCTCGGTCGTCGCGCCCCTGCTCGCCCCCGGCATCGTCGCCACGGCGATGTTCGCCTTCATCACCGCATGGAACGAGTTCTTCTTCGCACTCGTCCTGCTCAAGACCCCGGAGAAGCAGACCTTGCCGGTCATCCTCAACCGCTTCATCGGCACCGAGGGCGTCGCGGACCTCGGGCCGCTCGCCGCGGCGGCGTTCCTCGCGACCCTCCCCTCGCTCGTCATCTTCGCGATCATCCAGAAGCGGATCACGGGCGGCATGCTGGCGGGGGCGGTGAAGGCCTGATGCGCGCGGCACCACGTATCGCGACCGCCGCCACCGTGGCTCTCGCGCTGCTGCTCACCGGCTGCAGCGGCGACTCGGGTGACGGCGACGGGAAGATCACCCTTCAGTTCCAGTCCCTGGCCTGGCAGAAGGAGTCGGTCGACGCCAACAAGGCGCTCGTCAAGGAGTGGAACGCCACTCACCCCGACGTCGAGGTCGAGTACGTCCAGGGGAGCTGGGACAGCGTCCACGACCAGCTGCTCACCTCCTTCGAGGGCGGCGAGGCACCGGACATCATCCATGACGCGTCGGACGACCTCGCCGACTTCGCGTACGGCGGGTATCTCGCGGACATCGGGAACCTGCTCCCCGAACGCCTCAAGTCCGACATTCCGCAGCGCAGTTGGAAGACGACGACCTTTGACGGAAAGGTCTATGGAGTGCCTTTCCTGCAGGAACCCCGCGTACTGATCGCCAACGCGACGTGGCTGAAGAAGTCGGGTGTCCGGATTCCCACGCCCGAGAAGCCGTGGAGCTGGCAGGAGTTCCGGTCGGTCACCAAGGAACTCGGCGACGGCAAGGACGGGAAGTACGGGGTGGCCTGGCCGCTCAAGGAGCCGGTCTCCGCGACGCTCAACCTCTCGCTCTCCACCGGCGGCCGCATGTTCCACCGGGGTGAGGACGGCAAGGTCGACGTCCGCTTCGACAAGGCCGACGAGATCATGCCGCGTACGGTCCACGACCAGGTCAACATCGACAAGAGCGCGTCGAGCACGACCTTGGGCATGGGCGGGTCCGACACCCTGCCGGGCTTCTTCGGCGGGAAGTACGCGATGGTCCCGCTCGGCTTCTCCTACCGTCAGCAGATCGTCCAGCAGGCGCCCCAGGGCTTCGACTGGCAGGTGCTTCCCGCTCCGGCCGGAGCGGAGGGGCTCGCGCAGGGCGTCAGTCCGCAGACGCTGTCCGTCTCCCAGGACAGCCCGCACAAGAAGGAGGCGGCCGAGTTCATCGACTTCTTCCTTCAGCCGGACAACATGGTGAAACTCGCGCGCGGCGACTGGATGCTGCCGACGGGCGAGCAGGCGCTGAAGGATCCGGCCCTGCACACCGAGAAGAACGACTGGGCCGCGGGCACCGCCCTCGCGAAGGATCTCCGTTCGGCACCCGCGCAGTCGGTGCGCGGCTATGCGGAGTGGAAGGACAAGGTGGCGACACCGGCGCTCCAGGAGTACTACAGCGGGGCGATCGGCCTGGCCGAGCTGCGCAAAAGGCTGGTGAAGGACGGGAACCTGGTGCTCGCGCGGTACCAGCGCTAGCCCCCCCGCTCGGTCCCCCGCTCGGCCCCCGCGTACGGACCCGTACGCGGGGGCCGCCGCTGTCACACCGCGACCGACTCCTCCATCTCCTCTTCCTGCTCCACCTGCTCCACCTGCTCCACCTGCTCCTCCCGAGCCCGCCCGGCATCGGACGACGGAGCCGCCGCCGCACGCTGCCGCCGTTCCCACAGCGCCGCGACGCCCGTGACCGCGAGGCCCACGAGCAGCCAGGCCGCCAGCGTCCAGACGTGCCCGCCGACGCCCTGCCCGCCGAAGTAGAGATGGCCGCGGATGCCCTCGACGAACCCGGCGCCGTTCCAGAAGGCGTGCAGCGAGCCGAAGAAGCCGTTCTGGAGTTCCGGCCTGAAGAGACCGCCGGACGACGTGAAGTTGAGCATGACGAAGAGGACCATCATCGTCAGCGTCGTCCAGCGCTTCAGGAACGTATGCAGTCCGATGCCGATGAAGAGGATGCCGGCCGAGTACAGCCACGCCATGGCCCAGACGCCCCACAGGCCCTGGTGCGCCAGATGGAAGACGGGCCCGGCGAGCGCCGCGCCGATCAGGCTCACGGCGAACGAGACACCGGCGGCGAGCCCCGCACGGGCCCGCATCCGCATCCCGGCCCCGGCGGCGCCGAGCGCCGCCACCGACGCGTACGAGCCGATGCTCACCGCGACGAGCAGGAAGAACAGGCCCTGCCCGGTGGGGTCGTCGGCGACGGTCGGCGCGACATCGCTGACCTTCAGCGGGACGCCCTGCTCGGCCGCGACCGGAGTGAAGATCTTCTCGACCGCCATGGCGCTCATGTCGGAGCCCGCGGTGGCCACGATGACCTCGGGGTTCTTGGCGTCGGGGATGTAGGCCCCCGATATGTCCATCGACTTGAGCTCGTCGACCGCCTGGGCACGGGAGCCGACGGTCCGTACGTCCAGGGCGTCGCCCGCCTTGTCCTTGACCGTCTGCGCGAGAGCCTGGGTCTGCTCGCCCGAGCCGACGACGGCGATCGGCAGGTCGTGCGGCTCAGGCGTGACGAACGCGCCCATGTAGGCGAGACCCATGCCGAGGCACATCAGCAGAGGGGTCAGCAGGTGGAGCAGGACGTGACGGAGCGGTCCGGAGGCGGGTGCCGGGCCGGCGTGTGCCTTGTGGGCGGGCGCCGAGGTGGCGGTCATCGGGTGACCTCTCGCGATAGATCGGTAGCGGGTAGCGGGTAGCGGGTAGCGGGTAGCGGGCAGTCACGAATGGATGGTTGGTATATACATCCAATCTCAGTGTTGTACTGTACAACCATTCGTGGAGAGGGAGAAATCGTGGCCGACCGAGACGGGTCCATCGAGATCATTCAGCGGGAGATGACGGCGTTCGCCCGGCGGGCCCGCGCCACCGCCGCGCGGATGCACCCCGAGCTTTCGCTCGTGTCGTACACGCTCCTGAGCCACCTCGAATTCGAGGGCGGCTGCCGGGCCACTGATCTGGCGGCGCACTACACGCTGGACAAGTCGACGATCAGCAGGCAGGTGGGCGGGCTCGAGAGGAGCGGACTCGTGGAGCGCCGCCTCGACCCGACCGACCACCGGGTGCATGTGCTGCATCTCACTGACCGGGGCAACGAAGTCCTCGCGCAGGTCACCGACGCGCGCCGGGTCGCGTTCCATGAGCGGCTCACGGAGTGGAGCGGGCCGGATCTGGAGAAGTTCGCCGAGTATCTGCTGCGCTACAACGACGCCGGATCCGGGAGCGACGCCGGGAATCTCGAATAAGGCTCACGAGACGTTTCGACTCGCTCGACTCGTCCTTCATCGAGCGGCCCGGCTTCTACCGCGAATGCGTCGAGGGGGCCGGGGATCCGGGCCTAACGGGGCCCGGCTGGCCGGGGTGTGACGCGCTGTGACGCTCCGTGAAGTGTTTCTGTTACGCCCCGGTCATTTTTGTTACGACCCTGTCATTCGATAACGCTCAGGTAACGCAGGGTGGTTCTGGCATAGGTATTGACTCGTCCTGCCTGTTTGACCATTACCCCCGCCAAAAGGTTGCACGCCTGGGTCCTTGTTACTTGAACCAATACCTTCTTAGCGTTAGATGAACGTTCCGCGAACGCCAGGAAGTTGACCCCCATGCGACGAGACATACCGCCCCTCGACGAGGTGCGCCGTATCACCCAGAAGAAGCGCGACGCTTGGTGGACGGTGGTGCTCGTCGATCCGGTCGCCACGCCGCTCGTGCGGTGGACGGCGATGCGGACCCGGATCACGCCCAACCAGATCACCTGGGGCGCGTTCCTGTTGGGGCTCGTCTCGGCGGCGTTCTTCGCGCTGGGTGACTGGCAGTGGCTGGTCGTCGGCGCCGTCGTCTACCACTTCAGCTTCATCCTGGACTGCATGGACGGGAAGGTCGCCCGCCTCACCGGCACCGGTTCGGTGTTCGGCGCGTGGCTCGACTTCGTCTTCGACCGCATTCGTGTCATGGCGTGTGCGGTTGCCCTCATGGGCGGGCAGTTCCACCGCACCGGGGATGCCTTCTACATCTGGGCCGCGGTCGCCGTGGTCGCCCTCGACACGCTGCGTTACATCAACGGGCTCGAGATCTTCAAGATCAGGCACACCATGCGCAAGCAGATCAAGGTGCGCATGAGGGCGGCCCGCCGGGCCGAGAACGAAGCCGACCTGGCCTTCATGGAGGACCTCCTCCGGGAGAACCCCGAGGCCGACATCGAGCAGGACATGCAGAAGACGCGGTCGGAGATGGGCGTGCCGGAAACCCCGGAGGCCCAGGACGCCCAGGAGGCCGCGCCCGCGTCCAAGCGACAGATCATCGACCTGCACCAGGAGTTCCGGGGCAAGTTCCCCGCGTATCTGCGCGCGCGCTCCTTCCTGCTGCGGCACCGGATCCGTACGCACCTGGTGAGCGGCATCGAGTTCCAGATGGGCGTCTTCATGATCGGCCCGCTGTTCGACGTGGTGCTTCCGGCGACCATCGTCTCCGGTGCGCTGCTCCTGGTCTTCGAGCTGGCCATCATCTACAAGCTGCTGCTCTCGACGCGGGACTTCACGCGGACGATCGACTCCTTCGAGGAGCGCAAGGCCCTGGCCGCGACCACTGCCGCGACCGCGACCACGACCGCGACCATGAATTCGACCTCGACCTCGACCTCGACCTCGACCTCGGCTTCGGCTTCGGCGACGGTGTAGGGATCACCGACTTCGCCAAGTGCGCCCTCAGGCGCCGGACGGGCTGAAACTCTTCAGCCCGTCCGGCGCCTGAGGGCTTTCATGGACCGCATGGACAGCGTCCCGAGGATCGCGAAGACGGCGACCACGACCACGACCACGATCGCGGCCGCCCACCGGCACTGCCCGGCGCTCCGTCCGTCGCCGCGAGCGGCTGACCCCTCCTCGTGAAGGAGGAGCCCGGCCGTCACAAGCCCCTTACATCTATGAGGACTTACGGGATTCGGTCCCGCGGTGTCCGATCTGCCGACGGGGGCCCGATTTGTTATTACAGAAGCTTGTTGAACAAGTCACAGGTGTATGTAGGTATTGATCTGCGCGCGTCAATCAGACATGGTTTCGTCCCAACGCCCGGAGATCTTCCGGATCTCAGGGGGCGTCGCAGTGAAGTTTTGAAACCCCCCACATCCCCCCACAAGCACCACGAGGAGACCCCTCTTCATGGCAAATCACAAGCGTGCCCGCTCGGTGAAGCTCGTCGCGGCGATAGCCACCACGGCCACCGCGGTCGGCGTCACCGTATTCGCCACCTCGTTCGCCGGTGCGGCAACCCCCGCCGAGGGCAAGGTCTACGGGGCCGACGCCAAGGGCGCCGTCTCCGGCAGCTACATCGTCATGCTCGACGAGAAGGCCAACAAGGGCGCCAAGTCCGACCTGGCCAAGGAGTACGGCGGCGAGCTGAAGCGGAACTACTCGTCCGCGATCAACGGCTTCTCGGCCAAGGGCCTCAGCGAGACCGACGCCAAGCGCCTGGCCGCCGACCCGGCCGTCGGCAAGGTCGTCCAGTCCAAGAAGTTCAGCACCCAGGCCACCCAGGAAGACCCGCCGTCGTGGGGCCTCGACCGCATCGACCAGGACGACACCAAGGGCGACGGCAAGTACACGTACCCGGACGCGGCCGGTGAGGGCGCCACGGCGTACGTCATCGACACCGGTGTCCGCGTCAGCCACAAGGACTTCGGCGGTCGCGCCACGTCCGGCTTCGACGCCGTCGACAACGACGACGACGCGGACGACGGCAACGGCCACGGCACGCACGTCGCGGGCACCATCGCCGGTGAGGCGCACGGTGTCGCCAAGAAGGCGAAGATCGTCGCGGTCCGCGTCCTCGACGACCAGGGCTCCGGCACCACCGAGCAGGTCGTCGCGGGCATCGACTGGGTCACCAAGAACCACAAGGGCCCCTCGGTCGCCAACATGAGCCTGGGCGGCGGCGCCGACGAGGCGCTCGACGCGGCGGTCCAGAAGGCGATCGCCTCCGGTGTCACCTTCGCGGTCGCGGCCGGCAACGAGTCCTCGGACGCCGGTCAGGGCTCCCCGTCCCGCGTGAAGGAGGCCATCACGGTCGCCTCCTCCACCAAGGACGACGAGCAGTCGGACTTCTCCAACTTCGGCAAGGTCGTCGACATCTACGCCCCGGGCTCGGACATCACGTCCGACTGGAACACGGGTGACGACGCCACCAACACCATCTCCGGTACGTCGATGGCGACCCCGCACGTCGTGGGTGCCGCCGCCGTCTACCTCGGCGCCCACCCGGACGCCAAGCCGGACGCCGTCTCCAAGGCGCTGACCGACGGAGCGACCGCGGACAAGATCTCCAACCCGAGCGAGGGCACGCCCAACAAGCTGCTCAAGGTCGTCGAGTAAGACCCGTAAGACCCGCAACACCCGTAAGGCCAGTAACACCCGGCTGAGCAACACCCACCGGACCGGCGGCCGCCGCGCCCACCCCCACGGGGCGCGGCGGCCGTCTTGCGGTCGTCCTATGGTGTGCGGATGACGGTCAAGGCATACGCGGTGCTGCTGCGCGGCATCAATGTGGGTGGCAAGAGAAAGCTGCCGATGGGGGAGTTGCGAACTCTCCTCTCCGGTCTCGGATTCGATGACGTACGCACCCATCTGCAGAGCGGCAACGCGGTCTTCGCCAGTGCGGCCGCCGACGAGGACGACCTGGCCGCGCGGGTGAGCCAGGCCATCGAGCGGCATTTCGGCTTCGACGTGGACGTCCTGGTGCGCGACGGCGCGTATCTGAAGGCGGTCGCCGACGCCTGCCCGTTCCCCGCGGCATCCCTCGAAGGCAAGCAGCTGCACGTCACGTACTTCTCCGAGCCGGTCGACGCGTCCCGGCTGGACGGGATCGACCCGGCGGTGTTCCTGCCCGAGGAGTTCCGGCTCGGTGACCGCGCGCTCTATCTCTACGCGCCGGACGGGCTCGGCCGCTCGAAACTGGGCGAGGTCCTGTCGCGCCCCGCCCTGTTCAAGGGCGTCATCGCCACATCCCGCAACTGGAACACCGTCACCAAGCTGGTGGAGCTGACGCAGGAGCCGCCCCGTGGCTGACCGCACGCCCGCCGTCGAAGCGGCCATCGAGGGCGAACTGCGGCTGCTCGCCCCCGAAGTGCGTGCCTCGCCCGAGCTGCTGGGGGAGCTGCTGCACCCGGAGTTCACCGAGTTCGGCGTCTCGGGCACCCACTGGGACCGCCCGTCGATCATCACGGCCCTGTCCCAGGACCCGGGCGGGACCGGCCCCTCGGTCACGACGTCCCGGATGCGGGGCGTCCAGCTCGCCGACGACATGGTGCACCTGACCTTCGACACCGAGAGCAACGGCCGCAGTGCCCACCGAAGTTCGCTGTGGCGGCTGTGCGACGGCGTGTGGCTGCTCTGGTTCCACCAGGGAACGCCCTTCGGCGAAGTCGGCCCGCCCCAAGCCTGATCTTCCTCGGTGCCGTGTGCGAGGCTCGGCTCCATGCGCTACATCATCGTGGGAGCAGGGGCGATCGGCGGCACCGTGGGCGGACGCCTTGCCGAGAGCGGACATGACGTGGTCCTCGTCGCGCGGGGCGCGCACTACGAGGCGGTACGGGAGAGCGGACTGCGGGTCAGGACGCCCGAAGGGACGGCGACCCACCGCCTTTCCGTCGTCCGGAACCCGGATGAACTAGGCGAGTTGAGGGCGGACGACGTGCTCTTCCTCGCCGTGAAGACACAGGACTGCGTAGCCGCCCTCGACGCCTGGAGCGGGCGTCCGGTGGTGGGCGGCGGGACCGCGGGCGAGGTCCTTCCACTGGTCTGCGCGCAGAACGGCGTGGAGAGCGAGCGTATGGCGCTGCGCCGCTTCCGTCGGGTGTACGGGATGTGCGTCTGGCTGCCCGCGACCCATGTCGAGCCGGGCGCGGTCTCCGCGGCGGGTGCTCCCTACACGGGCATCCTGCACCTCGGCCGCTATCCGACGGGCACGGACGACACCGCCCGTCTCATCTCCGCCGACCTGGCGAAGTCGAAGCTGCTCTCGCCCGTCGTGGCGGACGTGATGCGCTGGAAGTACGGCAAGCTGCTCTCCAATCTGGCCAACTCCATCGAGGCGGTCACGGGACCGCTCGTCGACAACGAGGCCATCGCGCTCTATCGGCAGGCACGCGCGGAGGGCGAGGCGGTGCTTGCCGCCGCGGGCATCGAGGCGGTGGGCGAGCAGGAACAGAAGGAGACCCGCGGTGACCGCGTCCGCCTGGAGCCCTTCGAGGGGTCGGAACGCGGCGGCGGCTCGTCCTGGCAGAGCCTGAGCCGGGGAACGGGCAGCATCGAGGCGGACTACCTCAACGGCGAGATCGCGCTGCTCGGCCGTCTGCACGGAGTGCCGACGCCGGTGAACGACGTCTTGCAGGCTGTGGCGAACGCGTTCGCGCGGGAGCGCCGCGACGCGGGGTCGATGCCGGTGTCCGAACTCCTCGGCCTGGTGGCGAAGGCAGAGGAGAGGGCGGGGTGACGGAGTAGGCAAATGGCCCGGCAGAAGGAAGGGTGAATGGCCCAAAGCTGTACGCCATTTGCTCATTAGGGTCGGGTCATGACGACGACGGACGACGCATCGAAGGCTCCGGAGCAGACCGCTCCCCGGACCCGCATCGACTTCTACTTCGACCCGGCCTGTCCCTTCGCCTGGATCACATCGCGCTGGATCCTGGAGGTCGAGCGCGCCCGTGACCTCGACCTCCGCTTCCGCGTGATGAGCCTCTACCTCCACAACACCGGCAACGAACTGCCCGACTGGTACCGGGAGCTTGTCGACAAGTCGATCCAGCCGGTCCGGGTCGCGGCCGCCGCGGCGCAGCAGCACGGCGACGACGTGCTCCGCGACCTCTACACGGCCTTCGGCACCCGCATCCACCAGGACAAGAACGAGGACTTCGACCAGGTCATCGCCGAGTCCCTGGCCGAGACCGGCCTGCCCGCCACCCTCGCGGCCGCCGCGCACGACCCGGCGTACGACGACGTGGTGCGCCGCAGCCATGACGCGGGCAAGGACCCCGAGGAAGGCGCCTACGTCGGTACCCCGACGATCCACGTCGACGGCACCGTCTGGTTCGGCCCCGTGCTGCGGGCGATTCCGCGCGGCGACGACGCGGTGCGGCTCTTCGACAGCTTCCGGGTGATGGCCGGATATCCGGACTTCTTCGAGCTGAAGCGCACCCGCACCACGGGCCTCGACTTCAGCTGAGCAGCGCCGAGGTCATCAGAAGCGTGGTGCGGCCGTTGTCCTCCGGGACCGTGCGGCCCTGGGTGAAGCCGAGGCGCTTGAGGACGGTGATGGGCGCGATGTTCTCCGAGTCCACGGTCGCGTGCACCTCGGGCAGGGCCAGAGTCTCATGGCCGTACGAGGTGAGCAGCTGGCCGAGCTCTGTGCCCAGACCCATCCCCCAGCTGCCGCGGAAGATGCCGCAGACGATCTCGTGGCCGTCGAGCCAGCTCTCGGGGGACGGCTTTATCTCCGCGTGGCCTATGTAGCGTCCCTCGTGCCGCACAGCCCAGATCGGGAACTGGTTCTCGGCGTACACGAGGCCGAAGATCCGGCGGAACAGCGCGTGGGTCTGCTCCACGCTCTGCATCCCGTCCCCGAACCAGCGGCCCACGGCCTCGTCCTGGAGGAGCGAGACGAACTGCTCCTCGTCGGTGGCGGCATATGGGGACAGGTTCAGGCGCTCGGAGCGGAGTACGGGGGTCATCGGCGTGACGGTAGGGCCACGGGCGGTGATCCTGCAACCGGATTGGCGCAGCCCGCTCAATCCGCTCGAAACACTCAACCCTCTCAACCCGCTCAGCCCGTGGGGCGCGGCAGTCCGATCGGGTTGGGGAAGGGGACGAGGTCCGCCGCGAGGATCTCCCGCACCGGATGTTCGAGGGCGGCCAGGAGTGTGTCCGCGTCCCGCGCGGCGAGCGGGCGCAGCAGACGGGCCGACAGACGGTCCGTCGCGTCCTCGATCGACTCCCGCTCCGTGCGGCCGTGTTCGGTGATGTGCCCGTCCCCGTCGAGGAGGCCGCGCCCGCGCAGCCGGTCCATCGCGTGCGCCCACTCCTGTTCGCCCCACCCCCGGTCGTGCCGGATGGTCTCCGGGTCCACACGGCCCGTGGCGGCGGCGAGCACCACCGCCTCGCACGCGTCGAGGCCGTGGTCGGCGAGTACGGAGACATGGGCGTCGCCCCTGAATTCGCGTACGCAGGTGACCAGTTGCCACAGCCGCTGCACCGGATCGGCCCGCTCGCTCACGTCACGGTTCGCCGCGAACAGCGGGCGGGACAGTGACGGCGCGTCCTCGACCATGGCAGCGAGGGGCGGACAGAGGGCGATGGCCTGGTCCTCGATGTCCGGCACGAGGGCGCGCAGGGCCCGCGCGGTGCAGGCCGCGCGCTCCTCCACTATCCGGCCGGGCGACACGTACTGCCAGGCGGAGGGGAGGGCCCGCTCCACCATGCCGGGGGCGAAGACGCCGAGCGAGGCCGTGGCAGGGCCCGCTTCGACCGGGCCCATGGGAGCCGTACGGGCCGCGAAGTAGCCCATCCAGAAGCCTTTGAGGCCAAGCGACCTGCCCAGATCGCGGCAGCGCTCCTCGAAGTAGATCACTGCGTGCAGGGGCTCGGTCCGCAGCCAGAGAGTGCGGGATCTGGTGAGGGTCATGACCCCACAAACTAAGCCAGCACGGGAACCCGCGCCATACGCCCGACCACACCGGACTCGGAACATGCCTCGTCGTAGCGCCGCACGAGCAGCCGCGCCAAACCGGGCGAGGGGCCGAGGACTTCGGCCGTGACGTCCGCGTCGGCGGCGCCCCGCGCGATGCGGTCCGGCAGGAAACCGGGCGCGATGACATAGGGCGCCACCGCCACCCTGCCCACACCCAGATCGCGCAGCTCCCGCACGGCGTCCTGCGTGCGGGGCAGAGATGCGGAGGCGAACGCAGGCCGCACGGCGCACCAACCGGTGTGCCGCCACTCCCGCGCGATTTCAGCGATCACTGCGATCGCCTCCGGGTCAGATGACCCCGCCGAGGCAAGAACGACCCCGGTCGAGGACTTGTCGGCGGGGGTGAGCCCCGCCTCGTAAAGGCGTTGGTCCAGCGCGGTCAGGAGCAGCGGCGAGGGGCCGAGCACTCCGGCCTGCCGGATGCGGAGCCGGGGCGGCGCCTGGCTCAGGGCCGCCGGGATGTCCGACTTCGCGTGGAACGCCCGGGTGAGGAGCAGGGGCAGTGCGATCACGTCGCGTATGCCCTCGGCGTCCAGGGACTGAAGGACCTCGGGGACCGAGGGCGAGTTGAAGTCGAGGAACCCCGTCTCCACCCGCAGCCCCGGCCGCTCCTCCCGCACCCGTCGCACCAGGGCGCGCACCGTCTCGGCATGCCGCGGATCGCGGCTGCCGTGGGCGATGACGAACAGGACGGGACGGACGGTGTGGACGGGACGGACGAACATGGTGCGTCAGCTCCTCACGAGGAGTCCGCGGCTGCGCAGGACGCGCCGCTCAAGGGGGCTGAATATCAGCAGGTCGATGGCGATGCCGACGATGAGGATGAGGAGGATCGCGAAGAACACCTGCGACATGCTGCTGTTCGTGCGGCCCGCCTCAAGGAGCTGGCCGAGCCCCATGCCCAGGTCGGGTGACTGCGCGATGATCTCCGCGGCCATGAGCGAGCGCCACGAGAACGCCCAGCCCTGCTTCAGGCCCGCCAGATAGCCGGGCAGCGCCGCCGGCATCACGATGTGCCAGGTGTGGCGCAGGCCCGTCGCCCCCAGGGTGCGGCCCGCCCGCAGGAAGAGCGGCGGCACTTGGTCGACGCCCGCGACCAGGCCGTTGGCGATCGAGGGGACCGCGCCGAGCAGGATCACCGCGTACATCATCTGGTCGTTGAGCCCGAGCCAGATCACGGCCGGCGGCACCCACGCCACCGACGGCAGCGACTGCAGACCGGACAGGATGGGACCGATCGCGGCCCTGATGAACCGCACCCGGGCCACGATCAGACCCAGCGGCGTACCGATCGCGAGCGCCATCAGGAAGCCGAGGAGACCGCGCGAAACGGAGGTCCAGATGTACTCCAGGAGCGTGCCCTGCAGCCAGGCGTCCTGCACCTCGTGCCAGACGTCGGCGGGCGGCGGCAGCTTGTAGGTGTCGGTGGTCTTCGTCCACACCAGGACCTGCCAGACGACCAGGACGAGCAGGACGGCGGTCATCGGCGGCAGGATCTTCTGGACGAAGGTCTGACGGAAGGGCGTGCGCCGGGTCTGGACCGCGTCCAGGGCGTCGAGGCCCGCCTCAAGACCGGCCAGGTCCTGGCTGCTCTCGCTCTTGGCCTTGTCGACATCGGCCTTGTCGACCGGAGTGTCAGTGCTGGCCATGTCGGCGGATCTCCCCACGCAGTTGTTCGGTGATCTCGACGGACAGTTCCGCGACCGCGGAGTCCTCGATGCGGCGCGGGTGGGGGATGTCCACCCGCCACTCGTGCGCCACCCGGCCCGGACGCGACGAGAGGAGCACGACGCGCTCGGCGAGGCGGACGGCCTCGCGCACGTTGTGCGTGACGAAGAGGACGGAGACGTTCGTCTCGCGCCAGATGCGGGTCAGTTCGTCGTGCAGGACGTCGCGCGTGATCGCGTCGAGCGCCGCGAACGGCTCGTCCATCAGCAGGATCTTGCTGTCCTGCGCGAGCGCGCGAGCGAGCGCCACACGCTGGCGCATGCCGCCGGACAGCTCGTGCACCCGCTTGCCGTACGCCCCTTGGAGCCGTACGAGGCCAAGGAGCTCCTCGGCCCGCTCGCGCCGCTCCGCCTTCGCGACGCCGCGCAGCTTCAGGGCGAGCTCGATGTTCTTGCCCGCGGTCAGCCACGGGAACAGCGCGTGCTCCTGGAACATCAGGGCCGGGCGGCCGTCGGTGGCGATGTCGCCCGCCGACGGCTTGTCGAGCCCGGCCACCAGATTGAGCAGCGTCGACTTGCCGCAGCCCGAGGCCCCCAGGAGCGTGACGAATTCGCCTTGAGCGACATCGAGCGTGATGTCGTCCAGGACGAGCTGCTGCCCGGCGGGTGTGGCGAAGGACTTCGAGACGTGCTCGATCCGGGCTGCGTGCGGGGCGGCCGTGATGTCGTCCGCCGCCTTGGCGAGCGTGGTCGTCGCCATGGTCGTCACCTCCTGGGAACTGGTCTGATTCCGGGGTTACTTGACGCCGAGACCGGCGTCGTCGACGGCGGACTTGCCCTCGGCCTTGAGGACCTTGTTCAGGGGCCTCAGGTCGTAGATGCCCTTGAGGTTCGGCTTGTCCAGGAGACCGGCCTTGACCGCGTGCTCCGCCTCGGTGTCGAGCGTGGCGGCCAGCGGGTCGTCCGTGGTCTGGATGGACTTCCACGCCGGGTCGATCACCTCGGGCGGCAGCTCCTTGCCGGACGCCTCCTTGAGCGACGCGTTGGCGGAGGCCTTCGCCTTCTCGGGGTTGTCCTTGATCCACTGGTTGGTCTTCACCGAACCGCGCAGGACGGCCTCGACGACCTTCGGGTGCTCCTTGAGGAACGACTGCGACACGATGATGTTCGTGATCACGAACTTCTTGTCCGGCCACAGGTCGGACTCGTCGAGGATGGCCTTGCCGCCCTCGGCGACCAGCTTCGACGCGGTCGGCTCGGGCACCCAGGCGCCGTCGACGGAGCCGGACTTGTAGGCGTCAGGGGTGATCTTGTTGTCGGTGCGGACCACCGAGACGTCGCCCTTGCCGCTCTCCGCGTCGACCTTCCAGCCCTTTTCCTTGATCCAGTTGAGGAAGGCCACGTCCTGGGTGTTGCCGAGCTGAGGCGTCGCGATCTTCTTGCCCTTGACGTCGTCCAGGGACTTGATCTTCTTGGGGTTGACCACCAGCTTCACGCCACCGGACGCCGAGCCGCCGATGATGCGCAGGTTCTTGCCCTGGGACTTGGTGTAGCCGTTGATCGAGGGCGACGGGCCGATCCAGCCGATGTCGATGGACTTCGAGTTCAGCGCCTCGATCTCCGACGGGCCCGCGTTGAACTGCGTGTACTTGGCCTTCGTCGCGCCCAGTTCCTTCTGGAACAGGCCCTCCTGGTCGCCGACCAGGGCGGTGGCGTGCGTGAGGTTCGGGAAGTACCCGATCTTCACCTCGTCCAGGCCCTCGATCTTCTTGGCGCCGGAAGCCACCTCCGCCTTGTCGTTCTCGTCCTTCGAGTCGGATCCGTAGCCGCAGGAGGTGAGCACTACGGCGAGCAGGGGCAGGGCGGTGACGGCGGCAAGGGCACGGCGGCCGCCGGTGGTACGTGGTGCGCGGAAGCTGGCAGGCACGGGAGGTGGTCCCCTCGTTGGCCCGGCTCTCACGCCCTCAGGGCGTGGCCGGGAGATCGGCAGGTTTTCGTCTTCGCAGGTCGGACTCGCGAGGGGTGTGGGCGCGCGAGCGGTGCGCGTGCCCCCTCCCCGCTGGAGGCGTCACGTCGCGACATCGCCCGACCCCGCCCTGTCCGCTGCCGAGGGCACCGCTGCCGACACGGCCGCCCTCCTTCGCGAAGGTCGAGAAATAGTCGGTCGAGATCATGTCAGAAGTCCCAACCCTCGTCGTCCGCGGCCTTCGTGGTCTCCTCGGCCGTCTCGGCGGTGGTGGCGAACGCGTCGCCCGCCATGCCCGCCGCGAGCGTCGTGCCGTCGGCCGGGTCGATCAGGAGGAAGGAGCCGGTGCGGCGCGAGGCGGCGTACGCGTCGACCGCGATCGGCTCGGCGGTGCGGATGACGACGCGGCCGATGTCGTTGGCGACCAGCTCTCCGGGTGCCGGGTGCTGGGAGAGGTCGTCCAGGGTGAGCCGCGAGGGGATGTCCTTGACGATCGCCTTGACCGTGCGGGTGGTGTGCTTGAGCAGCACCCGCTGACCGACGGCAAGGGCGGTGTCCGCGACATGGCAGACCGTCGCCGTGAGGTCCTGCGAGATCGGCGGCTGGTCGCCGCTCGGCACGATCAGGTCGCCGCGCGCGATGTCGATGTCGCTCTCCAGGAGCAGCGTCACGGACTGCGGCGTCCAGGCGACGTCCACCGGCTCGCCGAGCAGGTCGATGCCGGCGATCTTCGACGTCTTGCCCGAGGGCAGCACGGTCACGGACTCGCCGACCCGGAAGGTGCCCGCCGCGATCTGTCCCGCGTAGCCCCGGTAGTCGGGGTGCTCGGCGGTCTGCGGACGGATCACGTACTGGACGGGCAGGCGCGCGTGGCAGGAGGTCAGGTCGTGGCTGACCGGGACCGTCTCCAGGTGTTCGAGGACGGTGGGGCCGCCGTACCAGTCCATGTTCGACGACGGCTCGACGACATTGTCGCCGGCGAGCGCCGAGATCGGGATCGCGGTGATCTCCGGGACGCCCAACTCGCTCGCGTACGCGGTGAATTCCTCGGCGATCTTCGCGAAGACGGTCTCCTCGTACTCCACGAGGTCCATCTTGTTCACGGCGAGCACCACGTGCGGGACGCGCAGCAGCGCGGCGACGGCGGCGTGGCGGCGGGTCTGCTCGATGACGCCGTTGCGGGCGTCCACGAGGACCACGGCGAGGTCCGCCGTCGACGCGCCGGTGACCATGTTCCGGGTGTACTGCACGTGGCCCGGGGTGTCGGCGAGGATGAACCGGCGCCGGGGCGTCGCGAAGTACCGGTACGCCACGTCGATGGTGATGCCCTGCTCGCGCTCGGCCCGCAGGCCGTCGGTGAGCAGCGCCAGGTCGGGGGCCCCGGCACCGCGGCTGGCGGAGGCGCGCTCCACGGCTTCGAGCTGGTCGGTGAGGACCGACTTGGAGTCGTGCAGGAGCCGTCCCACGAGGGTGGACTTGCCGTCGTCGACGGACCCGGCGGTGGCGAACCGCAGCAGGGTGGTGGCCGACAGCTGCTCGTTGGAGAGCGGCTGCGCCTTGTCGGGTTCGGTGGTGCTGGTCATGTTTAGAAGTACCCCTCGCGCTTGCGGTCTTCCATCGCGGCCTCGGACATCTTGTCGTCGGCGCGGGTGGCGCCTCGCTCGGTCAGTCGCGAAGCGGCGATCTCGGTGATGACGGCGTCCAGCGTGGTGGCGTCGGAGTCGACGGCGCCGGTGCAGGACATGTCGCCGACCGTGCGGTAGCGCACGAGCCGCTTCTGAGTCGTCTCGCCGTCCTTGGGGCCGCCCCATTCACCGGCGGTCAGCCACATGCCGGAGCGCTGGAAGACGTCCCGTTCGTGCGCGAAGTAGATCTCGGGGAGCTCGATGCCCTCGCGGGCGATGTACTGCCAGACGTCCAGCTCGGTCCAGTTGGAGATCGGGAAGACGCGGACGTGTTCGCCGGGGGCGTGGCGGCCGTTGTAGAGCTGCCACAGCTCGGGGCGCTGGCGGCGCGGGTCCCACTGCGAGAACTCGTCCCGCAGGGAGAACACCCGCTCCTTCGCGCGGGCCTTCTCCTCGTCACGGCGCCCGCCGCCGAACACCGCGTCGAACTTCTCGCTCTGGATCTTCTCGGTGAGCGGGACGGTCTGCAGCGGGTTGCGGGTGCCGTCGGGGCGCTCGCGCAGCTTGCCCGCGTCGATGTACTCCTGCACGGAGGCGACGTGCAGACGGAGCCCGTGCTCGGCGACCACGCGGTCGCGGTACTCCAGGACCTCGGGGAAGTTGTGCCCGGTGTCGACGTGCAGGAGCGAGAAGGGGATCGCCGCGGGGGCGAAGGCCTTGAGCGCCAGGTGCAGCATGAGGATCGAGTCCTTGCCGCCGGAGAAAAGGATCACCGGCCGCTCGAACTCCCCCGCCACCTCGCGGAAGATGTGCACCGCCTCGGACTCCAGGGAGTCCAGGTGACTGAGCGCGTACGGGCTGTCGGTGCCCTCGCTCACGGTGGCCACGGTGGTCGTCATGCCAGACCCCTTTCGATGAGCAGCGCGCGCAAGGCCGCCGCGGACTCCTGCACGGTCTGGTCCTGGGACTCGATGCGCAGATCGGGTGACTCGGGCGCCTCGTAGGGGTCGTCGACCCCGGTGAGACCGGAGATCTCGCCGGCCGCCTGCTTGGCGTACAGACCCTTCACGTCGCGTACGGAGCAGACCTCGACCGGCGTGGCCACATGGACCTCCAGGTAGGGCGTGCCGCCCTTCTGGTGGCGTCCGCGCACCGCCTCACGGCTGTCCGCGAACGGCGCGATCACCGGCACCAGGACCTTCACGCCGTTACGGGCGAGCAGTTCGGCGACGAAGCCGATGCGCTGCACGTTGGTGTGCCGGTCCGCGCGGCTGAAGCCGAGGCCCGCCGAGAGGAACTCGCGGATCTCGTCGCCGTCGAGCACCTCCACCTGGTGGCCCTCACCGCGCAGCTTGTCCGCGAGTTCGTACGCGATGGTGGTCTTGCCCGCGCTGGGCAGCCCGGTGAGCCAGATGGTGGCTCCGGTGGTCACGTGCTTCTCCGATGCGTTCCGGGGACCGGTGGCCCGCTGAGGCCCGGTCTGCTGAGGCTCTGTCATCAATGGATCCCGCACTCGGTCTTGGCGTTGCCCGACCAGCGCCCGGCGCGGGCGTCCTCGCCCTCCAGGAGACGGCGGGTGCAGGGCGCGCAGCCCACGGAGCCGTAGCCGTCCATGAGGAGGGGGTTGGTGAGGACACCGTGCTCGTCGACGTAGGCGTCCACGTCGTCCTGCGTCCAGCGGGCGATCGGCGAGACCTTGACCTTCTGGCGCTTCTCGTCCCAGCCGACGACCGGGGTGTTGGCCCGGGTCGGGGACTCGTCGCGGCGCAGACCCGTCGCCCATGCGGCGTACGAGGTCAGGCCCTCCTCAAGGGGCTTGACCTTCCGCATGGCGCAGCACAGGTCGGGGTCGCGGTCGTGCAGCTTCGCGCCGAACTCGGCGTCCTGCTCGGCGACCGACTGCTTCGGCGTGAGCGTGATGACGTTGACGTCCATCACGGCGGCGACGGCGTCACGGGTGCCGATGGTCTCGGGGAAGTGGTAGCCGGTGTCGAGGAACACGACGTCCACGCCGGGGCGGGCCCGCGAGGCGAGATGGGCGACGACGGCGTCCTCCATGGAGGAGGTCACGCAGAAGCGCTCACCGAAGGTGTCCAGGGCCCACTGGAGGATCTCCAGGGCGGACGCGTCCTCCAGATCCCGCCCGGCCTGCTCGGCGAGAGCCTTCAACTCGTCGTTCGTACGCTGCTCCTGAGCCTGAACAGCCGTCATATCTCTTCCCCTCCACCGCTGTTGCGCTGAACTCCCTGGGCGAGCAGCCCGAGGAACTTCAACTGGAAGGCTCGATTGCACGCGGCGCATTCCCACGCGCCGTGACCGGTCTCGTTGGGGCGCAGGTCCTCGTCACCGCAGTAGGGGCAGTGGAAGGGGGCGGCTCGCTCGCTCACTTCAGTGCCTCCTCGCTGGCGCGGGCCACCCAGGTGGCGAAGCGCTCGTCGTCCGCGCGCTCGTCCTGGAACCGGGTCAGGACCCGCTCGACGTAGTCGGGCAGCTCGGCCGAAGTGACCTTCAGGCCACGGACCTTGCGGCCGAAACCGGCCTCAAGGCCGAGCGCGCCGCCCAGGTGCACCTGGAAGCCCTCGACCTGGTTGCCCTCGCCGTCCAGGACGAGCTGGCCCTTGAGGCCGATGTCTGCGACCTGGATACGGGCGCAGGCGTTCGGGCAGCCGTTGATGTTGATGGTGATCGGCTGGTCGAACTGCGGGATGCGGCGCTCCAGTTCATCGATGAGCGTGGAGCCGCGCACCTTGGTCTCGACGATCGCCAGCTTGCAGAACTCGATGCCGGTGCAGGCCATCGTGCCCCGCCGGAAGGGGGAGGGAGTGACCCGCAGATCCAGGGCCTCAAGCCCCGCCACGAGCGACTCGACCTGCGCCTCTTCCACGTCGAGCACGATCATCTTCTGCTCGGCGGTGGTCCGCAGGCGTCCAGAGCCGTGGGCGGCGGCGACATCGGCGATCTTCGTGAGCGTCGCGCCGTCCACGCGGCCGACGCGGGGGGCGAAGCCGACGTAGAAGCGGCCGTCCTTCTGCTTGTGGACGCCGAGGTGGTCGCGCCAGGTTCCGGCGGGCTGCTCGGGCGCGGGTCCGTCGATGAGCTCGCGCCCCAGGTACTCGTCCTGAAGGATCTGCCGGAACTTCTCGGGACCCCAGTCGGCGACGAGGAACTTCAACCGGGCACGGGTGCGCAGGCGCCGGTAGCCGTAGTCACGGAAGATGCCGATGACGCCGGTCCATACGTCCGGCACCTCCTCCAGCGGCACCCAGGCGCCGAGCCGCACCCCCAGCTTGGGGTTGGTGGAGAGGCCGCCGCCGACCCAGAGGTCGAAGCCGGGCCCGTGCTCGGGGTGGTCGACCCCGACGAAGGCGACGTCGTTGATCTCGTGCGCCACGTCGAGCTGAGGGGAACCGGAGATCGCCGTCTTGAACTTGCGCGGCAGGTTCGAGAACTCGGGGTTGCCGATGAAGCGGCGCTGGATCTCGTCGATGGCGGGGGAGCCGTCGATGATCTCGTTCTCGGCGACACCGGCGACGGGCGAGCCGAGGATGACGCGGGGAGTGTCACCGCAGGCCTCGGTGGTGGAGAGCCCGACGGCTTCGAGCCGCTCCCAGATCGCGGGAACGTCCTCGATGCGGATCCAGTGGTACTGGACGTTCTGCCGGTCCGTGAGATCGGCCGTGCCGCGCGCGAACTCCTGCGAGATCTCGCCGACGACGCGCAGCTGCTCGGTGGTGAGACGCCCGCCGTCGATGCGCACCCGCAGCATGAAGTACTCGTCGTCCAGCTCTTCCGGCTCCAGGACCGCGGTCTTGCCGCCGTCGATGCCCTGCCGACGCTGGGTGTAAAGACCCCACCAGCGCATACGCCCGCGAAGGTCGTTCGGGTCGATGGAATCGAAGCCGCGCTTGGAGTAGATCGTCTCAATGCGTGTCCGCACATTGAGACCGTCGTCGTCCTTCTTGAACTGTTCGTTGCCGTTCAACGGCGTGAAGTGGCCAACGGCCCACTGGCCCTCACCACGGTGACGGCTCGCCTTGCGCCGGGGCGCGGCAGTCGTGGGTTTTTCAGGGGTGGCAGCCATGGCTATACGTCCTTCAAGGCGGGCTGAGGGCTGGGCTGACCTGCACACTTCGCGCAGGAGGCGCGGCGGTGCGCTTTAGGGTGGTCAGGAAAGGGAAGTCGTCGGCGCTGGTGCTGTCAGCTCGCCGGACACATGGCGCTGGACATGCGGCAGAGATCGACGTGGCGTCGACTCACCAAGGCAATTCCAGTGCGATCCATGACGGAAGCGTGTCACGGGACTTTCGGCCCAGTCCACCATTATCCAAAATGTGGACGTGTCGGTCTCGCGATGCGAGATGGTGTGGCTTCGATCACTCAACCCTGGACCAATGATGGTGCCCTGAAGGGGCGCGGGGAACTGCGCGCCCAGCCACAACCGGACCCGCAGTCAAATATCGCACCCCCCCGCGCGGAGGCTGCGCTACGCCCCGGGCCAGGGTCCAGGCGTAGGTACGTCCCGCTCCTGCGAGACCTCCGTGTCGAACAGCTTGAAACCGCGCCGAAGGTAATTGCCCATCGCGTGCTCCCCGTCCTTGGAGCAGGTGTGCACCCACACCCGCTTGGTCGGGGGCAGCTCCGGCCACCGCTCCGCCAGGTCCCAGGCCCGCCGCACCCCGTACGAGAGCAGATGCCCACCGATCCGCCGCCCCCGGAAGGCCGGGATGAGCCCGAAGTACACGACCTCGACGTCACCGTCATCCCGCGCCGCCAGCTCCACATACCCGGCGGGCGTCCCCTTGTCGTACGCGACCCAGGTCTCGACGCCGGGCTTCGTCAGATGCTCCTGCCACTGCGCGTACGTCAGGGAGAGCCGGTCGATCCAGCGGATGTCGCCGCCGACGGAGGCGTAGAGGAAGCGGCTGAACTCGGGGGAGGGGATCTCGGCCCGGACGATCGTGACGTCGCCGTCGGGAGCGGCGGCCGGCTGTAGATCGCTGGGAGCGGTCTGCTCCAGGGACCACGTGGTGACAGTGAGGCTCATGCCGGTCAGAGAATCACGGGGCGGGGGTACCGGCCAAGGCGGGTACCCCGAGCCCCCCCCCAAGCCCCCGGGCCTCAGCGGCGCGCCGGCCGCACCACCAGGTCGAAGGCGGTTCCGTGAGCCGGGGTGCAGATGGGGATCGGGAGGCCGCCCGCGATGGTGACGCGTCACGCGAGGGCGGTGGCGTAGCGGCACGCGAAGCTTTCGAAGCCTTCGCGACGGCACTCCGGCACTCCGGCACTCCGGCACTCAAGGCTCCGCCACTCTCCGTGCCTCCCGCACCGCGGGCGCCGTCGAATGCGGCAGCAGGTTCGCCGGGTGCTCGGGCAGGATCACCTCCACGTCCACGTCCTCGGGGAAGCGGTAGGGGCGGTGGGCCAGGAGGCCGCCCAAGTAGCGGCGGACCCGGGAGAGTTCGGCGCGGACCGTCACCGTGCGCGCCGGGTCGCCGAACATGTCCTCGGCGAGGCCCGAAGCGCTGCGGCCCTCGCGGTGGGCGCTGAGGAGATAGAGCAGTTCGGCGTGGCGCGGGCTCAGTTCATGGGTCCAGCCGCCCGCGCCACCGCCCTCCACGGTGACCGACCAGCGGCGCAGCCCGCTCACGTCCAGGATGACGCGGGTCGCGGCCAGGGGCTGCGGATCCTCGTCCACCCGCAGCAGCCAGCCGCCGGGCAGCGGCTCCACCGCGCAGGTGCCGAGCGAGGGCAGCCACGTACGGCCCGCCGCCATGGATTTGGGCAGGGAGAGCCGGTCCGTGTGCGGCATTCCCGTGACCGCCGCGGTCCACCCGCGGGAGTCCACCGCGACGGCACGCCCGTCCAGGCGGGCGAGGACCGGCGCCGCCACCGAACGCAGCCGGTCGAGCGCCGTCACGTGGTTCTCCCGCAGCCTGGCCTCGGCGAGCTTCGCCACCGCGTCGACCAGGGCGAGCGTCGCCGGATGCATCGTGTTCAGCGGGCCGCTGATGTCGACCACACCGAGGAGGCGGCCGTCACGGGGATCGACGATGGGCGAGCCCATGCAGGTCCACGCGTGGTGCGTCTCCACGAAGTGCTCGGCGGAGAACACATGTACGGGCCGACGTACGACGAGCGGTGTCCCTATCCCGTTCGTGCCGACGACGCCCTCGCTCCAGTCCGCGCCCAGTTCGAAACCGAGCGAGTCCGCCTTGCGCAGCACCGTGGAGTGGCCCTCGCGCCACAGGACCCGGCCGTCGGCGTCGCAGACGACCATGATGTGGTGCGCCGCGTCCGCCACCGAGACGAGCGCGTCGCGCAGCACCGGCATGATCTCGACCAGCGGCGATGTACGGCGGCGCTCCTCCAGCTCCTCGACGCCGAGCAGCCGTGAACGGAAGTCGCGGTCCGGATCGACCCCGCCGAGCAGCATGCGCTCCCAGGACTCCTCGATCACCGGACGGGGCAACACGCGCGGCCGCCGCCCGGCGAGCGTCGCGTGACGGACGCTCGCGAGCAGTCGCGCGGCCTGTGTGCAGTCCATGGTCGAGATCCTCGCGAGGTCGAGCGTCGAAGTCGCTTCCATCACTGGGTCCTTCCCGAGCAGAGCCAGTGCGTCGGGGGCATCCGCCCATCGTGCCCCTTCGGCGCCCGCAAAGGTGTCGATTCAGTGATGAACCGACGTAGTTCAGTGAGAGTGACCAGCCGCAGCCGCAGCCGCCGACTTGCAACCGTCTGCAACCCTCGCGAACAGGCATGCGGCGGCCGAAGCTGATGCCGACGCCGTTCACGCGGCGTCGACGCTCCTCATCGGGGCTTGAGGCGGGGGTGACGCCGTGTCGGCGCGGCATCACCCCCGCTGCTCCATCCCGCCTACTCCCTCCCGCCTGCTGCGTCCCACCTACTGGGTCCCGTCGCCGCCGGGCGCCGCCCGCTCCACCACGGCGGCCAGGTCGAGCGTGTGCGGCAGCGTCCCGAACGCCGAGCCCCAGTCCCCGCCGAGCCGCGAGGCACAGAACGCGTCGGCGACCTCCGCGGGCGCGTACCGCACGAGCAGCGAACCCTGGAGCACCAGCGCCATCCGCTCCACGAGCCGACGGGCCCGCGCCTCGATGCCGTCCAGGTCGGCCAGTTCGGTGAGCAGCGCCTTGATCGCGCCGTCCAGGCGGTGATCGGCGCCGCGCGCGCTGCCGACCTCCTGGAGGAAGGCGTTCAGCGCCTGCGGCTCCCGCTGCAACGCACGCAGCACATCAAGGGCCTGTACGTTCCCCGAGCCCTCCCAGATCGAGTTGAGCGGCGACTCGCGAAGCAGCCGCGGCATCCCCGACTCCTCGACGTATCCATTGCCGCCGAGGACTTCGAGGGCCTCCACCACGAGCGGCGTGCAGCGCTTGGTCACCCAGTACTTCGCGGCCGGCACGGCGATCCGCAGGAACGCCCGCTCCTGCTCGCTCCCGTCGTCGTACGCGGCCGCGAGCCGCAGCGCGAGCGTCGTGGCCGCCTCCGACTCCAGGGCCAGATCCGCCAGTACGTTGCGCATGAGGGGCTTGTCGATGAGCTTGCCGCCGAACGCCTCGCGGTACGTGGCGTGGTGCACCGCCTGTGCCACGGCCTGCCGCATGAGCGCCGCCGAGCCCACGACGCAGTCGAGTCGCGTGGCCGCCACCATGTCGATGATGGTGCGCACTCCGCGCCCCTCGTCGCCGACCCGGCGCGCCCATGTCCCGTCGAACTCGACTTCGCTGGACGCATTCGACTTATTTCCCAGTTTGTCCTTCAGGCGCTGAATGGCGAAGGCATTACGGGTGCCGTCATCCAGCACGCGCGGCACAAGAAAGCAGGTAAGTCCCGCATCGGTCTGCCCGAGCACGAGAAAGCCGTCGGACATAGGTGCGGAACAGAACCACTTGTGCCCCGTGAGTTCATAGGCGCCCTCTTCCGCGAGAGCACGCGCACGTGTCGTATTCGCGCGCACATCGCTTCCGCCCTGTTTCTCCGTCATGCCCATCCCGAAGAGCACTCCGGCCTTCTGGGACGCGGGCCTGAGCCCTTCGTCGTAGACCGGAGAAGTGAGCCGCGGCTCCCACTCGGCGGCGAGCGCGGGATCGGCCCGCAGCGCGGGCACCGCCGCGTGCGTCATCGACACCGGACAGCCGTGCCCCGCCTCGACCTGCGACCACACCAGGAACCCGGCCGCGCGCCGCAGATGGCCCCCGGGCCGCGACCAGGCGGCGGTCAGCCCCGACGCCACCGCCTTGCCGAGCAGTCGGTGCCACGCCGGATGGAAGGCGACTTCGTCCACGCGATTCCCATAGCGGTCATGGGTGTGCAGAACGGGCGGATTCTCATTGGCCAGAAACCCCCATTCCCGTGCCTGGGCCGAACCCGCGGTGCGCCCGAGTTCCGAGAGTTGCTCGCGCGCGGTACTGAGAAGCGTGGGATCGAGATGCCGCTCGACTCCCTCGGTGAGGGCGCGGTCCGACGTAAAGACGTCATATCCCACCAGGGGCGGAGCCTGGTTGGTCACTGTGTGGGTGCTGGCTGCCATGCCGCTACGGTAAGGAGGTGCACCAGGCAAAAGAAACACCCGGGAGGCCGAAGGGCCGCTGGAACCGGGCCCGCGCTCTCTACAGCAACGTCTCCAAGCGCAGGACTGCCTGGCTGCTGCTCAAGGACACGGTCAACTCATGCGTGGAATACCGGATCCTGGGTCTCGCGGCCGAGGCGGCGTTCTTCACCCTGCTTTCCGTGCCGCCGCTGCTCCTGAGCCTGATCGGTCTGCTCGCGTACGTGGACCGGTGGACCGGCGCGAACACCATCGCCAGCGTCGAGAACAACATCCTCGAAGCGTCCCGCACCGTCCTCTCCGACAAGGGCGTCAGCCAGATCGCGCAGCCGATACTGGAGGACGTCATGCGGGTCGGCAGGCCCGACGTCATCTCGATCGGTTTCCTGTTCGCCCTCTGGTCGGGCTCGCGCGCCGTGAACGTCTTCATCGACACGATCACGGTCATGTACGGCCTGGACGGCGCGCGCGGCATCGTGAAGACCCGGCTGCTCGCGTTCGGCCTGTTCATCGTGGCGCTGCTGATCGGTTCGGTGGCGCTGCCGCTGATGGTGGCGGGGCCTGACGCCGTGGTGAAGCTGGTGCCCGGCTCCACGACGGTGGTGCAGGTCCTGTACTGGCCGGTGGTGACGCTGCTTTCGGTGGTGTTCCTGACGACCCTCTACCACGTGTCCGTGCCGGTGCGGTCGCCCTGGGTGGAGGACATGCCCGGTGCGCTCGTCGCCCTCGGGATGTGGGTCCTTGGGAGCTTCCTGCTGCGGATCTACCTGACGAGCACGGTCGAAGGGCCGACGATCTACGGCTCGTTGGCGGCGCCGGTCGCGGTGCTGCTGTGGATAGGGGTATCGGCGTTCGCGGTCCTTGTGGGGGCCGCGGTGAACGCCGCGATCGACCGGGTGTGGCCGTCTGTCGCCACGGCTGCCGCGCGAGCGGCCAATGACCGGATACGGGAGGCGCGTGCGGTGGAGGTGGTGGCCCGCGCCGCCGCCGCGCGGGAGGCTTCCACGGACCCCGACGACCAGGACATGCCGTCCGAGTTCCCCGAGCGGTGGTCGCGGTTCCTGCCTCCGGACGACGTCTCCTCGCGGCTGCGGACGCATGTGAAGAAGCCTGGGGGGAACGGGGAGACGCCGCCGGAGTAGGGGCCCGGACGGGCTGGAATTCCAGCCCGTCCGGGCGATTGAGGACGAACTCGGCGAAGCCGGTGATTGACGGCGCGCAAGGCTTTGGAGCCAGTTCACCCCTTCCAGACGCCCGCCTCCGCCTGCTCCCGGGCGAACTCACCGAAGTCCCGAGGGGCCCGCCCGAGAACCTCCCGCACTCCCTCGGAGAGATACGCGTTGCGCCCGTCCAGATTCGTCTCGAAGAGTTCGATCAGGAACTCCGCCTCCTCGGCCGGCACCCCGTACTCCGCGAGCGCACCCCCGTACTCCCGAGCGGAAACGGGAACGTACCGGATCTCCCGCCCCGCAGCCGCCGAGACCTCGGCCACCGCACCGCGGAACGAGAGCAGCCGCGGCCCCGAGATCTCCACGACCCGCCCCGCGTAGCCCGAGCCAGGGCGCAGCACCGCCACCACCACATCCGCGATGTCCCGCGCGTCGATGAACGGTTCGAGCACTTCCCCGGCGGGGAACACCAGTTCCCCGGCCCGCATGCCATCGAGGAGCGGCCCCTCGCTCAGGTTCTGGGCGAACCAACTCGCCCGTACGACAGTCCACTGAGCCCCGGACTCCCGCACCGCCCGCTCGGCGGGCTCCGCCTGGTCCTCGCCGCGCGCGGACAGCAGCACAAGGTGCCGCACCCCCAGCTCCACCGCCCGCCGGGCCAGCGCCCCCACCGCCTCGCCCGCACCGGGCGCGCCGACGTCCGGCATGTACGCGAGGTACGCCGCGTCCGCGCCCCGCAGCGCGTCCTCCCAGGTCGAGGGGTCGTACCAGTCGAACTTCACCGCCCCCGACCGCGAAGCGGCCCGCACCGTGAATCCCGCCGCCTCCGCGGCCTGCGCGACCCGGCGTCCTGCCTTGCCGGAAGCGCCCGTGACCAGCAGGGTCATCGTCTGCGTCTGCGACGCGTTCTTCGTCATGCGTCCCAGTCAACTGCCGCCCGCCACAAGGAACCATCCGTCAGCGACTCACCCCCATACGCGTGCGTCTACGCTTCCGGCATGGACGTACTCGCAGGCTTGCTGGAGGGCCCGCGCGCGCGAGGAGCCTTCATGATCCGCGCGTGTTTCGACCCGCCCTGGTCCGTCCGTATCGCGGACGAAGCGCCCCTCTCGGTCATGATCATGGTGCGCGGCACCGCCTGGATCGAGCCCGACGACGCCGAACCCCAGCTGATCCGTCCCGGAGACGTCGCCGTCGCGCGCGGCCCCGACCACTACACCGTCGCCGACGAGAAGGACACGCCGCCCCGCGCCGAGATCCAGCCCGGCCAGCGCTGCGTACCCCTCGGCGGCACGCCGATCGGGCAGTACCAGGACCTCGGGCTGCGCACCTGGGGCGAGTCGCTCGACGGCGCCGCCGAGCTGCTGATCGGCACCTATCCGGCGCGCGGCGAGATCACCGGACGGCTCCTGGACGCGCTGCCCCCGCTCCTCGTGCTGCCCACCGAGGTGTGGGACTGCCCGCTCACCCCGCTGCTCGCCGACGAGTTGGCCAGGGACGAGCCGGGGCAGGACGTGGTGCTCGACCGGCTGCTCGATCTGCTGATGATCGCCGCGCTGCGGGCCTGGTTCTCCAGGCCGGAGGCGGAGGCGCCCGCCTGGTACCGGGCGATGGGGGACCCGATCGTCGGGCAGGCGATCCGGCTGCTCCAGGACGACCCCGCCCACCCCTGGACGATCGCCGCGCTCGCCGCGAAGGCCGGGGTCTCGCGGGCCGCGCTCGCCCGGCGGTTCACCGAGCTCGTGGGCGAGCCGCCGATGGCGTACCTGACGGGCTGGCGGCTCGCGCTCGCCGCCGACCTGCTGCGGGACGGCGAGCAGACGATCGCCGCGATCGCACGGCGCGTCGGGTACGGCAGCGCGTTCGCCCTGTCCAGCGCCTTCAAGCGGGTGTACGGGGTCAGCCCGCAGGAGCACCGCTCACGGGCCGCGTAGCCCTGAGCGGTGTCACTGAGCGGTGCCACTGAGGGGTGCCACTGAGGGGTGTCACCGAGCGGCGTAACCTTGAAGGCGTGTCGTCCGAGACCGTCGAGTACGCGGAGCGGCCGTCCCGTGTCGCGGGCGCGGTCCTGTGGACCCGCACCAGCGGTGGTCAGGCCGACGCCGCCCACCCCGTCCTTCCTGACGGCTGCATGGATCTGCTGTGGGCCGACGGCACGCTCTTGGTGGCCGGGCCCGACACCCGCGCACACCGGCCCGAAGCGAAAGCGGCCGCCCGGTACGTGGGCATCCGTTTCTACCCCGGCACCGCCCCCGCCTTCCTCGGCGTGCCCGCGCACGAACTCCGCGACCGGCGTGTCGACCTCGCCGACCTGTGGCCCTCCGCCGACGCCCGTCGCCTGACCGAGCGCATGGACGCGGCGCGCGATCCGGCCGCCGTCCTGGAGTCCGTAGCCCTGGAGCGCGCGGTCGGGACGGAGCCGCCCGACCCGTTGCTCGCCCATGTCGTGAAGGCGCTGGACGCGGGGCGGTCCGTCGCGGCGACCGCCGAGGAGGTCGGCGTCAACGCCCGCCTCCTGCACCGGCGTTCACTCGCGGCGTTCGGCTACGGGCCCAAGACACTTGCCCGTGTCCTGCGGCTCCAGCGCGCGCTCGCCCTGGCCAGAGGGGGCCTGACGTACGCGGAGACGGCGGCCGTGGCCGGTTTCGCCGACCAGGCCCATCTGGCGCGCGACGTCAAGGAGTTGGCGGGCATGCCGCTGGGGGAGCTGCTCAGCCCGCGGCCGGTCCGGACGGCGTAGAGAGCGGCGCGAACAGGTCGACGCCGTTCCCGTCCGGGTCGAGGACGGAGGCGTACCGCTGGCCCCAGAAGGCGTCCCACGGCTTGAGTTCACCGTGATATCCGGCGTCGACCAGCTCGTCGTACGCCGTGTCGACGCCCGCCGGGGTCGCGCAGTGGAACGCGAGACCGATGCGGCCCGCGCCCCGCGGCGGCTCCCAGTTCTCGGTGAAGGAGCGAATGGTCTCCTCCGTGTCGAACGCGATGCGCAGACCGCCGGGGAGCGTCGCCTCGACATGCGGCTGGTCCTCGGAACCCTCGGGAAACTCCAGGCCGAGGCGGCGGTAGAAGGCGAGCGTCGCGGCCATGTCGGAGACGACGATGCCGATCAGGTCGAAGCGGGGTGTGATGTCCGTGTTCATGCCTCGCAGCGTAGGCAGCCGCTCCCCGCCCGTCTTGAAGAAAACGGACGCCGTGCCAAACGGACGCCGCGCCACTCCTTGCCGCCGACCCCGCATGGTCGTACATGTGAGCAGGAAGGCACGTACGTGCACGTGGACGAGGAGAGTTGGCCGCCATGTCCGCCATGCCCACGCCGACCACGCTCGGCAAGGACCCGATCGGTCCGGTCGGTCCGGTCCGCCTCGAGACGCAGTACGACGCCGGTCTTTCCCGCTGGCTCTGGCTGGTGAAGTGGCTGCTCGTGCTCCCGCACTACATCGTTCTGCTCTTCCTGTGGATCGGCTTCCTGCTCGTCACCGTCGTCGCCTTCTTCGCCGTCCTGTTCACCGGCAGCTATCCGCGAGTCCTCTTCGACTACAACGTCGGTGTGCTGCGCTGGAGCTGGCGTGTCGAGTACTACGCGTACGGATCCCTCGGCACCGACCGCTATCCGCCCTTCGCCCTGGGCGACGTCGCCGACTACCCGGCCCACCTGGACATCGACTACCCCGAGCACCTCTCCAGGGGACTCGTCCTCGTCAAGGGCTGGCTCCTTGTCGTTCCGCAGCTCATCGTGGTCGCCCTGCTGGTGGGCGGCTACCGCTTCAGCGTCGGCCTCGCCGGGCTCCTCGCCTTCTACGCGGGCGTGTCGCTGCTGTTCACCGGCCGCTACCCCCGTGGGATGTACGACCTGAACATCGGTCTGCACCGCTGGGTGGCGCGCGTCCTGGCCTATGGCCTGCTGCTCACGGACGTCTATCCGCCCTACCGCCTCGATCAGGGAGAGCTGGAGCCCCTCGGGTGACTGTCCCGGTCCGCGAATCCTCGCTACGGTGGATGCCATGGACTTGCCGAGCGTGCCGAGCGACAACCGACTCGCGGCTGCTGTAGTGGCGCACCAGGGGCGTGTGCTGCTGGTGCGGCGCAGCGAGACCGAGCGGTTCCTGCCACGCGTGTGGGGCGTCCCCTGCGGAAAGCTGGAGCCGGGCGAGAGCCCGCTGGACGGCGTGCTGCGGGAGCTGAAAGAGGAGACCGGGCTGCTCGGCGAGGTGCTCCGCAAGGTCGGTGAATCGTCCTTCGTCAGTCAGTACCGCGGGCACGAGGTCAAGAACTGGCAGGACAACTTCCTGGTCAGACCGCTGAGTTTCGAGGTGTCTCTGCCGCTCCCCGACCAGGAGCACCGGTGGCTCGCCCCGGCCGACCTCGGCACGGTCGAGATCGACGACTACAACCTGGACATCGTGCGGCAGGCGTTCACCGGCTGATCAGTTCCACCGGCCGACCAGCTTCACCGGTTGACGGCTGACCGGTCTCACCGGCTGATCAGTTCCGCCAGCGCCTCCAGCTCCGCCAGATACTCGTCCACCTCCATCGGCCGCTTGGCGACCGCCTCCGCGCGCCTTCCGGCCTCCGCGCCCGCGTCCGCGAACACATCCGCGAACACGTCCGTGTAACGGCGCCGCCCCGCCCCCGTCTCCAGGAACAGGGTCACCGCCGTCCCCTCCGACGCGCACCACGCGCGGTGCAGGGCGTGCGACGGCAGGCCGTAACCGCTGCCCGCCGCGTACTCCGCCGTCTGCGTGAGCCGCAGCCGCGCAGGGCCGGCGGGCTCAAGGAGCCAGTGGCCCTCAACGTCCGACAGGGACTCCCGGTACGAGGACGCCGCGAGACCGCTCTCACCGGAGTCGGACTCCACCGGCTCGCGCGAGGGTTCGTACAGCTCCATGCCGAGTGTCCCCCGCACCACGTAAGAGGCGAGCGCCGAACGGTGGTTGTGGATGTCCTCGCGGCCCGCCGAGCGCGGGCCGGGGTGCCAGACGTGGGCGCGCAGCTTGTGCCGCGGGCCGCCGTCGATCAGGAGCAGCTTGTCGAAACCGAGGACATGGCGGTACGAGAGGAGCGCGCACTCCGAAGGGGCGCCGCCGCTCGCCGCCAGTTCGCCCACCAGGCCCAAGAGGCGCCCGGGGGAGCCGAGTTCGGCGACGACCGCGCGCGCCGCTCGCACCAGTCGCTCCTCCGGCAGCGCCGCGTCCAGGGCCCCTTCGAGCAGACGCCGGGCCCTTTCGACGTGCCGACCACCCATGCGGTCACTCTTCCCCTCGGTCGCGAGCGCGCCGCCGGGGATCATCCGCCCGGCTGATACATCCATACGGCATGGGCTCGCAGCGCCGAAAGCCCTTGATAGGTCATCCACATCGGGCGGCCGAGATCGTACCCGTCCCAGTTCCAGATCCCGGCGTCCTGCTGGCGCCACACCGCGCCGACCGCCCCCGCCACCAGCGCGTGCCACGCGTCCTCGCGGCCCTCCTCCGAAGCGATCTCCCAGGCGCTCGTCGTGAGCAGCGCGCGCATCATCCAGGCGGCGGTGAAGTGCCGTACGGAGAGCACCTCCTGGCGCCAGGAGTCGACGGGGTGCGGGCGGCGCACCTCCTCCTGGGTGTTGCGCAGATCGGTGCAGTCCCCGTGCTCGGGCGCCGGGCAGGCGAGCAGCCAGCGGATGCCGTCCTCGCGGGCCGCGCGGGTGTTGCTGTCCTCGCCGAGCACGCGGGCGGCGCGGTCCAGGGCGACGACCGCCTGCGCGGTGTGCACCGCGGACGGCCGCGTGACCCGGGCGCGCAGGGCCGGGCCCCAGCAGCGCCGGTGCTCACGCAGGGGATCCGTCACCGTCCGGTCGACCAGCTCGGCCCGGAGGCGTGCGAGGTCGGGGGAGCCCGGCGCCGCGCGCAGCAGGCCACGCAGCATGGTCGTCACGACGTGGGTCCTGCCGAGCCCGGACGGCTCGATCTCCTCGGTGAAACGCGCCACGCACTGCGCCGCCTCCTCCGCGAGCCGTCCCGGGTCCGCGCCCGCCCGCGCGAGCGCCCCGAGAACCAGGGCTGTCACCTCGGGGCGCGGCGTCGAGCCCTGCGAGCGTGCGGCCCAGCCGCCGTCGGCCAGGCGCAGCCGCCACAGGGTCTCTACCAGTTCCGATGCGCGCAACCTGCCGTCGGGCACGCCGAGTTCGAGCAGGATGTGAAGGCCGTACGCCGTGCCGGTCGGAGTGGGCCGCACCGGTTGCGTCTGCTCGTCGAGTGCGTGCGCCCAGCCGGTGAGGCGGCCGCTCTCCGGGGCGTCGACGGTGGCGAGTTCGGCGATGAGCGTGGCATGGGTGGCGGCGGCGAGCTGCGGGAAGGGGCCGGGGGCGGGAGCTGCCCGCGGTGCCATCGGAGCCGGTAGCCGGGTGCGGTCGTCCGCGTCCGCTCTGGTCCGGATCAGCGCGGCGGCGAGCCAGGCGGCGACACCCGTGCCGATGCCGCTGACCGCCGCGATGCCGTAGCGGGCGGTGTCGCCGGAGATCGAGTCCGGCAACACGCCCACCAGGGACTGGAACACCGCGAAGGCCGCCGCCGCGCAGCCGAAGCCCCCGATCCACCCCACGAACCTGCCGGGACGTGCGTCACCCGACGGGGGAGGAGGGGTGGCCGGCGGCCTCAACGGGCTGCGACGGAGCCGCGGTTGTGACACGGGGTGCTCCCTCCCCCCAGGGTGGCACGTGGTTCGACGGTGACTTCCAGTCTAGTGCCGAGTCACCGGAAAACCCCGGTCAGAGCGAGGTTCACCCGCCTGGCGGCGGCATCGGCGGCATGGGTGGCTCCTCCTCGGGCGTGGCGTCGCGGTGCGCGAAGGTGAAGGTGAACTGTGCGGGTGCGGCGGGGAGTTCGTACTGCGGAAGGACCCCGGGCCCGCAGGACTGCGAGCCGATGCCGTGCTGGCCGTGGTCGAGATGGACCCACACCGTCTCGCCGGGGGTGAGGTCCGTGCGGTGCGTGGCCGCGTCCAGCTGTTCGGTGGTCCAGCGGCGCGCGGTGAACCAGAAGGCGGGCTCGCCGACCACGCGCACGCCCTCTCCGGTGAAGCCCGCCCGCAGCTCGGCCCAGCGGACGTCCGCACGGGCGCCGTTCTCCTGGGGGCGCACGTACGGGGTCTGCATCCGGTCGACCGGCATGGAGCGGCGGCTGATGTCGGACGCCGCCGCCGTGTCCGGGTACGCTTCGCCGTTGCCGCCGCCGAACCAGTGCGCGTACCCGTACGCGGCGGGAAGGCCGAGCCGGATGCCGAGCCGGGGCAGCGGAACCGTCCACTGGCCCTCGGGCACCACGGAGACCGTGAGGCGCAGCCGGGTGCCGTCGGAGGTCCAGTGGTAGGTGGTGCGCAGGCCGATGTCGCGCGAGGCGGGAGCCACGCGGGTGCGGACGGTGAGCGCTTCGTCGGTCAACTCGACGGCATCGAGACGGTGTTGCATCCGATGCAGGCCGAGCTCGCGCCACACCAGGCCGTTGCGCTGTCCGCCCTGCCAGGACGCCCCGTTGTCGTTGTCGGTGGGGGCCCGCCAGATGTCCAGGCGCGGGGCGCTGGACAGGGGGATGGCGTTCAGGGCGTGCAGTGCGCCGGTGTGGGCGTCGAAGGTGCCCGGGCCGAGATTGATGAAGTGGCCGTCACGCTGGGGCCGTTCGCCGGCAGCGGCGCGGGCGGCGGGACGCGGCGTCACCGCGAACTCGGCCCGCGCGACGACGTGGTCCAGCTTCGTCCAGTTCGTGTCGGCGACGCCCACCAGCGCCGTGAGATGCAGGAAGGTCTCGGCGGCGCGGCTCGCGGGCGGCGCGTCCGGCAGCTTCAGTTCGACGGATTCACCGGGCCCGAGTTCCGGTGGCACGGCCAGCTCTCCGGCCTCGGACGCCGCGTCGCCATCGCTGATGTACGACCACTCGAAGGACAGGTGCGACAGGTCCGCGAAATCGTGCAGATTGGTGACCCTGACCGTCCCCGCGTCCGCGTCGTACGCGAAGCCCACCGGCTGGATGACCCGCTTGTACGCGTCGAGCCCCGGTGACGGCGCCCGGTCGGGGAAGACCAGGCCGTCGCAGACGAAGTTGCCGTCGTGCAGCTCCTCGCCGAAGTCGCCTCCGTAGGCGTAGCCGAGCTCCGGGTGCTCGAAGCCGTGGTCGATCCACTCCCAGATGAAGCCGCCCTGATTGCGCTCATGGGCGTCGAACAGCGCCTGGTACTCGCTCAGACCGCCGGGTCCGTTGCCCATCGCGTGCCCGTACTCGCAGAGGATGAAGGGGAGTTGGAGCCGTGCTGCCGGTCCTTCCGTGTCCTCGCGGCGGCCGATGCGATCGACCTCGGCATGGTCGGCGTACATGCGTGAGTACATGTCGGTGTACACGCAGGACTGGTCGCCCTCGTAGTGGATGAGGCGCCCTGTGTCCCGTGCGCGGATCCAGCGGGCCATCGCGCTCAGGCCGCGGCCCGTCCCGCACTCGTTGCCGAGGGACCAGATGATCACCGAGGCGTGGTTCTTGTCGCGCTCGACCATGCGGGCCGCGCGGTCCAGGAGGGCGGGCGTCCAGCGGTCGTCGTCGACGGGGTTGTCGCGCCAGCCCTGCTCGGTGAAGCCGTGGGTCTCCAGGTCGCACTCGTCGACGACCCACAGGCCCAGCTCGTCGCAGAGGTCGAGGAAGGCGGGGTGCGGCGGATAGTGGCTGGTGCGGACCGCGTTGATGTTGTGCTGCTTCATCAGCAGGACATCGGTGCGCATGGTGTCGAGGTCGAGCGCGCGCCCCGTCCGCGGGTGGAACTCGTGCCGGTTCACGCCGCGGAACAGGATCCGGCGGCCGTTGACCTTGATGACCCCGTCCTCGACGGCCACCGTGCGGAAGCCGATCCGCAGCGGGACGCGCTCGCCCGCGGTGGCCAGGACCCCGTCGTAGAGGCGGGGCGTCTCGGCCGTCCACGGCTCGACGGCCACCGTCACCGACTCGCCCGTCGCGACGTCGACCCCCAGCTCGGGCACGGTGATCCGGCCGTCCACGTCCGAGTCGACCCGCAGCGTCCCGGTCCCCGCGCGGTGGTCGTACGAGGCGTGCGTGAAGAAGTCGAGCGCGCAGCCCTCGGGGCGGTGCAGCAGGGTCACGTCCCGGAAGATGCCCGGCAGCCACCACTGGTCCTGGTCCTCCAGGTACGAACCGGACGACCACTGGTGGACGCGGACCGCGAGGACGTTGCCCGAGGGCTTCAGGAGGTGGCCGACCGCGAACTCGTGCGGAAGCCGTGAGCCCTTGAACTCGCCTAGCTCCGTGCCGTTCAGCCAGACGCGGGCACAGGACTCGACGCCGTCGAAGCGCAGGGCGCCGCCCCCGGTCGCGGGCCAGTCGTCCGGCAGGTCGAAGGTGCGCAGGTGGTCGCCGGTCGGGTTCTCGGTGGGGACGCGGGGCGGGTCGACCGGGAAGGGATAGGCCACGTTGGTGTAGAGGGGCGCGCCGTGCCCCTGCAGCACCCAGTGGCCTGGCACCGCCACGGTGTCCCAGGCCCCGGCGTCGAAGCCGTCCGAGGCGAAGGAGTCGTCGGCGGCGTCGGCGGTCTGGGAGAGCCGGAAGCGCCAACTGCCGTTCAGGGAGAGGGAAATGGCATCCGAGTCCGCATACCACGCGCGGGGCGGGAGGCTGCCGGTGCCGGGGGATACGTCCTCAAGGTAGGGGAGCTCCATGACCTCCATCAGACAGCCGGGAGGAGGGACGTCACAACACTCACGCGGCGGGGGTTGTTGGATTCTCGGCGGGGGAGTTGGACGGATGGTGCACGGGCTACGGATCTCGCCGTACGGCGCGGGTCATCGGAGCTTCAGTTCCCCGGAGATGACACGCTGGGCCACCGAGTCCAGGGGCACGCCCGAGGCGAAGGCCCGTGCCTTGATGAGCGCCAGGGCGTCATTGACCGAACCGCCCGTCTGCTCGGACAGCACGCCTGCGGCCTGGTGGACCGTGGCCCGCAGATCCGCGCCGCCGTAGAGTCCGAGATCCGCGTCCGGCCCTATCAGCACGCCGTCCGCCAGCGCGGCGGCGACCTCGCTGAACTTCCCCGATCTGGCGAGCGACGACGGGGGATCGAAGACCGTGAGCACCCCTATGCAGCCCGACGACACCTTCAGCGGGAGCGCCGCGACCGATCTCAGGCCGAGGGCGGCGATGCCGGAGCCGTAACCGGGCCAGCGGGTCTCGAGCACCGGGCCCGACGCGTACACCGCAAGTCGGGCGCGGACCGCGTCGAGTCCGGGGCCCGCCGTCAGGACGTACTCCAGATCCTGGGCGCCGCGTGAGGGCTGGTCCGAAGCGGCGACCGCGAGTTGGCTCAGATCGGGCCCGACGAGCGTGAGCGCGGCGCTGAGCGTTCCGCAGGCCTCCGCCACCCCCGCCATGAAAAGGGAGGAGAAGCTGCTGTCTGTGGGCTCCGCCTCCACCAGCCGGAGTGCGTACGCCTGCTGGAGGCGGGCCGTGGTGCGATGGCGTTCCGCGATCGCGTGGTGCCGCGTCGCCATCGTCGAGTGGAGCACGCGGCCGGTCTCCACGAAGAGCCGCTCATGGCGCTCGGCGGTCGTCGTCTCCTGCGTGGCGCGCTCGTCCGCTCGGACAGCACGCCGCCGGGCGGTGTCGGCCCGGCCGCCTGTCTCCGGAGAACTGCCCTCCATGGCGCTCATGTCCAACAGCGTACGACCTTGCGGGTCAGCTGCCCCCTGTGTCGGCGACATCTTCCATGAGGAGGACGACACCGCCGTTGTGTCCGTCGAACGGAGAGCAGATGACCGAACAATCGATGTTTCGTCCGATGCGGTTCACCGCGGGGATGACCACGGGGCCCGACCGCTTGCCCGACGCGACGCACCGCTGGATGACATCGCGCAGGCGGTCGGTGGGCAGCCCGAAGTCGAGGGCGAAGAAATGCTCGTCGAGCACCTCGTCCGGGCGCAGACCCCACAGGTCGATCGCGCCACGGTTCCAGTTCTTCGTGCGCATGTCGGCGGAGAGCACCACCACCCCGGCCGCGATGCTGCTCACCACGCCTTCCAGGAAGGCATGCGCCTCGTCCAGATCAGTGGTGCGCAGCCGCATCTCGTCGTTCATCGTCTCGAGCTCTTCATTGCCGGACTGGAGCTCTTCGTTGGTGGTTTCCAGCTCCTCGTTCGTCGACTGGAGCTCTTCGTTGGTGGTCTCCAGCTCCTCGATGCTCGACTGGAGTTCCTCGTTGGTGGTTTCCAGCTCCTCGTTCGTCGACTGGAGTTCCTCGTACGCCGTCTCCAGGTCCTCACGCACGCGCTTGACCTCGGCCTTGAGGCGGGTGGACTGCGTGACGTCGAGGAACGTGACGTTGATGGCGACCGGCAGACCCGGTCCGCCCGGCCCGCTCAGGATCGGCTGGATGTCGATGTCGAAGTACTGCAGCTCGTTGCCGAGACGGCGCTCCGCGCCGCGGACGTGCATCGGGCGGCGTTCGTAGATGGCCTGGTCGATCAGGGAACGGAGCTCGGCCGGCCGGTAGGAGATCTCCAGGTCCTGGAAGGGCCTGCCCACGTCGTTGGGCGTGAGGCCGAACTGGGCCCGTGCCCCGTGATTGACCATGATGACGATTCCGCTGCTGTCCAGGGCGATGCTCGCCCCCGGCGTCGAGTCCAGGACCAGATCACGCAGCTGTACCGTCTGCGGGATCGGCTGCCTTTCCAAAGCCATGCTGACCCTGGCCTTCAGCGGGGGTGTGGCGTGATACGGCGGCCCGTTGCCGCCGGGGCGGCGGCGGAAGACGCGCTGTCGGATACTGATCGCCTCGAAGCGGTCGGTGTCGTTCAGGAGCATCTCGGCCTTGCCGAGGAAGAGGTGACCCCCTTCGCGCAGGGCGAAGTGGAAACGGTCGAGGATCTGGGTCTGCGCCTCCACGTTGAAGTACATCAGCGTGTTGCGGCAGACGAGCAGGTCGAGGCGGGAGATCGGGGCGTCACGGGTGATGTCATGACGGCCGAAGATGACGCGGCGGCGCAGATCCGTCCGGAAGGTGTAGTGGGTGCCATTGCGCTCGAAGTACTTGTCGCGCAGTTCCTTGGACAGCGGCTCCAGGACCTTCGCGATGTACTGACCCGAGCGGGCTTCGCGCAGCGCTTCCTCGTCGACGTCCGTGGCGTAGATCTTGACGCGTTTCGCGCACTCCTCGACGCCGATCTCCTCCGCGAACAGTATGGCCAGGGAGTACGCTTCCTCCCCGCTGGAACAGCCCGCGCTCCAGATCCGGATCTCCTCCTGCGGGCTGACGGTCTCGAGCAGCCGGGGGAGCACGTCGTGCCGCAGGAGGTCCCAGGCGTCCGGGTCGCGGAACACGGAGGTGACGTTGATCAGGATCGTGTTGAACAGAGCACGGAATTCGTCCGCGTCGGTCTCCAGGAGGTCGCGGTAGTCCGCGAAGCCCTGCACTCCGACATCTCCCATGCGCTTGCGGATGCGGCGGCCGAGGGTGGACCGCTTGTAGCCGGTGAAGTCGAATCCACGTGCGTCACGGATGAACCCGAGCAGACTCTCCAGGCCCGGGTCGACGAGCTCGGCGGGCTGCGCTTCGCGCCCCTGCCCCGTCCTCTGATCCGGCTGACGCTTCTGCTCTGCTTCACCCACCTGCTCCGCGTCACGCAGCTCCTGCGCTTCACTGTCCGGTTCCGGACGACCCTGCGCCTCCGGCTCCGCGTTCTGCCCTGTCTCGGCGCCGGACGACTCACCCATCACTGCCTCTTGTCCTCTACCAGTCCGCGGATGGCCGCGGCGATTTCCTCAATACGGAGTACGAAGTCCACGGCTCCGGTCTCCACCGCGGCCTTGGGCATCCCCGTGAACTGTGCGCTCTGCGGATCCTCGGCGATCACGGTGCCGCCACGCGACTTGACCGCCTCCACGCCCATGGCGCCGTCCATGCCGGTGCCGGTGATCACACAGGCGATGGCCTGCGGGCCGTACGCTCCGGCCACCGACTCGAAGAGCAGGTCGGCCGAGGGGCGTACGAAGTGCACAAGCTTACTGTTCGACAACGTCAGTATCCCGTCCGGCCCCACCAGGAGGTGTCGGTCGGGCGGCGCCAGATACACGGTCCCCGGCTCGATGCTCTCCTGGTTCTCGGCCAGCTTCACTACGAGTTCCGTGCGCCGGCTGAGGACCTCCGCGAGGAGCGTGCGGTGACGGGGATCAAGGTGCTGGACCACGAGGATGGGCACGGGCAGCTCGGGGCCGAGTTCGCCCAGGATCGCGACGAGCCCCTGAATACCTCCGGCGGACGAAGCGATGGCCACGACGGCGAACGGCCCTGGTGTGTGCTCTTCCGACCTCACACCGTCAAGCGTAGTCGCTGCCGGTCCGATCGGTACCGGGACGCGGGACGGCGTTGCGCTCAGCCTTGTCGCCGTTCGGGGCGTCTGCTTGACTCCGCCCGCCAGAAAGCCAGGAACGCCTGAACGCCAACCCGACCGGCGGAGGTCGCCATGGAGATCACCCGCAGACGTCTGCTGTCCGCCCTTTCGGCCGCCGGTCTCCTGACGGTGCTCCCCGCGCTGCCCGTGAGCGCCGCAGAGGCCACGGCGGACAGCGCCCGCCTCCTGGCCAACACCGCGGGGATCTTCGCGGGGACCACCGAGTCCAACGCGCGCCCCGAGACGGCCGCCAAGCTCCTCGCGATCGACAGGACGGCGCGGACCAACCTGACGTCGATGGACGACGCGGGAGAGGGCGAGCTGTTCGCGGGCCTGGCGCTCGGCACGGACGAGACCAACCTCAACACGGCCTTCAAGCGGCTCTACGAGATCGCCCTCGCCACCCGCGTCCCGGGCACCCTCTCCGACCTCTACGGCGACACCGCCGTGCAGCGCCGGGTGATCGACGGCCTCGGATTTCTGCACGAGCGCTACTACGGCGATCAGTCCAAGGGCTACTACGGCAACTGGTTCCACTGGGAAATCGGCATCTCCCAGCACGTCAGCAAGACCCTCGCGCTCCTCGTCGACGAGGTGCGGACCTACAAGCCCGACCTCATCGCCACCTACGTCGCCTCGATGGACGCCTATCTGCGCAACGGCACCGGCGGGGACGTGAACCTCGACTCGCGCTTCCACACCGGCGCCAACCTCGCCGACATCACCACCAACCGCATCCTGCAGGGCGCGCTCATCGGCGTGGGCGGCGAGGCCCGTATTCGCAAGGCACTCACCGACCAGCTGACGGTCTTCGTCACCATCGACCCCTACCACCTCCGGCACGGGGTGACGGACGGCTATTACGCCGACGGCTCCTTCATCCAGCACGCCTCCGTCGCGTACACGGGATCGTACGGAAAAGGGCTGCTCACCCGGGTCGTGCAGACCCTCAAGATCCTCGACGGCACGGGCTTCGCGCACGGCGAGGAGCTGCTGCCGACGGTCGGGCGGTGGGTGCGTGACGGGTTCGCGCCGCTCATCTTCGAGGGCTGGATGATGGAGATCGTCAAGGGGCGTGCGGTGTCGCGCCCCGACAGCGGCTACACGGACGTGGCGGTCGTCGTCGAGGCCGTCGTGGACCTCTCGTCGCTGTCCACCGGCGCCGACGCCACCGCCCTGAAGAGCTATGTGAAGCACATCAGGTCGACCTCGCGCGCCGCGCTCAACCCGACAGGATTCGTCTCGCCGGTCAGCATCGTGCGCTACGCCGACATCATCGGCGACACCTCCGTGCCGCCCGCCGACCTGAACCCCGCGTCGCGCAGCGTCGCCTTCAACGCCATGGACAAGCACGTCCATCGCCGACCGGGTTACGCCTTCGCGCTCGCGCGCAGCTCCGACCGGATCAGCAAGTACGAGTACATGAGCGGCGAGAACCTCATGCCGTGGTTCCAGGGCGACGGCGCGTACTACCTCTATCTCTCCGGGCAGGACCAGACCCAGGCGTACGGCGTCGACTACTTCACCACGGTCTCGCCGTACGGCCTCGCGGGCGTCACCGCCCCTGTCGAGCAGCGCCGGACGATCCCCGAGCTGTACGGGAAGCCGTTCTACGACAACCCCGGCCACCCCCTGAACTTCACCTCCTCCTCCGAGTCGCAGAACACCTACGTCTACTTCCCGCGCGGCACCAACCGGCACTCCGGGGGCGCGGTCCTCGGGGCGTACGGCGCGGTCGGGGCGGTGCAGTCCAGTGATGTCGCCTTCCGCGACCGGGAGCTGCTGCCGGACGACTTCGTCGTATATCGCAACGCGACGGCGACGAAGTCGTGGTTCCTGCTCGACGAGGAGATCGTGGTGCTCGCGGCGGGGGTGGGTGACGGCGCGCGGCGCGCTGTGACGACGACGGTCGACGCGCGCGTCGCGGCCCCGGACGACCAGGTCTCCGTCACGGGCGAGCTGCGTGACGGCCGCCCGTGGAGCGGCGCGGGCAGCGGTGACCTCCGTTGGCTGCGCTACGCCAACGCCACGCGAAGCACCTCCGTCGGCTACGTCTTCCTTGACACCCCGAAGGTGCGGGTCGCCCTGGGAAAGGTCACGCGCAGCCGCCGGATCGTCCGCACCGCGAACCCGGACACGGCGGTGACGCGCACGGTCCTCGGCGTGAGCGTGGACCGGGCTGCCGGGGCCCGGCCGCTCTCCCTGGCCTACGCGCTGGTGCCGAACGCGGGCGAGACCGGGCTGAGGTCGTACCGGGGCGGGCAGCCGCTGAAGGTGCTCGCCAACACGGTCCGGATGCAGGCCATCGGCCACGCGGGCCTCGGTCTGACCGCCGCGAACACCTTCACGGCAGGCGGTCACGAGGTCGCCGGGCCCGCCGGGCTACGGATCGAGGGCCCCGCCTCGGTGCTCGTACGGAGCGAGAGGCGGGGCCCGACGACCGTGGCCGTGTCCGATCCGACGATGGACCGCGACAGGGTCGGCGTGCTGCTGCGCGGCCGTTCCCTGCGGCAGGTCGAGGCCGACGCGGGGGTGCGCGTGAGCCGGGTCCACGGCGGGACCCGGATCGACGTCGACACCCACCACGCGTACGGACGCAGTTTTACGGTGACGCTGCGCGGTTAGGGCCGGTACGACGGCCCGGTCAGGACTCGTCGACGGTGACCGCCTGCACCGGGCAGGCCCGTACGGCCTCACGCACCAGGGGGTCGCCGCCCCCGTCCTCGCGGCCGGGGAGCACCTCGCTGAAGCCGTCGTCGTCCTGGGTGAAGACGCTCGGAGCGGTGAGCGCGCACATCCCCGCACCCACGCACCGCTCCTGTTCGACATGAACCCGCACGCTCGTCTCCTCCCTCGCCTACCAAGTGACGGGGAGTTCGAGCATCCCCTGGATCGTGTCGCCCGGTTTGAACGGGATCTCCCGCGCGGGCACCGCGAGGCGAAGCTCCGGCATGCGCGCGAAGAGCGTCCGCAGGGCGATGTCGATCTCGGCGCGGGCGAGGTTCTGGCCGAGGCACTGGTGAATGCCGAAACCGAAGGCCAGGTGGTGGCGGTCGGCGCGGTGGAAGTCCAGTTCCTCCGGTGTCTCGTACGCCGCGTTGTCGCGGTTGATGAGGGAGGTGGAGAAGATGACGCCGTCGTCCGCGCGAATGGTGCTGCCCGCGACATCGATGTCTTCCTTCGCCACGCGCAGCATTCCGTCCGCGATGGACAGGAAGCGCAGCAACTCCTCGACGGCGGCGGGCATCAGCGTCTGCTCGGACCGCAGTTCGGCGAGCTGCTCCGGGTGCTGGAGGAGCGTGAACGTGCCGAGGGAGATCATGTTCGCCGTGGTCTCGTGCCCCGCGATCAGCAGGATCGTCGCCAGGCTGACCAGTTCCTCGGTGTCGAGCGCCCCCTCGGAGAGCTGCCGGTGGATGAGCTCGTCGAGGAGTCCGTCCCCCGGCTCCCGGCGTTTGCGTTCGATCAACGCGTAGAAGTAGGCGTCGAGTTCGTCTCTCGCCCGCTCGGTGTCCTCGGCGCGGGGGCCGCGCAGCAGTCGGCGCGACTGTTCCTCGAAGAATTCGTGGTCGGCGTACGGCACGCCGAGCAGGGCGCAGATCACCATGGAAGGAACCGGCAGTGCGAACGCGCTGACCAGCTCGGCCGGTGACCCCTGTGCCTCCATGGCGTCGATGAGCCGGTCGACCGTCTCCTGGATCCGTGGGCGCAGAGCGGCGATCCGCTTCACGGAGAAGCTGGGGATCAGCATCCGGCGCTGGGTGTTGTGCACGGGGTCGTCGACGCCGAGCAGGGCGACACGGCGGTTGCGTACCTTCGCGAAGCGCTCCGTCGGCGCGGGGAACGCCTCGTTCTCGCGGTCGGTGGAGAGGCGCGGGTCGATGAGCAGGTCACGGGCCGTCCCCTGCCCGGTGACCACCCAGACGGAACGTCCGTCGAACAGCCGGACCCGGGAGAGCGGACGGGCCTCGCGGAGTGGTTCGTACGCCTGTGGCGGGTGATAGGGGCACGTGCGGTCCTGCGGGAAGGCGACCGCTTCGGACGTGACTGCTTCGGACGCGATTGCTGAGGTGGGTTCGGACGTGACTGATTCCGTCATGGACTTACCTCACAAGCGGAGGGGCTCCCTTTACCTGTCCCATTGGATGCCTGGGGCATCTACTTGGTCCACGACACAACAAGCCAGATAGCGGCCTGTTCTACGGCCGAATCTGGCCGGAACCGAGCCCTCCGCTCACCCCGCTTCTGCGTTGTCCCCGCTCCGTACCGCTCGCGGTGTCGCACCCCACCAGCGTCGGCAGCAGCGGTTGAGAGCCGACTGCTCGGAGAGGCCGATGAGCAGGGCGATCTGGCCGAGCGGCAGGTCGGTGTCGACGAGATAGCGGCGGGCGGCGCCGCGCCGCTCCTCGTCGACGACCTCGGCGAACGTCGTGCCCGCCGCGCGCAGCCGTCGCTGGAGGGTGCGCGGATGGACGTTCAGGAGACGGGCGACCGTCACGATCTCGGGCGGCGACGTACCGAGCGAACGCGCGACGACGGCGCGGACACCGCTGACGGCGTCCGTGCACTCCGTGGGCAGCTGCTCGTCCAGGTACGCGAGTGCGAGGCGGCGCAGATGCGCGTTCCCCCCGCCGAGCGGTCGGTCGGCCAGGCTGAGCGGGACACGCAGCAGTGCGGCGGGGCGGTCCGCCTTCACCGGGACGCCGAAGAAGTCCTCGTACACCGAGAGCGGAGCGAGCAGCGGATGCGGCAGCTCGACCGAGCCGAGGCCGTACGGGCCGACGAGGTAGACGATGGCCCGGTGCATGAACCCCAGGGAGAGATCGATGCCCTGGGGCGGCGCCTCGACCCCCTCGCGCACGCCGTAGCGCAGGGCGGCCACCCCCGGAGTGCCGTACGGGTCCGGCTCAAGGCTGAGGCTCAGCGAGCGCGCGTGGACGAACAGATAGCGCGTGGTGCACTCCAGGGCGTCCCCGAGGGTGGCGGAGTTCTGGATGGCGAGCGCGAGGGCGCCGAGCATGCCGAGATCCTGCCGGGTCGCGATGCGCAGGCCGAGATCCGGACAGCCGAGATCCTCGGCGGCGAGCTCAAGTACCGTGGCCATCGCCTCCTCGGGCACCAGGAGGTCGTCCCCGTCGAGGGCGGCCGTAGGGCAGCCCGCCTGCCGGGCATAGGCTTCGGCGTCGCCGCCGAGCTCCGCCACCGTCGCGCGGAAACCGCGAAGACCCGCCGATCTGATCACGGACATGTCGTCCAGGGTCAAAGATCTGTCGCCCCGGGTCAATTCCTGCCGGGTGTGCTTCCGGACACTGAGGAGCATGACGCACACCGCAGACTCCAGCGCCGAAGGTACCGATGGCACCGCCGGTATCGCCGCCCCGCCCGAGCACATCGACGTCGTGATCGTGGGCGCGGGCCTCTCCGGCGTCGGCGCCGCGTACCGGCTGCAGACCGAGTGCCCCGAGCTCTCGTACGCGATCATCGAGGCCCGGCAGTCCATGGGCGGGACGTGGGACCTGTTCCGCTACCCGGGTGTGCGCTCGGACTCCGACATGTTCACGCTCGGCTACGCCTTCAAGCCCTGGCGTGACTCGAAGGTGCTCGCCGACGGCCACTCCATCCTGAGCTACATCAAGGACACGGCAGCGGAGTTCGGCATCGACCGCCACATCCGCTACGGGACCAAGGTCGTCGGCGCAGACTGGTCGACCGCGACGGCGCGCTGGACGGTGACGCTGGAGCGCACCGACGAATCCGGCGGCCGCACCCTGACCACGGTCACCTGCGACTTCCTGTACTCCTGCACGGGCTACTACAACTACGACCAGGGCCACGCCCCCGAGTTCCCGGGCGCCGAATCCTTCACCGGCACGGTCGTGCACCCGCAGTTCTGGCCCGAGGACCTCGACTACGCGGGCAAGCGCGTGATCGTCATCGGCAGCGGCGCCACCGCCGTCACGCTGGTACCCGCGATGGCGGAGAGCGCCGCACACGTCACCATGTTGCAGCGCAGCCCGACCTGGATCGGCTCGCTGCCCTCGCGGGACAGGCTGGCCGACGGCATCCGGGCCGTCCTGCCCGCGAACGCGGCCCACCGGGTCGTGCGCACGAAGAACATCCTCTTCGCCATCGGCCTCTACCAGTTCTGCCGCCGCAGCCCGAAGGCCGCACGGCGACTGCTCACCGGCCTCAACAAGCGCATCGTCAAGGACGACAAGCTGGTCGCCGACCACCTCACGCCGTCCTACGACCCGTGGGACCAGCGGCTGTGCGCGGTGCCCGACGCCGACCTGTTCGAGGTCCTGAAGACGGGCGACGCCGAGATCGTCACCGACCACATCGACCGCTTCGTCCCCGAGGGCATCCGGCTGAAGTCCGGCCGCGTCCTGGAGGCCGACGTGGTCGTGACCGCCACCGGACTCCAACTCCTCGCGTTCGGCGGCATCGCCCCGCGCGTCGACGGCCGACAGGTGGAACTGAACCGGCAGTTCGTGTGGCGCGGCGCGATGATGACGGGCGTCCCGAACTTCGCCGTCTGCATCGGCTACACCAACGCGTCCTGGACCCTGCGGGCCGACCTGACGTCCCGCCTCGTGTGCAAGGTGCTCAACCACATGCGCGAGCACGACTACGCGGCGGTGGAACCGAGGCCGACGAGCACCCTGAACGAACGCCCGCTGCTCGACCTGGCCTCCGGATACGTCCAGCGCTCCATCGACGCGTTCCCCCGACAGGGCGACCGCAGCCCCTGGAAGGTCCGGCAGAACTACGTCCTCGACGCGGCGTCGACGATGCGCACCAACTTGCGCAGGACGCTGGCGCCCACGCCGGTGTCCGCCGTGCGGGGGGCGCGGGCGGCGGCGGATTCTCGCGGCCGAACATTTCAGATTCCCCGGCGTTAGACGGGTTCTTCGACGATAGACTTTACGTTCGGGGATGCGGGGAAAGCGTGCGGCTCATCGGGGGAGGGCTCATGAGACCACAGCAGATCATTGGGCGTCTTGAGGAGATCGAGGGCTGGGAGCAGCTCACCGCAGAAGAGTGGCGCATCGTCGGTGACGTACTGAACCGGATCGGCGCCGCGCTCTCTGAAGGGGACGACACCAAGATCAGGAGTGTGCTCGCCCCGCTCGAACCCTTGGAACGAAAAGAGGCGCGCCGCGCACGGGCCGAGTTGGGCGCGAAAGGCATAGCTATACCGGCGCAGCAGCGGGAGCAACGCAATCATCTGATCGAACGGCTCACCGCCGACCTGCGCAGTCCGGAGGGACGCTCCCCGGGCACCCGCGAGGGCCGGGGCACGTCGGCGTGAGCAGGCGTGCCCGAGCCGCAGAACGTCGAGGCGGGCCGCCCGCAGAATCGCACTTCGAAGAAATCGCCAGCGTTTCGCGACGGCGTTTCGCATGTGCGAAAGCAGGTTGCGTGACATGAGCGGAATCACCAAGCCTGCCTTGCTTGTCATGGCGTTTGCGCCGGCTGATTCGGAAATCGAAAATCACTCGCGAAAATATCTCGACTCCCTGTGGCGAGCGTGCCGTTCGCTGGGCATGATCGAGCCGATTCCGGGGATCCAGGCACCTGCGGATCACATCGACTTCGGCTCGGCGCCGACGACCACCCTTGAGTTCAATGTGCTGGCGGCCGCGCGGCGGACGGGAGACGCCTCCCTCTATTCCGCCTTCGCCTTCGCCCAACATGACGTCGTCGGTGTTGTCGCCCTGCTCGCGCCCAACGACACGACGGCGGACCTCGGCCAGTGGAGCGACCTCGACGCCGAGTGGAGCGGAGCGGTGGCGGCTGTGGGCCTGCCGCCCCGGCCCTGGGGGCTGCTCGGCGAGTTCCGGGTGTTCGAGGCGCTCTACGGACGTGGCGGGTTCGCCCGGAGAGAGCGCGCGATGTGCGATCTCATACGTCGACATGCGCCCCGGACGGGCAGTGAGCCCTGGTGGACCGGCTTCGACCGCACGGAGCAGGGGTTCGACGTCTGGCGATCCCATGACACCGGCGGACCTGAAGAAGTCACCGACCTCTACGTCCTGGCTCCGGCTCGCGAGGAGACCGCCCTCGACGAATGGGCTTGGGCTGTCGGGGGTCGGCTCGGGCTGATGCCGCTCGCACGCTATCTGCTCCAGTTCTCGAAGATCCGCCACCAAGGGCAGCTGTATGAGGCCTCGGGGGCGTCGTACGCGCAGATCGCCGAGAGCGACGAGCGGACCGCAGCGCTCCTGCGGGAGCTGAAGTCCGCGACGCACCGTCCCGTGCGGCTGGAGCGAGTGCTGAAGGCATCGACGCTGGTCGACGAGGCGCAATTCGGCCCGCAGGGACTGCTGTGGACGATCACCCGGCAGCGCCAGCTGACCGGCAGCCTCTCGACCGCCGTCGCCAATATGCGCCTGCATACCCCCGGAGTCCGCAGGCGCGGCAAGGGGGTCTCCTGGACCGTGACCGACTTGGCGGAAGCCGAATGGCTCATCAAGCAGGTCGAGAAGGACCGGCTGCATCTTGAAGCCGTGCGCGAGCGCGCGGACGGCGTGCGTGCGGCTGTCTCGGTGCTCGTCGAGCGTGAACTGGCTGTGCATCGAGGGTGGTTGACGCTCGTGCAGACGTCGATTCTGGGATCGGTCCTCACTGCGCTGGGGGCAGCGCAGGCGATGAGTTACGAGGTGCCGATACGCGCGGTCCTTCAATCCCCGGTCATCGCCGTGGGGGCGACTCTCGCCCTTGCCCTGCCCCTGACCGTGCTGCGCTGGGCAGGTGTCGCGCCCGCGTCACCCCGATACAGATGGCTCGACTCGGGCGCCGCGGGGTTGCTCGGTGCCGCTCTGGGGTGGCTGACCGTCACGGCCTTGGCAACCCGCGGAGGAATGGAGCCGCCCGCCGCTGCGTGGACGCTCTCCGGCGCCTTCGTGACCGGTCTGATCGCGTTCCTCGCGACACACGTCCTGGCGCGACCGCGGTAGGGCCTGTCAGACAGTGCCCGTCTGCCGCGCGACGCCCCCACGCTCGCTCGCCCTCCCTCCCTGTCCGCGACGCCACCTTGGACACCGCAGCCCCGGAGTCGCGGACTCGGGGCAACAACCGAGGAGTTCACCCCATGCCTCAGGACGATGGACATCACCCGCAGGACCCCAGCTCCATGATCAGGACCTTCGTCGAGGCACTGGACGTCGAGGATCTGATCATGAGGTTCGACATCGACTTCGACGCTCCGATGCGCCAGGCGGATGCCACCGGAATGCTGCGCTTGGCCCGAGCGCACACCAAGGACCCCGAAGCGGGTGCCCGTGGCATCGCCCGTCGAGTCGGCGCCCACTGGTGCGAAATCGTTCAGGCAGACGTCGCCTACGAGTTACTCTCGGCGCTGCGACTAGTCGAGGCGTCCCAGCCTGATGCTGAACGGCTGCTGGCGTGGTTGACCGGCGATGCCGACCCCGATGATGTCTTCCCCGCCTACGCCCTCGCCCGCTGGTATGACGGAGTCGGTCGGATCCGTTACCGCCTTGGCAGCTACACCGCCTCCCGCCGTGCCTTCGGAACCGCGGTGCAGGTGGCCGAGAAGGCCCGGCTGTGGTGGGCACTGCCCGACTTACTCAGCAACTACACGCGTGCCGAGTACGAGGAACGCGGCCAGGCGGCGCGGGAGAAGGCCCCGGAGAAGGGCGGCCGCACGGACGCCAATGCGTTCCTCCCCGCGATGTGGCAGATGCAGGACAAGCTTCTCCAGCAGGCGAGCGAGCAGGGTGTCGACGTCAAGACCCTTCCGGACGAGGCGACGCCCCTGAGACACCGGGAGTTCCTGCGCGGCTACTCCAACTGTCTCCACAACCTCGCCACCGCCCTGAGGCAGGCCGGGGACAGCGAGCGGTCGCTGCGCGTCACCGCGCGCTCCAAGGCCATCTCCGAGGGATTGAACGACACGTACCGCATGGCACAGTCGCTTTTGAACGAGGCCCTCTGCGGAGACCATCCCGAAGAGCACTTCGTGACCCTGCGTGACTTGGGGCACGGCCAGACGAAGTACGCGGGGCCGGGGTGGGAGCGTGGTCGGCGGATCGCCCGCCAGAACCTTGCTCGGCTCGGCGGAGGCCGCGACGGTCTGGCCGACCTGGGGCGGCTGCTGGACGAACTGGAGGGCGACGCGGCCGGTACGGGCCGCCGGGCCGGTCTTGACGTCGACTTCTACGCCTACACCGTGCGCTACTACCGGGAGACGGCTGCCGCCCTTCCCGCGGCCGATCGTCCGCGGGACGTGCTGGACCGCCGGCTGAAGATGGCGGAGTCGGTGCGGGAAGCGATCGCTCTCCCCGTGTACAAGCGCGCCTACGCCAATCACGTGAGGCCTGCCTACCTGCGGGCCATCGGCGCGCAGATGGCACGGGGCAGTCATCGGCAGGAGGACCTGGAGAAGATCGTGTCCCTGGTGGAGGAGTCTTCAGGCCGGGAACTTCTGGACCTGCTCGCATCCTCTCGCCCGCCGGTTCTCGGCCGCCCCGCCCACCCGCTGCCCACCGCCTTGTACGAATCCCAGGCAGCGGGGGACCGTCCGGACGGTCGTCGAATGCCCCTGCGGGCACAGACCCCTGTCGAGGCGGCGAAGGCGAGGGAGCGTCGAGAGTTGCTCGTCGAGCGGGAGCAACAGTACGAGGACCACTTCCTCCACCACCCGCTGACATCGGCGACACATGACGAGGACATCGCCCATCAGCTGGTGCAGTACACCCTCAACCACGAGGGTTCCTGTGTCGTGCGGTACTTCCGCTTTGGTACGTCGGACGTGGCCCTGGACGGCGAGGAGACGCCCGAGCCCGACTCTCTGGGCATCATGGTCTGTCGCGACGGGGTGCTGACGCTGCTGCCCTCCGTCCTCTACGCGGATGTGGCCGATCTCGCACGCAAGGTCTTCGAGGATCTCGACGATCAGGAGTTTCCGGTGCCCAGGGAAGAAACCTGTCGGCGTATCTGGAACCTTCTGGTCAGGCCGGTGTGGGAGAGCGCCAACAGGGGTGGCTCGCCGACCCACCTCACGCTGATCCCGACCGACGACATCTTCGCGATCCCGCTGCACGTCGCCACCGCGCCGGAGGACGACCGGCCGCTCGCTGCCCGGGTTCCGCTGTCGCACTCGGTGAGCGTGGCCGCTTTTGTCACCCGTGGCCGCCATCTGCTCAAGAAACAGCTGATGGAACACGACGACGACCTCGCGGCACTGATGTCCACCGATGCGCGGGCGACGGGCCGCGAGATCGTCGACGCCAGTTGGACCGCAAGGCATGTCCATGTGGCTGGCAAAGTCCCCGACGCCCTCGTGGGTAAGGTAGAGGGCGCCTTCGCCGCCGACTGGCAAGGGCTCGAGCAACTGATCGCGGTGAAGCCGGAGTTCTTCTTGTACGCCGGCCACGGAGTGTATGTGAACGAGCCCGAGGTGTCCGGCCCGCTGATCCACCTGGGAGAGACGGACATGCTGTCGCAGTTCGACCTCGCCCTGCGCGTCAGCCTGCCGAGGAACAAGCTCACCGTGCTCGGAGCCTGCCTGGCCGGGCAGGGCATGGGGTCCGACGGCGGTGACGTCCTCGGGTTCATGCGTTCCCTGATCATCAGCGGAGCCGGTGCCATCGGTGTGCCGTTGTGGTCCGTGCGTGACACGGCGTTGGCGTCGACGGTGAGTTCCTTGCTGCGCGGGAGCAGAGCGGCGTTGAGATCGTCGTCCACCGGCGTCTTCGACGTGGTTCAGGCATTGCACGACCATTACCGGGAGAGCATGGAGACGTACACGTCAGTGGAGGCCCGGGTCGACCGTCTTCCCATCGCTTTGTATCTGTGACCGGCGTGCGTTCGTCCCCGCCACGGCGGCCCCGACGTGGCGCGCAGACAAGGGGAGTCATGAGCGCGCACGATCGAGCCGCCAGGAAGCAGGTCGCACTCACGGCCTACGACGCGCTGCGTGAGCAACGCCCGGAGCTCTTCGAGAACCCACCAGGCGCGGCTTTCGAGATCCTCCTCGACCGCGCCGACCAGGAACAGGCATCTGACGAAGCCTCACGGGCGGCCGTCGCGGCCGGGCTGCCCGAGAGCGCCGGAGACATCGGCGTCGTCTATCGCGACGCCTACTTCTGTCTGGTGCGTGACGCCGTACGGTTCGCGAACCGCGGGGATCGCAGGCTGGGGACGTACATCCGCATCGTGCCCGTGTCGGGGGGAGCCGCCGTGCTTCCGGTGCTCGCCGATGGACGCATCGTTCTGCTGCACCACTTCCGCCATGCCGATCGGGCCCTGCATTGGGAGATCCCCCGCGGATTCGGTGACCCGGGGGAGGACGGGGCCGGTACGGCCGCTCGGGAACTCCAGGAAGAGCTGGGAGTCCACGTCGTGGACTTCACCTATCTCGGCGCTGTTTCTCCCGACACCGGCCTACGCGCCGGCGTGGACCATCTGTACCTCGCCCGCGTCGGGACCGCGCAGTTGGCCGACAAACCCGACCGGGGTGCCAGGGCGGAGGGAATCGACGCGTACCTGGCCGTATCGCAGGAGGAGTTCCGCGCCATGGTCGCAGACCGGCGAATCTCCGACGCGTACACCCTGTCTGCATACGCGCTGGCCATGGCTCAAGGACTACTGGGAGCAGGTCTGTGAGCGGGTGAGGTCCCGCCATGCCGCCGTTGGCGAGCAGTAATCCGATGGCGTCACGGCCGGTGCATCTCTATCGTTGGTGTTGTTCGAGCGGTGGCCCCCAGGGGTGCCGCAGGTGACTTGACCTGACTTGGTACAGGAGGTGTGACCGATGGCTGTCGTTGAGATGGGCGCTGCCCGCATCGAGAAGTCCGTTCATTCCACCTCCGTGGCCACCGGCTGACCTTCCCCTCTTCCACGCGCCCGAGTGCGCGTGCGCCGGGGCCACCCCTGTGAAGGGTCACCCCTTGTTTTCCTCTGCATCCCCGCAGGCTTCTTCTCCGTCTTCGCACCCTCTCGCGCCCTACGGCTGGGACGAGAAGTGGGAAGCCGATTTCACCCCGTACGCGGCGCAGGGTCTGTTGCCCGGCCGTGTGCTGCGCGTCGACCGTGGGCAGTGCGATGTCGTCACCCCGGTCGGTACGGTGCGTGCCGACACCGAGTTCGTCGTTCCCCGTGACCCGATGAAGGTCGTGTGCACGGGGGACTGGGTCGCCGTCGACCCCGAGGGCGGCGATCCGCGGTACGTCCGGACGCTGTTGCCGCGCCGTACCGCCTTCGTGCGCTCCACCTCCTCCAAGCGGTCCGAGGGGCAGATCCTCGCGGCCAACGTCGATCACGCGATCATCGCGATCTCGCTCGCCGTCGAGCTCGACCTCGGCCGGATCGAACGGTTCCTTGCGCTGGCCTGGGAGTCCGGGGCCCAGCCGCTGGTCGTCCTGACCAAGGCCGACCTGGTTCCGGACGCCACCGGCCTGTCCTACCTGGTCGAGGACGTGGAGACGTCGGCCCCCGGCGTCCAGGTGCTCCCGGTCAGCGCCACCACCGGGGAAGGCGTCGACGTCCTGTGCGCCGTCGTCTCCGGCGGTACGTCCGTCCTGCTCGGCCAGTCGGGAGCGGGCAAGTCGACGCTGGCCAACGCGCTGGTCGGCGAGGACGTCATGCACGTCAACGCGGCCCGTGACGTGGACGGCAAGGGCCGCCACACCACGACGACCCGCAACCTCCTCGTGCTCCCCGCCGGTGGCGTCCTCATCGATACGCCGGGGCTGCGCGGTGTCGGTCTGTTCGACGCCGAGGCAGGCGTCGGCCAGGTCTTCTCCGAGATCGAGGAGCTTGCGGCCGACTGCCGCTTCCACGACTGCGCCCACACCGCCGAGCCCGGCTGCGCGGTACTCGCGGCCGTCGAGGACGGCACGCTCCCGAGCCGCCGCCTCGACAGCTACCGCAAGCTGATCCGCGAGAACCAGCGCATCGTCGCCAAGACGGACGCCAAGCTCCGGGCGGACATGCGCCGCGAGTGGAAGCTGCGGGGCGCGGAGGGCAAGGCGGCCATGGAGGCCAAGCGGGGCCGCTTCCGCTAGCGGCGCGGCACCACGTCGCGGGGCGCTCGGGCCCCCCGCAACGTGGTGTCCGAATTCCGCCAGCCGAACGCCCTGCGAGGCCGCACACTGGTCCATGTGATCGATGAAGAGACCAGGTACGAGGCGGTGCGCAGCCGCGACGCGCGCTTCGACGGAGAGTTCTTCTTCGCCGTCGAGACCACCGGCATCTACTGCCGGCCCAGCTGCCCCGCCGTCACCCCGAAGCGCCAGAACGTCCGCTACTACACCACGGCGGCCGCGGCCCAGGGTTCCGGATTCCGGGCCTGCCGACGCTGCCGTCCGGACGCCGTGCCGGGGTCCGCGGAGTGGAACGTACGCGCGGACGTCGTGGGCCGCGCCATGCGCATGATCGGTGACGGTGTCGTCGACCGCGAGGGCGTCCCCGGCCTCGCCGTGCGGCTCGGCTACAGCTCACGGCAGGTGCAGCGGCAGCTCACCGCCGAGCTCGGGGCGGGTCCTGTCGCCCTCGCGCGGGCCCAACGGGCGCACACCGCGCGGGTGTTGCTCCAGACCACGGGGCTGCCGATCACGGAGATCGCGTTCGCCGCGGGGTTCGCAAGCGTGCGGCAGTTCAACGACACGATCCGGGCGGTGTACGCGCTGACGCCCACCGCCCTGCGGGACGCCGCGCCGCGTGGCAGGGGCGCGGGGCGCGCCACCCCGGCCGCCGGAGTGCCGCTGCGGCTCGCCTACCGGGGGGCCTACCTGGCCGGTGCCGTCTTCGACCTGCTCTCCGACGAGGCCGTCGACGGGGTCGAGCAGGTCAGCGGCGACGTGGGCGCGCGGACCTACCGGCGTACGCTGCGGTTGCCGTACGGCACGGGGATCGTGGCCGTCGAGGAGAGTGATCACGGGGTCGGCGGGTGGCTGGACGCGCGGCTCCATCTGACGGATCTGCGGGACCTCACGACCGCCGTACAGCGGCTGCGCCGGCTCTTCGACCTCGACGCGGATCCGTACGCCGTCGACGAGCGGCTCGGCGCCGATCCACGGCTCGCTCCGCTGGTCGCCGCGCGGCCCGGACTGCGGTCGCCGGGGGCCGCCGATCCCGAGGAGTTCGCGGTGCGGGCGCTGGTGGGGCGTGCGGAGGCCTCCTCGCTGGTGGAGCGGTACGGGAAGGCGCTGGACGCGCCGTGCGGGGCCCTCACCCATGTGTTCCCCGAGCCGGGGGCGCTTGCCGGGGAGCCGGGCCCGTTGGGGGAGTTGGCCGGTGCGCTCGCTGATGGGCGGGTGCGGTTGGACGCGGGGGCGGATCGGGAGGACGCGGGGGCGGGGCTCGCGGCTCTGGCGGGTGTGGGGGAGGGGGTCGTGGCGTTGATTCGGATGCGGGCGTTGGGGGATCCCGATGTGGGATGGCCCGGTGAGCCGGTGCCTGATGGGTGGCGGCCGTGGCGGTCGTACGGGGTGCGGCATGTGCTGACGGCGGGGTCGGGGAGGATTCACTGATCCAATCCCCAGCTATGGATCCGCCGAGGATGAATACGGATCAGCTCCTCACTGAAGTCAGGCCCCAACTCATGCGGCCCCGTGAGGAGTTCCGCGTCCCCACGGATGTCGACGCCCCGCACCTTCCACGGCCTCTCGCTCACGATGTCGTCGACGACCAGTGACACCTTCGGATTCCCCTGGAGATTGCGCCACTTCTTGGTGGTGCCCAGCGCGTACCCGCCGATCAGGATCGTCCCGTCATCCTGCGGAAAGAACCCGACAGGGTTCGCCTGCGGCTGACCCGTCGCATCGACGCTGGCCATCCGGCCCAGACGCTGGGACTTGAGGTACGCCCGCTCGGCCTCGCTGAATTCGGTCATGGCGCGAGCCTCGCACGCGTACCCCGTCCACGCATCGGATCTTGGCCCCAGGGTCGGCGGACAGCCGGTCCGGGCGCCGGTCCGGGCGCCGGTACAGACAGCCGGTCCGGGCAGCCGCTCTAGGCCGCCGGAAGGCCCCAGCGCGGCGCATCCTCGTTCGGTTCGACCGGAGTGATCCGCAGATCGGGCCGGTCACCCTCAGCGGTGATCAGCGCCGACCCGCCCCGCCCGAGGGCGATCTCGACCGCGCCCTCGCCCACGTCCTCGTACGAGACAGGGCGCCCCCGCTCGTCCCGCACCTCGATCGCCCCCGCGATCCCGTGCCGCACGACGCACGGCGCCCCCGCCTCGCTCACGAGCCGCACCCAGCGGGTCACCCCGCCCTTGCGCACCGCGCTGAGCAGGAACGCCCCCTGCGTACGGAAGTTGTGCACCGTGAGGTCCGCCCACGCCGACGGCAGCGCGGGGAAGACGCGGATGACGTCGCCCCAGGACTGGCAGACCATGTCGTGCAGGGACTGTGCGGCGGAGAGCGGGGTCTCGATGACCGGGCCCGACTCCTTGTACATGGTGTTGGGCTGGATGAACCGCGTCATCAGCTGCCCCAGGTACTTCAGCGCGTCCTCGCCCTTGCCGAGCAGCGCCGACATGGACGCCGCGCCCGTGAACGTGTAGCCCTGCAGGGCACCCTCGAAGCCGACCCAGTGGGCCAGGGACCTCTCCATCAGGGCGCGTTCGTCCGCCGTGCGGCCCGTCACCTCGTAGAGGGGGTATACCGCGAGCATGTGGGAGTAGTGGCGGTGCGACTTCGCGAAGGGGATGTCCGCGCCGATCATGTAGCCGTTCGCGTCGGTCGGGTACGCGGCGAGCCTGCTCCCCACGTCGCGCCAGCGCGGCGCCAACGTGTCGTTCACACCCAGGAGTTCCGCTGATTCGAGGAGCGTGCGGCAGCCCCACTTGAGCAGCATCAGGTCGTAGTTGCAGTCGCGCGAGTTGCCGCCGTACTCGGGCGAGTAGGTCGCAGGGAGGTGCAGCCTGCCGTCCGGGCCCGGCTCCAGGAAGTGCAGGTAGTAGGTGACCGCCTTCCGCAGGAGGGGGAAGAGGACGTCGCGCAGGATCGACTTGTCCATGGTGTGGCGGTAGCTCAGCCAGACATTGTGCAGAGCCCAAGTGAGGTTGCCGACCTCCGGAGTCGGCGGGTCCTGGCCGGGGACGCCGACCCCGTAACCGCCGTCCGTCACCGATGCGCCGTTCACCAAGGACGGATCCGTGGTGCGCGGGATGCCGAGCGAGTCCGCGCGGTAGGGGGCGGCCATCTCCTTGGTGAGGTTGGACCGGAACTCGCTCAACGCGCGTGTCACGGCGTCGAGTTCGAGGTGGTTGGAGCCGTGGATCAGCCAGTACTCCAGCTGAACGTTCAGGTTCCACCAGGTGTTGGGCCACGGGGTGGGCTCCAGCCAGGGGCCGCAGGTCGCCATCACCGGGGCGTCGCGACGTGCTGCCGCCGCCGTCTTGTAGAGCTGGATCCAGTAGAAGCGCTGCATCCGGGCGTCGGGCAGCGACAGGAAGCTCTTGCGGTAGTACGCGTGCCACCAGGCCCGGTGCGACACCGCGAGCCCGTCGTACGAGAGGGCCGCCGCACCCCGCACCGCGCGCACCGCACGGTCGCGGGCCGCCGTGCCCGGGTGCGAGTGCGCCACGTTCACGTACAGCGTCCGTGTGCTGCCCCGCGTCCGCTCCCGCCACGCGGTGACGTGCCGGCCGCCAGCGAGCAGCGGCTGTACGGCGGCCGTGACGCCGTCGTACTCCTTGATCTCGGCGGGCGGGTTGCCCGCGTATCCCTCCGGCAGCGGCTTGAACGCGGCGCGCGGGCTGATCGCGTCGGCCGGATGGAACACCCAGCGGAAGCCGCGCTCGCCCGCGCTCGGTGCGACCTCGACGGCGAGGACGGAACGCGTGTCGTGCACCTGCGCGCGGAGCTTCAGGGTGCCCTTGTCGGTGGTGAGAGTGCCGGTCAGCTCGGCGTCGCGCAGCCGCAGGCGCCAGTCGACGCCCGTGATCCTGCCGACGGGTTCGAGGGTGAAGTGGCCGATCGGCAGGCGTGCGAGGCCGAAGAGGGAACCGAACTCGGGGCGGTGGTCCTGCACCTCGGAGTGCTGGATGTTGAAGCGCAGGGCGGTGGTCCGGCCGTCCGGCCGCGTGCTCGGTTCCGCGTAGATCCCCGAGCCGAGGAAGCCGTTGCCCAGGTAGGGACCCTCGTACCAGGTCTTCGGCAGCTTCTGCCAGACCAGATCGGCGTCGTCGAGGACGGTGCGCCAGGGGTCGCCGGGCGCGCTCAGCGCTGCTGCTTCTGCTCCTGCTCCTGCTCCCGCTCCCGTCTCCTGGGGAGCGGCCGTGGCCTGGGCGGGCAGGCCCCCGGCCATCAGCGCGCCGCCGACCGCGGTTCCGGTGGTGGCGAGCACGGTTCTTCTGGACGGTTTTGGCATCGCGTCTCCCGAGCAGTTACCGCGCCATCGAGTCATAGTCAGTCATCGGAGCTTTACCTCCGCTGAAAGCTAGAGATGGTGCGGCATCCCGTCAATGAGGCGGGAGAGATCCGATGGCGGTATATGTATGTGAACTCATACTGAGTGGGTGTCGTAGTGGGCCTCGTAGTGGGTGTCGGGGCTCAACGGCCTTGTCGGCCTCAACCCCAGATCACGGCCCCCAGCCACGCCCCCGCGATCAACAAGCACGCGAACAGCTCGGTCAGCACGCTCCACCCGCCCGCCCGCATGGCCGTCCGCGTCGCCGTGGCCGCCTCCCCGTGCCCGCCGAGCCGCAGCCGCTCCGAGAGGTAGATCCCTCCGACGAATCCCGGGAGCGACCCGATCACCGGCAGCACGCAGAACCCCACCAGTGCCCCGGCGCCCGCGTACACGGCTGTCCGGCGCGTGGCGCCGCTCTCCCGCAGTCGCCGTGGCGGCAGCAGCCATCGGACCCCCTGCGCCACGAGGAGTACGACGGAGGCGCCGACCAGGATCCCCCAGGCGACCGGCTCCGGATCCTGCAGCGCCCACCACAGAATCGCGGCCCACACCAGCCACGGTCCCGGCACTCCGGGGACAAGCACTCCGCCGATTCCGAGCAGCAGCACTACTCCGACCAGCAGAAGTTCCCACGCTCCCATCTGCCAAGCGTGCAGGAAACGGGGCAAAACCGCAGATCGCGCGTCAGTCCTTGCCACACCCTGGCGCACCCTGCCGCATCGACACGGGCTAGCGCGCCACCCAGCCCCGTTCGTACGCGTGCCAGCCCAGCTGGAGGCGCGTCGTCACGCCCGCCAGCTCCATCAGGCGTTTGACCCGGCGCTGCACCGTCCGAAGGCCCAGGTCGAGCTGCTTGGCGACGCTCGCGTCCGTCAGGCCCGCGAGCAGCAGCGACAGGATCTCCAGGTCCGCGCCGTCGGGTCCTTCGGCGGCGTCCTCGGTGACCGAGCGGCCGTCCTCGCCGAGCCGCAGCGGCAGCGCCTCCCGCCACACCGCCTCGAAGAGCCCGCTCAGGGATTCGAGCAAACCGCTCGCGTGCACCACGAGCGCGGCGGGCTCGGCCCTGCGCGAGGTCAGCGGCACCATCGCGAGGGAGCCGTCGGCGATCACCAGCTTCGTCGGGACGCGGTCCACGACGCGCACCTGTTCGTTGCGGCCGATCGCCGTCGACAGTTCGATGAGCCCGGTGGGGAGCGCGAGGACGGAGCGCTCGACCACCACGCGGTAGGTGACGCCGCGGCCCGCGGCCTGCTCCTCCGCGTTGTTCTCCATGCCGGTGACGGCCACGGGGTTGCCGGTCACCAGGGCGCACACCTCGGTGCTCGCGCCCAGCTGGAGCTGGAGGAAGCGCTGCGAGACCGCGCCCGCGCCGGTGACGACCTCGACCAGGTCGTGCACCGCGGGCTCGGCGGCCTGCGCGCGGTACTCCTCGGCGAGCAGCTTCGCCGCGAGTTCGGCCTTGTCCAGTTCGTGCCGCTGCTGGGTCAGGAGTGCGCCGAGCGCGACCCCCGGTGGAGCCGCCACCCACCGGCCCGCCCTGCCCGACGCCTGGGCCGCGAGGCCGTGCAGCTCAAGGCGGCGCAGCGCGCGCACCGTGTCGGGCTCGCCCAGCGAGAGCCGCCGCGCGAGATCGGGCACGTCGGCGGCGCCCACCGCCACAAGGGCGCGGTACGCCGATTCGTGCGTCTCGTCCAGACCTATCGCAGCCAGCATGCGGCGACGTCCCTCCCCAGAGATCCGTTCCGACGGCTCCATGGCGGAAAAGAGCCACGGCGTAAACCCGCCCCGGGACATCATCCCCGCACCCCCCGCCTCTCTGCCAAGGTGACGCCACCGCTGCACCAACGGCAGCCGTGAATACGGCCTTCGGCCCGATTTCGGCTGTGGTTCCGCATGCCCGACAATCCTGGGGAGAGCGATGCGCCCGATATCGCGTACGGCCTTGGGGGCGGCGTCCGCCGCCGTCCTCGCCGTCACCGCGGCCGTACCGTCCGTGGCCGAGCCACGCACGGCCGCGGCGGACACGAGCCCGCTGGTGGGGGGTGCGCCACGGGGCGAGGGGAGCTCCGTCGTCACCCTCGTCACCGGCGACCGCATCCTCGTCACGTCCGACGGCAAGGACCGCGCGGGCGCCAGCGCGCTGCCCGGCGCCGACGGCACGGTGCCGCTCATCCAGACCAGGCAGTCCGGCAAGGACCTGTACGTCTATCCCGAGGGCGCCGTCCACGCGATCGCCGACGGCAAGGTCGACGAGGAGCTCTTCAACGTCACCGGGCTCGTCCGCCAGGGCTACGACGACGCGCACGCCAAGAAGCTGCCGCTCATCGCCGTGTACGGCAAGTCCGTCGACGTCACGCGCTCGGTGCCCGCGACCCCGCGTGGCGCCGAGCGCGGGCTCGTCCTCGAACCCGTCGACGGTGTCGCGCTGAAGGCCGACAAGAAGAAGGCCGCGGACTTCTGGGCCGACGTCACGTCGGTCAAGTCCCGTTCCGGGGCGGGCCTGAAGAAGCTGTGGCTGGACGCCAAGGTCAAGGCCACTCTCGACAAGTCGACCAAGCAGGTGCACGCCCCCGAGGCCTGGGCCGCGGGCTACGACGGCAAGGGCACCAAGGTCGCCGTCCTCGACACCGGCGCCGACGCCGAACACCCCGACCTCAAGGGCCGGATCGGCGCGACCGAGAACTTCACCGACTCCCCGGACAACGAGGACCGCCAGGGCCACGGCACCCACACCACCTCGACCGTCGGCGGCACCGGCGCCGCGAGCGGCGGCAAGAAGAAGGGCGTCGCCCCCGGCACCGAGCTGCTGCACGGCAAGGTCCTCAACGACAGTGGCTCAGGCGCCACGTCGTGGATCATCGCGGGCATGCAGTGGGCCGTCGACGAGAAGGCCGATGTCGTCTCCATGAGCCTCGGCAACCCGGCGCGGACCGACTGCACGGACCCGATGAGCACGGCTACCGAGGAACTCGCGCAGTCCGCCGAGAACACCCTCTTCGTGCTCGCCGCGGGCAACACCGGGCCGAGCCTCAACTCCGTCTCCTCGCCCGGCTGCGCGCCGAGCGTCCTGACGGTCGGCGCCGTCGACCGCGACGACTCGACGGCCTCCTTCTCCAGCCGGGGGCCCGCGTACGGCTCACACACCCTCAAGCCGGAGATCGCCGCGCCCGGAGTCGACATCTCCGCCGCCGCGGCGGGCGGCAGAGGCGTCTACGCCTACCAGTCCATGAGCGGTACGTCGATGGCGACCCCGCACGTCGCGGGCGCCGCCGCCCTGGTCAAGCAGCGCCACCCGGACTGGAGCGCGCAGCAGATCAAGTCGGCCCTCGTGTCGTCGGCGGACAGCGGCATCCCGGGTGATGTGACCGAGACGGGCGGCGGTCGCCTCGACGTGAAGGCGGCCGTCGACCAGAAGGTGCTCGGCTCGCCCGCCGTACAGGGCGGCAGCTTCGGCTGGCCCCAGGACAACTCGGACCGCACGACGGTCGCCGTCCCGTACACCAACACCACCGACAAGGCAGTGGAGTTGAAGCTGTCCGTGCAGGGCGTCACCGGCAACGACGGTTCCGCCGTCCGGTCGGACATCGCCAAGCTCGGCGAGCGCTCCGTGAAGGTCGCGGCCAAGGCCACGGTCGAGGTCCCGCTGAAGCTGGACCCCGACGCGAGCCTGAAGCGGGCACAGTACGGCGACGTGACCGGCCGCGTCCTGGCGAAGGCGAGCGGGGGCGTCGCGGTCTCCACGCCCTTCGCCCTCTACGTACAGCCCGAGACCGTCAGCCTCCGCGTGAAGCTCGTCGACCGCGCGGGAAAGCCCGCCGACGGCGCGTCGTCCGTCGACGTCATCGGCACCGACGACGCCCGCGGTGAGCGGCGCTTCAACGAGGGCGCCAACGACCAGACCTACCAAGTCCGCCCCGGCGCCTACTTCCTGACCGGCTTCATCACCACACCCGACGCGGACGGCGGCACGCTGAACGACTCGCTCACGCACCTGGCCCGGCCCCAGGTCGAGGTCAAGAAGGACATGACGGTCACGCTCGACGCCCGCAAGGCGCACCGCCTGACCGTCAAGACGGACAAGGAGTCCGAAGTGCGGGGCGCCACCCTCGGGTTCGCCCGCAGCTGGGGCACCGACCACTGGCTGCACGCCGGCACCGCCGCGGGGCCGCGCTCCATCCGCGGCTTCTACCAGTCCGTCGAGGGCAAGGCGACCGACGGCACCTTCGAGTCCGGCAGCTACTGGCGCGCGGCGGCACCTCTGCTCTCCGAGCTCGCCGTGAAGGGCGGCAAGCCGCTGCACCCCGTGACCGCGTCCACCGGCTCGGCCAACCTCGACGGCACGGGCAAGGCCGCTCTCGTGGACGCCGGGTCCGGTACACTCGATGAGCTCGACGCCGCCGGAGTCAAGGGCAAGATCGCCCTGGTCAAGGTCGCGGACGACGGCAGCGCGAGCGCCGTCGCCAGAGACGCCAAGACGGCCGGAGCGGTCGCCGTCATCGCTCACCGCACGGCGCCGGGCCGCTGGTACCCCGCGGTCGGCCTCAGCGGCTCCCCGCTGCCGGTCCTCGGCATCCAGACGGACGAGGCGGCTACCCTGCTCGGCCAACTGGGCAACGGACCCGTCGAATTGAAGTGGAAGGGAACGGCGAAGAGCCCCTACGTCTACAACCTCGCCTTCCCCGAGACCGGCCAGATCCGCGACGACCGCACCTACCGGGTGCGCGACAAGGACCTCGCCGCGAACGAGGCGACGTACCGCGCGATGGGCACGGCCACGGACTACGTGGACCTGCCGTCCGCCGTCCGTCCCTCGGGGCTCGAGGTGTACTTCGGCGACTTCGAATCGGTCCCGGCCCCCGGCAAGCGCACCGAGTACTACTCGGCGGGCACGACCGGCTGGGGCCACCAGGTGTCGAGCAGCTTCCCGTTCGGGGAGTTCATGATCGACCCGGTGCGGACGTACGAGAAGGGGGAACGGCGCAGCGAGAAGTGGTACGACGGAGTGCTGACCCCGGCCGCGCCGCGTGACGCAGAGGGCGGGCTCGCTCTCGCGGGGGAGCGGCAGGGCAATCTGATCGGGGTCGCTCCCGGTTTCTGGGGCGACGGCGAACACGCCGGGATCCAGGGCGGGTTCGGCGACATCGGCAGTGTCCAGCTGAAGCGGGACGGAGAGATCGTGGGCGAGTCCGGCTGGCCGTCCGGTGTGTTCGATGTCCCGGCCGCCGACTCGGCGTACGAACTGACCCTCAGCACCCAGAAGATCGGCTCGAAGGTCTGGCAGCGGTCCACGGGCACGCGGACCACGTGGGCGTTCCGCTCGCACCTCGACGAGGAGGCCTACTCGCAGGGCATCCCGATGCTGTTCCCGCGCTATCAGCTGCCGGAGGACGGCATGAAGACCCTTGCCGCCGAAGACGGCCTGCGGATCGGGATCACGGCCACGGGACACGCCGGCTACAAGCCCGGCGCGCTCAAGTCGGCGGCGCTGTCCTACTCGTACGACGAAGGCGAGACCTGGATCGAGGCCAAGACGTCCGCCGCCGGGGGGAAGTGGACCGCCACCGTGAACCACGCGGGCGCCTCGGGCAAGCACGTCCGGCTCAGGACCGAACTGACGGATGCGAACGGAAGTTCCGTCACTCAGACGGTGGATCGCGCCTACGACGTGCGATAAACACACAGACACCGCCGGGCGGTCCTCCCGTGGGGGGTGGGCCCGCCCGGCGGCTCTTCATCACTCTTCCGGCGGCCGGAATTTCCGGATGAACCGTTTTCGTGCGGCCTCCGCGGTGGACAATAGGGGCATGAGCCAGCAGGGGGAGACGCACGACGGGGCCTCCGGCCAGGAGGACGACTGGTGGGGTCAGCTGTACGACGACTCCGCTCATGACACGGGTCCGGCCGAGGCGGCCGACACCCTCGACGACAGATTCGCGTCGGCGGTCAGCGCGTCCGTCGGCGAAGGCGGTCTCGTGCCACCGGACGGGGCGCCGCCCCCACGGGCCAGGAGCGCGGAAGGAGCGCTTCCGCAAGCGCCCGAGCCCCCACCCCCGCCCCGCACCCGCCCCGCCACCGCCCCCTGGGAGCCCCCCGCAGCGCCCACGGGCCCGGTGACCTTCCCCGACGCACCCAAGCCACCCGGCGCCGGTGCGCCGGAACCACTCCCCAGCCGCACCACCGCGGTCCCCGAGCCCCGCCTGCCCGACGCGTCCGCGGGGCCGCCCGGCACCGTGTACGAACCTCGGGAAGACATCGTGTCGGCGCCCGCCGCGAACGCCGTCTCGTACGTGGGCGACGGCCCGCCCACCTACGACGCCGAGCCCACCGTCCTGCCCGCCGCCGACCCCGACGACCTCGGCGATCTGGTCGCCGACACCGTGCTCGACGGCGCCCGGTGCGGCACCTCCACGCTGCGAGCCGTCTCCGTGCGCGGGGACTCCGCGCGGTACCGGGGCGAGCCACGGCGCGATTCGCTGCTCACCGCGCGGTTCGGGACCGGAGAGAGCGCTCTCGTCCTGATCGCCATGGCCACCGGGGCGCGGGCCACTCCCGGCGCCCACCGCGCCGCCGCCGAGGCCTGCGCCTGGATCGGGCGCGCCGTGGGCCGCAGCCACCAGCGGCTGTCCGAGGACATCAGGGCCGCCCGGCGCGGCGACCTCAAGAGCGGCCTGCACCGGCTCACCGACCGCAGCCTTGGCAAGCTGCGCGCGCACGCCACGGACCTGGGCATCGAGCCCGACGAGTACGCTGCGTCCCTGCGCTGTCTGCTCCTGCCCGCCGACCCCGAGTGCCGCACCCGTGTCTTCTTCGGCGTCGGGAGCGGCGGACTCTTCCGGCTCAGGGACGGCGCCTTGCAGGACATCGAGCCCCGCGTCAGCGACTCCGCCGGTGACACAGGGCTCCCCGTCGTCGGGTTCGGTTCCGTGCCGCCCCAGACCCCGGACGGCGACCGGCTGACCATGGACATGGGGATCATCACGCCCCCCAGCCCGTACGAACCCGCCCCCGAGCCCCCGCCCCGCGAGCCCTTCCGCTTCCGCGCCTCCGTAGCCCGCCCGGGTGATGCCCTGCTGCTCTGCAGCGGCGGCCTCGCCGACCCCCTGAGCGGAGAGTCCGAGCTCGCCGCGCACCTCACGCAGCGGTGGGCCAAGAGCGGTCCGCCGGGCCTTGCGACCTTCCTCGCGGACATCCAGGTCAGGGTCAAGGGGTACGCGGACGACCGAACGGCGGCCGCTGTTTGGGAGGCGTGAGCGCCCGCCCTGTGAATTCATGGACCCCAAGGAGTCACAAGAGAGTCAAGGGGACTGAAGGGTTCGTGTAGCCATGGCCAAGCAGAACGTCGCCGAACAGTTCGTCGACATCCTCGTCCGCGCCGGTGTGCGCCGCATGTACGGAGTCGTGGGCGACAGCCTCAACCCGGTCGTGGACGCGATCAGGCGCACCAAGGGCATCGAGTGGGTGCAGGTCAGGCACGAGGAGACCGCGGCCTTCGCGGCCGGTGCCGAGGCCCAGATCACCGGGAGCCTCGCCGTCTGCGCCGGATCCTGCGGCCCCGGCAACCTCCACCTGATCAACGGCCTCTACGACGCCCACCGCTCCATGGCGCCCGTCCTCGCCCTGGCGTCGCACATCCCGTCGAGCGAGATCGGCCTCGGGTTCTTCCAGGAGACCCACCCCGATCGGCTCTTCAAGGACTGCAGCCACTACAGCGAGATGATCTCAAGCCCGAAGCAGATGCCGCGGCTGCTCCACACCGCCATCCAGCACGCGGTCGGGCAGTCCGGCGTCAGTGTCGTCACCCTGCCAGGAGACATCGCCGACGAGCCCGCCCCGGACAAGTCCGCGGAGAGCGCCCTGGTCACCTCGCGCCCCTCCGTACGCCCCGGCGACACGGAGATCGACAAGCTCGCCGCGATGATCGACGAGGCCGACAAGGTCACCCTCTTCTGCGGCAGCGGCACGGCAGGGGCGCACGCCGAGGTCATGGAGTTCGCCGAGAAGATCAAATCCCCGGTGGGGCACGCCCTGCGCGGCAAGGAATGGATCCAGTACGACAATCCCTATGACGTGGGGATGAGCGGCCTGCTCGGCTACGGCGCCGCGTACGAGGCCACCCACGAGTGCGACCTCCTCATCCTGCTCGGCACCGACTTCCCGTACAACGCCTTCCTGCCCGACGACGTCAAGATCGCCCAGGTCGACGTGCGGCCCGAACGCCTCGGCCGCCGCTCCAAGCTGGACCTCGCCGTCTGGGGCGACGTACGCGAGACCCTGCGCTGTCTCACCCCGCGCGTCACGCCCAAGTCCAGCCGCAAGTTCCTCGACAAGATGCTGAAGAAGCACGCGGACGCGCTCGAAGGCGTCGTCAAGGCCTACACGCGCAAGGTCGAGAAGCACATCCCGATCCACCCCGAGTACGTGGCCTCCGTGGTCGACGATCTCGCCGCGGACGACGCGGTGTTCACCGTCGACACGGGCATGTGCAACGTCTGGGCGGCCCGCTATCTCTCCCCGAACGGCAAGCGCCGCATCATCGGCTCCTTCAGCCACGGCTCGATGGCCAACGCCCTGCCGCAGGCGATCGGCGCCCAGTTCACCGACCGGAAGCGCCAGGTCGTCTCGATGTCGGGCGACGGCGGGTTCTCCATGCTGATGGGCGACTTCCTCACCCTCGTCCAGTACGACCTGCCCGTGAAGGTCGTACTCTTCAACAACTCCGCCCTGGGAATGGTCGAGTTGGAGATGCTGGTGGCCGGGCTCCCTTCGTTCGGCACGGCCAACCACAACCCCGACTTCGCCGCCGTGGCCCGCGCCGCCGGCGCCTACGGAGTGCGGGTGGAGAAGCCCAAGCAGCTCGCGGGCGCCCTGAAGGACGCCTTCGCGCACAAGGGGCCCGCCCTCGTCGACATCGTCACGGACCCGAACGCCCTCTCCATCCCGCCCAAGATCAGCTCCGACATGGTGACCGGCTTCGCGCTCTCCGCCAGCAAGATCGTCCTGGACGGCGGGGTCGGCCGCATGCTCCAGATGGCACGCTCCAACCTGCGGAACGTGCCACGCCCCTGACGGCCGAACAGCCCCACCAGTCCGATCAGGCCGGTCGCAGCCTCAGCGTCAGGATCTGGAACGGACGCAGCGCCAGCACGATCCCCGAGTCGTCGGCGTGGGCCGGTTCGAGCGGGCGCTCCAGGAGGTCGGTCACCTCGGCCGCGCTCACCGCGAACGACGTGGTGAGCGCCGCCGCCGCACGCCCGCCCCGCGACTCGTAGAGCCGCACCACCACATCGCCGCTCCCGTCGTCCGCGAGCTTCACCGACTCCACGGTCACCGCCGGATTGTCGACGCTCACCAAGGACGGCAGGACGGGCGCGGCGGCGACCCGCAGCGGCAGGTTGAGCGCGAGCCCCTCCGCGACCGCGTCACCCGTCGTCGCACCGGGCAGCAGCGCGTACGTGAACCGGTGGGTGCCCAGGTCCGTCTGAGGGTCCGGACTGTGCGGGGCGCGCAGGAGCGTGAGCCGCACGGTGGTGCCGAGCCCGCCCTCGTGCGGCGCGCGCGTCACGTCATGGCCATACGTCGAGTCGTTGAGCACCGCCACGCCGTACGCCTCCTCGGCGACCCGCAGCCACCGGTGCGCGCAGATCTCGAAACGGGCCGCGTCCCAGCCGGTGTTGGCGTGCGTGGAGCGGTTCACGTGCCCGAACTGGATCTCGGCGGACGACCGTTCGGCGTGCACGTCCAGTGGGAACGCGGCCTTGAGCACCTTCTCCGACTCCTGCCAGTCGACCTCCGTGACGACGTCGAGACGGCGGCTGCCCGCCGCGAGCCGGATCTCCTGGGTGATCCGCGACTTCCCGAAGGCCCGCACCACACGGACGGCGACGCGCAGCGGCCCGTCCTCGACCAGCTCCACGGACTCGGCGTCCGTCAGGTCGGTGTGGGTGTTGCGGTAGTGCTTGTCGAGGTCCCACGCGTCGTAGTGCGTGGGGTGGTCGGGGTGCAGCTGGAGGAGGTTGCCGCGCGAGCCGGGGGACAGGACCTCGCGGTGCGCGTCGATGTCGTGCACGGAGGTCAGCAGCCCGTCCGTGTCGATGGCGACGCGCAGATGCTCGTTCAGCAACTGGATCTCGCCGTCGGCGAGGAGAGCGGTCGCCCCGGTCTCCCGCGTGTACGAGACGGCCTCTTCGAGTCCCTTGCTCCCCAGGGCCGGGACGTCGACGTGCACCAGGGTGCCGTCGTCGGCCGTGACGACCTCGCTGCGCGCGTACGGCGACGAGTTGAGCGCGACGGGACCTCCCGGGCCCAGGGAGCGGACCGCCGCCGCGGTGATCTCATCGAGCTCGGCGAGCACGCGCTCGTACGTGTCGCGGGCCTCGCGGTGCACCCAGGCGATCGACGATCCCGGCAGGATGTCGTGGAACTGGTGCAGGAGCACGGTCTTCCAGAGCCGGTCGAGGGTCGAGTAGGGGTAGGCGTAGGCAGGGTCGCGCACGGCGGCGGCGGTGCACCACAACTCGGCCTCGCGCAGGGCGTGTTCGGTGCGGCGGTTGCCGCGCTTGGTGGCCGCCTGCGAGGTGTACGTGGCGCGGTGCAGCTCCAGATAGAGCTCGCCGGACCAGACCGGCGCCTGTGCCCCGTACTCCTCCTCTGCCGCGGTGAAGAACGCCGACGGCTTCACGATCTCGACGCGCGGCGAACCCTCCAGGGAGCGCACCCGCCGTGCCTTCTCCAGCATTTCGCGGGTCGGACCGCCGCCGCCGTCGCCCCAGCCGAACGGGACGAGGGAGTGCGAAGCACGGCCCTTCTCGGTGAAGTTCCGCTCCGCGTGCGCGAGTTCGGCGCCGTGGATCTGGGAGTTGTAGGTGTCCACCGGAGGGAAGTGCGTGAAGACGCGCGTGCCGTCGATGCCTTCCCACCAGAAGGTGTGGTGCGGCATCTTGTTGGTCTGGTTCCAGCTCAGCTTCTGGGTGAGGAACCAGCGGACGCCCGCGAGTTTCGCCAGCTGCGGGAAGGCCGCCGTGTAGCCGAAGGAGTCCGGCAGCCAGATCTCCTGCGTCTCGATCCCCAGCTCCTCGCGGAAGAACCGCATCCCGTGTGTGATCTGCCGGGCAAGGGCCTCGCCGCCCGGCATGTTGGCGTCCGACTCGACCCACATGGAACCCACCGGAGACCAGTTGCCGTCCGCGACGGACTTCTTGATGCGCTCCCAGATGTGCGGCTGGTGCTCCTTGACCCAGGCGTACTGCTGGGCCTGTGAGCAGGCGAATACCAGCTCGGGATAGTCCTTTGCGAGAGCCGTCACATTGGCAAAGGTGCGGGACGCCTTGCGCACCGTCTCGCGCAGTGGCCACAGCCAGGCCGAGTCGATATGGGCGTGCCCGGTGGCCGAAACCCGGTGTGCGCTGGCGTGCGCGGGACTGGAGAGGACATCCGTGAGCTCGGCGCGGGCCGCCGCCGCCGTGCCCGACACGTCGTGCAGATCCAGTGCGTCGAGCGCTCGCTCCAGGGCGCGCAGAATCTCGTGGCGCCGCGGACGGGCGGCGTCCAGTTCGTACATCAGCTCGGAAAGGACCTCGATGTCCAGCGTCAACTGCCAAACGTCCTCGTCCAGTACGGCGACATCGGCAGACGCGAATCGGTAGATGGGGCCATCCCCCGCGGTCAGTACGTCGCCCAGGGGTGTCGGTTCGAAATCATGCAGAACGGTCGGGTTGGCGGCCGCCTCCAGGAGGAGGTGTACCTGCTCTCCCCCCTGCGCGGCAGTTGCCACGGGGATGTACCGATTGCGGGGGTGAATGCCCTTGATCGGGACGCCCGACGCGTCGTACACCAGACCCTCCGCCTGGAAGCCGGGACCCTCACCGGTGAAGCCGGGGTCGATGACCACCTCGACATGCCGCCCGCGCCAGGCGTCGGGCACCTGCCCGCGCAACCGGAACCAGCTGGTTGACCAGGGTTTTCCCCACGCGGTGCCCGTCTCGAAGTCCTCGTACGAGGCGTCGAGTGCCTCGGCGACGGGGACGGGTTCGCCCGGCGCGTGCCAGACGGAGAGGGTGAGCGGCACACGGTCCGCGTACTGGGCGGGGCGGATGAACTGCCTCAGGGCGCGCTCCAGGCGTCCCTCCACCAGCAGTCGGTCGTCGTGCACGGCGGCTCCTCGGAATGCTCGGGCGGGCCCTGCGCGGTGCGGTCGGGCCCGGTGGGGATCATGCGGAAACGGTCCACCGCTTCACTTCCCCACCGGGCCGGGGCGCACCCACTCCAATCGTTGAGGAATGGACATGAGTGCCGCCAACTGGGAGGGGCATGCATTCCGTGTGCGTGTTCGATCAGGGAGGAATTATCTCGTTTGTGGGCGGGGATCATGAAAAGGCAAGTAAGAGGGGGCGGCCCCATTCATCTAGGTCATCTAGGGGCCTCTTCGCCGAAAGCAAGGGATGAGCCGATCGACAGCAAGTCGGCTGAGCCCCACTGGGCCCAGCTCCGGCGCAGATTGGGGCGGTCCGACCTGCGGGCGGTACCCGAAGTCAGGGGCGCGCTACGCGAACTGCTCCGGTCCTGGGGGAGGCCCGGAGAATCCGACATAGCCGAATTGCTGACCAGTGAGCTGGTCACGAACGCACTGGTGCACACCGACCGGGACGCCATCCTGACGGCGACCGTGCGGCCGGGCAAGCTGCGCGTCGAGGTCAGGGACTTCGTCGGGCGTCGCCCGAAGCTCTGCGTGCCGAACGCCGACGACGACACGCACGGCCGGGGTCTGATGCTCGTGCAGAGTCTCGCGGACGCCTGGGGCGTAAGAGCGCACGGGGTCGGGAAGGTGGTGTGGTTCGAACTGGACGGCGGCCCGGTGTGAACCGGACCGCCGACCAACTCCCGTCCTGCGCTGCTGACATCAGCCGAACTGCTGCTCCAGATCCTTGAGCTTGCGCTCGAGGGAGTCGAGCCGTGGCAGCGCCTGGGTGTCGTCCTCGGCGGTGAGGTCGACGGTGACGGGTTCAGAGCCGCTCTTCACGGCTTGGAGGGAGGGACGGGAACGCAGGGGCAATTGCTCCTGCGTTGCTATGGAAGGGTCCGCGGTGACCTGCGCCGCCCCCGTGGCCGGCGTGACGGCAGGCAGGTCGACCTGACGGCCGCCGCCGCGACCGGGGAGGCCGCGCTGGCCCCTGCTGATCGCCTTGAGCTGCGCACGCTCAAGCTTCTCCCGGTCCCGCCTGGTGATCCGGGTGCGCTGCTTCTCACGCCGGTCCTCACGGACCTCCTCGACCGCCTCGTCCAGGGTGCGTACGCCTTCGAGGAGCATCAGCGACCAGGCGCCGAAGGTCTCCCGGGGCGCGCGCAGCCACCGCACGATCCGGATCTGCGGCAACGGCCGCGGTACCAGGCCCTGTTCACGCAGGGCCGCACGGCGCGTCTGCTTCAGCGCGCGGTCGAAGAGCACCGCGGCCGACAGCGACATCCCGGAGAAGAACTGCGGGGCGCCCGCGTGGTCGATGCCCCGGGGCGCGTGCACCCAGTTGAACCAGGCGGCAGCACCCGCGAACGTCCACACCAGGAGCCGCGAACCGAGCGCCGCGTCACCGTGGCTCGCCTCGCGCACGGCGAGCACGGAGCAGAACATCGCCGCGCCGTCGAGCCCGAACGGGACGAGGTACTCCCAGCCGTCGGTGAGGTTGAGGTTCTGCCGGCCGAAGCCGACCAGGCCGTGGAAGGAGAGTGCGGCGGCGACCGCCGCACAGCAGAACAGCAGAACGTACGAGGCCGTTCCGTAGATGGCTTCCTTGCGCCTGCGGCGCTCCTCGCTGCGTTCCCAGGTCTCGTCGCCGGAGGCGTTGGCGGACGTCTTCTGTCCGGCGCGCTTGCCGCGTGCGAGTACCGCCACCGCCACCAGCATGCCCAGGAGCAGGACGCCGCCCGGAAGCAGCCAGTCCAGCGATATGTCGGTCAGTCTCATCTGGGGTCCCTTGCGTCGCGGTAGGGCGTTCGGGCGCCATAGTGACCCAAACCCGATGGCCCCCAGTGGGGTTTCGGGGCAAGAGAACGCCAAGGGGGGTGCAAAGGGGTGCGGCGCGCGCCGTTTGCTCGAACACAGCGCTTTGCAAGGGGATTTGAGTTCGATTAAACGAACGCGAACGGGTGGTTCAACGGGGGAGGGGTGGCGGTTTGGGCCCGGCGCGAGGCTCCGGTCAGGCCGCGGCGGCGGCGCTCAGCCGCGCGACGCGGTCCGCGTCGCAGGTGCGCGGGCAGGTCACGCAGGTGTCCTCGGGGCGCAGCGTGTAGAACATGCAGCAGCTCGCGCGATCCCGCGTCGGCAGCGACTCCCCGTTCGGTCCGGTCAGCTCACGGAACCCCGCCGTGCCCACGTACGGCTTGGTGGCACCCGGAAGCAGCCGCTCCAGCTCGACCGTGGCGCGCTCCTCGTCGCCGAGGAGGTGGGCGATGTACCAGAGCCCCTCGACGATCTCGTCCGTGGCCAGGCTCCACAGGGCGCGCGAGCGGCGTCGCATCCGGGGCCCGAAGGCGTCCAGGAGCGGACCCAGGTGCTCGGCGACGGCGTCGCGCACCTCGGCGCGCAGGGCCTCCTCGTCCGGCACGACGCGGGCGCCGGGCAGTGCGGCGGCCGGATCGCCGGGCAGGCAGGCGAAGCCCGTGCTGCGGACGGCGAGGCGGCCGAGGGAGCGCTGGTAGGCGACGTTCTGTACGGGGTAGCGGGGCACCCGGCGGTGCAGGAACCACGGCACGGTGATGAGGAGAGTGGCGGGCCAGGCGTAGCGGTGCAGGGCGAAGCTGGCGATGACGTCAGGACGCCCCTCCTGCCCATAATCCTTGCGCACCTGCGCCTCGTCCCACGCGAGAAACGCGTCGAGGTCGGCCCCGCCCTCCGCGAGCCGGGATGCGGTGACCCAGCCGCCGCCCTGTGGGGGCTGCTCCTCGTCGCCGAACTCCGTCACGCTCAGTCCGGGGAACACCTCGGTGAGGCGGGCGTAGGCGTCCGCGAGGGCGCTCGGGGCGCGCTCGGCCAAGGTGGGAACGGGCATGGGTGGACCACCGAATCACGATCGATTACAGGTAAGCCTAACCTTACCCATGATGATCGAGGTTTCAACTGCGGGGCTGTCCGCCTATGGTGCCTCTCGTACCTTTCGGACCGAGCGGACTTCGGGGTGGACTCGTGGAGCAGGCCAGAGCGCATGACGCGTACCGCCTCGCCGTCCGTGTGCCGGAGCAGGTGCGGGCCCCATCGGCCCCGCAGGCCCGGGGTGAGCACACGCACGGGGAGGCGGTGGAGCTGCCCGCGCCCCGCAGGACGGTGCAGCGGAACTCGGTCCGCGGACAGATCCTGGACGCCCTGCGGGCCGCACTCGTCGGCGGCGACCTCGCGCCCGGCGAGGTGTACTCCGCGCCCGTGCTCGGCGAGCGGTTCGGGGTCTCGGCGACCCCCGTGCGCGAGGCGATGCAGCAGCTGGCGACCGAGGGGGCCGTGGAGGTCGTGCCCAACCGCGGTTTCCGGGTCACCGAGCGGAGCGCGCGCGAGCTGGGGGAGCTGGCGGAGGTGCGGGCGCTCATCGAGGTGCCGGTGATGCTGCGGCTCGCCCGTACGGTGCCCGCGGCGCGGTGGTGCGAGGTGCGGCCGCTGGCGGAGGCGAGTGCGGTGGCGGCGGCGGGCGGCGACCTCGCCCGCTACGCGGAGGCGGACCGGGCCTTTCACGGGGCGGTGCTAGGCCTTTCGGGGAATCAGCAGCTGGTGCAGGTGGCGGATGATCTGCACCGGCGGTCGCAGTGGCCCTTGGTGAGTGGCCCCGTCCACGGCCGCCGGGCGGACCTTGTCGCTGACGCGGCGGAGCACATGGCTCTGCTGGAGGCGCTGGTCGCGAAGGATCTGGCGGTCGTCCAGACCTTGGTGCGGGAGCACTTCGCGGGGGCGGGGGGCTGAGGTCCGGGCGTGCCCTGCGGGGCTCTCCCCGATCCCGCTCCCGCCCCTCCCCGAAACCAGGGGGCTCCCCCCTCTTGGACCCCCGACAAGATGACCTCAGACGTCGGCCGGGCTGAAAACCAAGGGCCGGGGGCCTACGCCGCCGGAGCCGGTGGCGTCAGATGCTGCGCCAGCCACGACGGCACCCCGCCCATCAGCCGGAACAGGCGAGCCGCCTCTGCCCGAAGGCGCCCGGCCTCCGGTTCGGGCTCCGCATCGGCGAGAGCGGCGAGCGCGGGCGCCGTACCCACCAAGTACCCCAGCTCCTCCCGGATCCGCAGCGACTCCGCGAACCCGTGCCGCGCCTCCGCCAACTCCCCCTCCCGCAGCGCGAGTCCGGCCAGATGCCGCCAGGTGAAGGAGAGGAGCAGGGTGTCACCGTGCGCCGTCGCCCCCGCATGCGCCCGCCGATAGGCGGCCCGCGCCGCCTGGGGCGAGTCCGCGACGTGCTCGGCGATCAGACCCCGGCGGAAGTCGAGAAGAGGGCGCCCCGGAGCATTCGGGGCAAGCAGCGCCGCCGCCCGCCCGAGCGCCGTACGCGCCTCGTCAGCCCTGTCCCGCACGGCGAGCACCGTGGAGGCGTACGCCAGCTGCCCGCGCTCGCACGCCGCGGCCCCGCGGTCGTCGTCCTGAACCGCCAGTGCCTCCGCCGTACGCAGTCCGTCCTCCGCCTCGGCCCAGCCCTCTCCCGTGAACAGGCACCGCTCGACGAGCAGCGAGGTTCTCTGGAGTGCGGGACCCGGCCCCTCTCGCGAGGCGAGCAGCGCGGCCGCGTCGGTCCAGCAGCCGCGCGAACGCAGCCGCCATACCGCGGTCTGGAGTGGATCGTCCCCTGCAGTCGTTCCGGTACCAGACATGGCGGGATGCGCCACGTTGCCCTCCCCGAGCACGCCATTGAGCTGTTGAGTCGTGGGCGCATCTCAGCATGGATCGGCACATCGGGCCAAGGGGGTGGGTGAAAGAATTCACAAAGGGCGGGCCATGAAAGCGGATCGTCCGAGGTCGCCCGCGTCAGCTCATCCGCAGTGCCAGGAAGAAATCGAGCTTGTCCTCGAGGCGCGAGAGGTCACGGCCCGTCAACTGCTCTATACGGCCGACCCGGTAGCGCAACGTGTTGACGTGCAGGTGCAGGCGCGCCGCACAGCGTGTCCAGGAACCGTCGCAGTCGAGGAACGCCTCAAGGGTCGGAATGAGCTCCGCCCGGTGGCGCCGGTCGTAGTCCCGCAGCGGGTCGAGCAGACGGGCCGTGAACGCCCGGCGCACGTCGTCGGGGACGAAGGGCAGCAGCAGGACGTGCGAGGCCAGCTCCTGGTGGCCCGCCGCGCAGACCCGGCCCGGGCGCGCCGCCGCGACCCGGCGGGCGTGCCGGGCCTCCTCCAGGGCGCCGCGAAGGCCCTCCGCCGAGTGCACGGACGCGCTGACGCCCAGCGTGAGGCGGCCGTCGCCGTCGAGGCCCGCCGAGAGCGGGTCGCGGACGGACTCCAGGAGGGAGTCGGCAAGCAGGCCCGTCTCCGAGCCGTCGTGCTCCGAGGAGACCGCGGGCAGCGGCACGAGCGCGATCGCCTCGTCACCCGTATGGGCTACCGCGATGCGGTCGGAAGGCTCGGGGCCCGCCGACAGAGGATCGACGAGGATCTCCTCCAGGAGGGACTGGGCCACCGGGCCGCCCTCGATCTCGCCGCCGTCCCACTCGACGCGGGCCACCACGACCTGCCAGTGCGGTGCCGCGCCCAGGCCGGGAAGGAGTACGGGCGCCGCGACCCGCAGGCGCGCCGCGATCTCCGCGGGGGCCGCGCCCGTCTGCACCAGTTCGAGGACTTCCTGCGCCAGTCTGCGCCGCACCGTGCGGGCCGCGTCGCGCCGGTCGCGCTCCACCGCGATCAGCTGGGTGACGCCCTGCAGCAGGTCGAGCCGCTCCTCGGGCCAGTCGCCCGCGTCGGCCTCGACCGCGAGGAGCCAGTCCGAGAGGACCGTCTCGCGCACGTCACGCAGGGCCGCCGTGCTCGCCGCGGCCGCCGCGGAAGCCGGACCGCGCCCACTGCTCCGGACGGGGAACAGGGAGTACGTCGTGCCGTCCACCTGGACCCGGTGCGGGCCTCGCCGCCCCGTGCGGGCCGCGGCCAGGTGCTCGGCCGCCAGGCGTGCGCACACCGGCCCGGAAAGGGCGGGGCCCGCCGCGCTCGACCCCGCGATGGCGCGGCCGGCGGGGGACAGGACCCAGGCCCGCAGGTCCAGGTCGGAGCCGAGCAGGTCGAGTACGACGTCGGGGCCGCCGCCCGTGGGGCCCGACGTCATCAGGCGGCGGTGCCGGTCCACGACGGCGGCCAGGTCTCCGGCCCGCTCGCCGGAGACCTGGCGGACGACGTGCTCGGTGATCGTCGCGAAGGCCACCGTCTCGTTGACGGCGAACAGCGGAAGGCGGTGCCGCGCGCAGGCCTCGACGATGTCGGCCGGGATGTCGCCGAGCTCGGCCTCGCCCGCGGCGAGCGCCGCGACGCCCGCGCTCGCGAGGATGCGGACGAAGGGCTCCGTGTCGGAGGCGTCACGGCGCCAGGCGAGGCCCGTCAGGACCAGTTCGCCGCCCGCGAGGTACCGGCTGGGGTCGCGCAGGTCCGTGGTCATCACACCGCGCACGGTGCGGTCGAGCTCGTCCTCACCGCCCAGCAGCCGCAGGCCCAGCGCGTCGGTGTCAAGGAGTGCGCGCAGCCGCATGGTGGTCGCCGCCGATCTTGTCTCGAATGGGATGTACAGACAGTCCAGGTCTGTCGACTCTGTGTCGCTGAATTTCGCCCCGGGCCCTCGTGTCCTGGGATGCCTCCGGTTTCCAGGGGGAATCCGCGAGGTTACTGAGGCCCGTTCTTCATACGAATCTACAAGACGCGCGGCTTGGCCAGCCAACTCCTTCATGGTTTCGGTGACTGACCCCACCGGACGACGGGGCGGTGTACTTGGCCCACTCCGCGTTAACAGCACATGAACGAGCAGTCGAGAGGCCTCCGGTCCGACTTGGCTGGATCTTCTCGAACGTACGACCCTCGATATGAAGAAGAGAGCCTCATGGACTTCCTTCGCCCCGCCAGCTGGGAGGAGGCGCTCGCCGCCAAGGCCGAGCACCCCACCGCTGTGCCGATTGCGGGTGGCACCGACGTGATGGTCGAGATCAACTTCGACCACCGTCGTCCCGAGTACCTGCTTGACCTCAACCGCATCGCCGAACTGCGCGAGTGGTCGGTGGGCGAGGAGACGGTCCGACTTGGCGCCTCGGTTCCGTACACCACGATCATGGAGGAGCTGCGCACCGAGCTCCCCGGTCTCGCGCTCGCCTCGCACACGGTCGCATCGCCGCAGATCCGCAACCGCGGCGGCGTCGGCGGCAACCTCGGTACGGCGTCCCCGGCCGGCGACGCCCACCCGGCGCTGCTCGCCGCCGACTGCGAGGTCGAGGTGGAGTCCGTACGCGGCTCGCGCCTCATCCCGATCGACGCGTTCTACACCGGCGTGAAGCGCAACGCGCTCGCCGAGGACGAGCTGATCAAGTCCGTGCACATCAAGAAGGCGGACGGCCCGCAGCAGTACTCGAAGGTCGGCACCCGCAACGCCATGGTCATCGCCGTGTGCGCCTTCGGTATCGCCCTGCACCCCCAGACCCGGACCGTACGGACCGGCATCGGCTCCGCGGCCCCGACCCCGATCCGGGCCAAGGCCGCCGAGGAGTTCCTGAACGCGGCGCTCGACGAGGGCGGCTTCTGGGACAGCAAGAAGATCATCACCCCCTCGATCGCCAAGCAGTTCGCGGAGCTCGCCTCCGGTGCCGCCAACCCGATCGACGACGTCCGCGGCACGGCGAACTACCGCCGCCACGCCGTCGGCATCATGGCCCGCCGCACGCTCGGCTGGACCTGGGAGTCGTACCGCGGCGAGGGCCGCAGCACTGAGGGAGTCGCATAATGCGCGTGAACTTCACGGTCAACGGCCGTCAGCAGGAAGCCGACGACGTCTGGGAGGGCGAGTCCCTTCTCTACGTCCTGCGCGAGCGCATGGGGCTTCCGGGCTCCAAGAACGCCTGTGAGCAGGGGGAGTGCGGTTCCTGCACCGTCCGCCTCGACGGCGTACCGGTGTGTTCGTGTCTGGTCGCCGCCGGACAGGTCCAGGACCGGGAGGTCGTGACCGTCGAGGGCCTGGCGGACTACGCCAAGCACCGCGAGGACGCCCACCCGGGCGGCGCCTGCGGCTCCGTCTGCGGCGGCACCAGCCTTCAGGAGGCCCGCCAGTGGCAGGCCAAGGGAACCGACGGCCAGACCGGCGAGGGCGGTGAACTCTCCACGATCCAGCAGGCGTTCATCGACGCCGGTGCCGTCCAGTGCGGCTTCTGCACCCCGGGTCTGCTCGTCGCCGCCGACGAGCTCCTGGAGCGCAACGTATCGCCGTCGGACGCCGACATCCGCGAGGCGCTCTCCGGCAACCTCTGCCGCTGCACGGGTTACGAGAAGATCCTCGACGCGGTACGCCTGGCGGCCGCCCGTCAGGAAGAGACGGTCTGATCATGGCTGGAACCAAGACCACCACGGGCGCGCCCACCGACGTCACCCAGAAGCACAACGAGGGCGGTATCGGCGAGTCCACGCTCCGCCCGGACGGCACCCTGAAGGTCACCGGCGAGTTCGCCTACTCCTCGGACATGTGGCACGAGGACATGCTCTGGGGCCAGACGCTCCGCAGCACCGTCGCGCACGCCGAGATCGTGTCGATCGACACCGTCGAAGCGCTCAAGACGCCGGGTGTCTACGCCGTCCTGACGTACGACGACCTGCCGGCCGAGATGAAGAACTACGGCCTGGAGATCCAGGACACCCCGGTCCTCGCCCACGGCAAGGTCCGGCACCACGGTGAGCCGGTCGCCCTCGTGGCCGCCGACCACCCGGAGACCGCACGCCGTGCCGCCGCGAAGATCGTGGTCGAGTACAAGGAACTGCCCGTCATCACCGACGAGGCATCGGCGACCGCTCCGGACGCCGTCCTCGTCCACGAGGGCCGCAGCGACGAGTACATCAAGCACGTCCCGCACCCGAACATCGTGCACAACCAGCCGATCGTCCGGGGCAACGCCGAAGAGGCCGCCAAGAAGGCCGACTTCGTCGTCAAGGGCGAGTACACCTTCGGCATGCAGGACCAGGCCTTCCTCGGCCCGGAGTCCGGCCTCGCCGTACCGGCCGAGGACGGCGGCGTCGATCTGTACGTCGCCACCCAGTGGCTGCACTCGGACCTCGAACAGATCGCCCCGGTCCTCGGTCTTCCCGAGGACAAGGTGCGCATGACGCTCTCCGGTGTCGGCGGCGCGTTCGGCGGCCGTGAAGACATCTCGATGCAGATCCACGCCTGCCTCCTCGCGCTGCGCACCGGCAAGCCGGTCAAGATCGTCTACAACCGCTTCGAGTCCTTCTTCGGCCACGTGCACCGCCACCCGGCGAAGCTCACTTACGAGCACGGCGCCACCAAGGACGGCAAGCTCACGCACATGAAGTGCAAGATCGTCCTGGACGGCGGCGCCTACGCGTCGGCCTCCCCGGCGGTCGTGGGCAACGCCTCGTCCCTGTCGGTCGGTCCGTACGTGATCGAGGACGTCGACATCGAGGCGATCGCCCTCTACTCCAACAACCCTCCGTGCGGCGCGATGCGCGGCTTCGGCGCCGTCCAGGCCTGCTTTGCCTACGAGGCCCAGATGGACAAGCTCGCCGACAAGGTGGGCATGGACCGGGTCGAGTTCCGCCAGCTCAACGCCATGTCGCAGGGCACGCTCCTGCCGACCGGACAGCCGGTCGACTCGCCGGCCCCGGTCGCCGAGATCCTGCGCCGCGTCAAGGCCCGCCCGCTGCCGCCCGAGCGCCAGTGGGAGTCAAGCGAGGGCGCGGACGTCCGCGCGCTGCCGGGCGGACTCTCCAACACCACGCACGGCGAAGGGGTCGTCCGCGGCGTCGGCTATGCGGTCGGCATCAAGAACGTCGGCTTCTCCGAGGGCTTCGACGACTACTCCACCGCCAAGGTGCGCATGGAGGTCATCAACGGCGAGCCGGTCGCGACCGTGCACACCGCGATGGCGGAGGTCGGCCAGGGCGGCATCACGGTCCACGCGCAGATCGCCCGCACCGAGCTCGGCGTCCAGCAGGTGACCATCCACCCCGCCGACACGCAGGTGGGCAGCGCCGGTTCGACGTCCGCGTCCCGTCAGACGTACGTCACCGGTGGCGCGGTCAAGAACTCCTGCGAGCTCGTCCGCGAGAAGGTCCTGGAGATCGGCCGCCGCAAGTTCGGCTCGTACCACCCCGCGTGGGCCACCGCCGAGCTCCTCCTGGAGGGCGGCAAGGTCGTCACCGACGGCGGTGAGGCCCTCGCGGACCTGGCCGAGCTGCTCGAAGGCGAGAGCGTCGAGGTCGAGGCCGAGTGGCGCCACCGTCCGACCGTGGCCTTCGACAAGAAGACCGGTCAGGGCAACGGCCACGTCCAGTACTCGTTCGCCGCGCACCGCGCGGTCGTCGAGGTGGACACCGAGCTCGGCCTGGTCAAGGTCATCGAGCTCGCCACCGCCCAGGACGTCGGCAAGGCGCTCAACCCGCTCTCCGTGGTCGGCCAGATCCAGGGTGGTACCACCCAGGGTCTTGGCGTCGCGGTGATGGAGGAGATCATCGTCGACCCGAAGACCGCGAAGGTGCGCAACCCCTCCTTCACGGACTACCTCATCCCGACCATCCTCGACACCCCGACCATCCCGGTCGACGTGCTCGAACTGGCCGACCCGAACGCGCCCTACGGCCTTCGCGGCATGGGCGAGGCCCCGACCCTCTCGTCGACCCCGGCCGTCCTCGCGGCGATCCGGAACGCGACAGGCCTGGAGCTGAACAGGACGCCGGTACGTCCGGAACACCTGACCGGTACCTGACCGGCACCTGATCCCTCGATCTCTCCGGGCGGCGCGCGCCTCCCATGGAACGTCACACTTCCCGACGCCCGTGCCGCCCGGAGAACCCCAGTACCGCACCGCTCGCGGTCTCGCAGCACCCAGCAGCACCCACGCAGCACCCACGCTCTTCGGAGCCCCAGTTCGTCTCGGGCCGTCCCCCGGGTCGTGCGCCCAACGCAGCATCCCAAATCCCGCAGTCTCCACAGGCTCAACCCCTGATCGACCAGCCTGTTGCGGGTGCCCCTTTGAACCTTGGGAGTTAGGCACCATGACCCAGCAGTCAACGGAGCCGAAGACCACGGCAGAGGACGCGGGCAACGGCTCACGCGTCCCGGCCGGCAGGTCTTGGCTCGACCGGTATTTCCACATAACCCAGAGAGGGTCGACGGTCGGCCGGGAGGTGCGTGGCGGCGTCACCACCTTCATGGCGATGGCCTACATCATCCTTCTCAACCCCGTCATCCTCTCGGTGCCCGACGCCACGGGACACCGCCTCGACGGTGATCAGCTCACCACCGCCACCGTCTTCGCGGCGGCCGCCACCACCCTCGTCATGGGGATCATCGGCAATGTGCCGCTGGCCCTCGCGGCGGGACTCGGTGTCTCCGCCGTCATGGCCTTCCAGGTCGCCCCGGAGATGACCTGGGGCAACGCGATGGCGATGTGCATCATCTACGGCGTCATCATCATCCTGCTGGTCCTCACGGGGCTGCGGACCCTGATCATGGACGCGATCCCCCTGGCGCTGAAGCACGCCATCACCATGGGCATCGGCATGTTCGTCACGCTGATCGGTCTGGTCCAGGCGGGCTTCGTCACCTCCATGCCGTCCAAGTACGGCGACATGGGCTCGAAGCCGATCCAGATGGGCATCGACGACAAGCTCATCGGCTGGCCCGTCCTCTGCTTCGCCGTCACCCTCCTGCTGATCTTCCTGCTCCAGGTCCGCAAGGTCCCGGGCGCGATCCTCATCGGCATCGTCGGCGGCACCGTGTTCGCCGCGATCGTCAACCAGGTCGCGGGCATGAGCCAGAAGGACTGGGGCCTGAACGCCCCCGAACTGAACGGTTCCGTCGTCTCGTCGCCCGACTTCGGACTCTTCGGCGAGGTGTCCTTCAGCGGCATCGGTGACATCGGCGGCATCACCGTGGGCGTCATCGTCTTCACCCTGGTCCTCGCCGGCTTCTTCGACGCGATGGGCACCATCATCGGCATCGGCCAGCAGGCCAACCTCGCCGACAAGGACGGCAAGATGCCGGGCCTGAACAAGGCACTGGCGATCGACGGTGCCGGTGGCGTCGTCGGCGGTCTCGCCGGGGCCTCCGGCCAGACCGTCTTCGTCGAGTCCACCGCGGGCGTCGGCGACGGCGCGCGCACCGGCTTCGCGAGCGTCATCACCGGTCTGGCCTTCACGCTGTGCCTCTTCTTCACTCCGCTGGCCCAGCTCATCCCGACCCAGGTCGCCGCCGCCGCGCTCGTCGTCATCGGCGCGATGATGCTGAGCAACGCCCGGCACATCGACTGGACCGACCAGGCCACCGCCATTCCGGTGTTCCTGACCATGGTCCTGATGCCGTTCACGTACTCCATCACGGTGGGTATCGCGGCCGGTGTCATCGCCCACGTCCTGATCAAGGCCGTCCAGGGCAGGGTCCGCGAGATCGGCTGGCTGATGTGGGTGCTCGCGCTCGTGTTCCTCGCCTTCTTCGCGCTCCATCCGATCGAGAACTGGATGGGCGTCAAGTAACCGCTCATCCTGTTGACCACACACCCGTTAGGAGACGGACATGCTGGACATCGCCGAAGATCTGGACCGGTGGGTCGAGCAGGGACGCGACTTCGCCGTCGCCACCGTGGTGGCGGTCGGCGGCAGCGCGCCCCGGCAGCCGGGCGCGGCTCTGGCCGTCGACTCCGACGGCACGGCGATCGGCTCCGTCTCCGGCGGGTGTGTGGAAGGAGCCGTCTACGACCTGTGTCAGCAGGCCCTCGAAGACGGCGAGAGCGTCCTGGAACGCTTCGGATACAGCGACGAGGACGCCTTCGCCGTGGGTCTGACCTGCGGCGGCATCATCGACATTCTCGTCACCCCGGTCCGCGCGGACTCCTGTGTGCGGCCGGTCTTCGCCGCCGCGCTCGCGGCGGCCGCCTCGGGCGAGCCCGCGGCCATCGCCCGGATCACCTCCGGTCCCGCTGAGCTCGTGGGCCGGGCCCTTCTCGTACGTTCCGACGCCGACGCCCCTCATGAGGGCGGGCTCGGCGGACATCCCGAGCTGGATCGCACCGCTGCGGGCGAGGCCCGCGCGATGCTGGACGCGGGGCGCACGGGCACGGTGGAGATCGGCGAGGACGGCTCGCGCTGCGGGCAGCCGCTCACACTCCTCGTCGAGTCGAGCGTCCCGCCGCCCCGCATGATCGTGTTCGGCGCCATCGACTTCGCGTCGGCGCTCGTCAGGATCGGCACGTTCCTCGGCTACCGCGTCACCGTCTGTGACGCGCGGCCCGTCTTCGCCACGGCGGCGCGCTTCCCCGACGCCGATGAGGTCATCGTCGAGTGGCCGCACAAATACCTGAAGCGGACGGAGGTCGACGGCCGCACCGTCCTGTGCGTCCTGACGCACGACGCCAAGTTCGACGTGCCGCTGCTCGAACTGGCCCTGCGTCTGCCGGTCGCCTACGTGGGCGCGATGGGATCGCGCCGCACGCACGAGGCCCGCAACGACCGGCTTCGTGAAGTCGGCGTGAGCGAGCTGGAGTTGACCCGCCTCCGCTCGCCCATCGGCCTCGACCTCGGCGCTCGTACCCCGGAGGAGACGGCCCTCTCCATCGCCGCGGAGATCGTCGCGAACCGGCGGGGCGGCAGCGGGGTCTCGCTGACGGGAGCGCACACGCCGATCCACCACGACGGCTCGCGGCGCCCTGCGGGACGTATCGGATCCGTGGCCTGACGTACCAGGTCTGCTACGTTGCGTTACAAAATGACCACTTTGTGACGCAATGGGAGCATCTGTGAAGGTCGCCTGCGTCGGCGGCGGTCCCGCCGCCCTGTACCTCTCGATCCTGCTCAAGCGGCAGGACCCGTCCCACGACATCACCGTCCATGAACGGAACCCGGCCGGGTCGACCTACGGCTGGGGGGTCACCTACTGGGGCGGCCTCCTTGAGAAGCTCCGCGCCGAAGACCCCGAGTCCGCGCGCGCCATCAGCGAGCACTCGGTGCGCTGGAGCGACGGCATCGCGTATGTGGGCGACCGCACGACGGTCCACCACGGCGACGAGGGCCACGGCATCGGGCGCCACCGGCTGCTCGACATCCTTGCCGGACGGGCCCAAGCCCTGGGCGTACGCGTGGAGTTCGAGAGTGAGATCACGGACGCGGCCCAGCTGCCCGACGCCGATCTCGTCGTCGCGGGCGACGGTGTCAGGAGCGCGCTGCGCGAGCGCCACGCGGGCCACTTCGGCACGGAGGTCGCGGTCGGGCGGAACAAGTACATCTGGCTCGGCACCACCAAGGTCTTCGACTCCTTCACCTTCGCCTTCGTGGAGACCCCGCACGGCTGGATCTGGTGCTACGGCTACCGCTTCAGCGACGAGCAGAGCACCTGCGTCATCGAGTGCTCCCCGCAGGTCTGGACGGGCCTTCGCCTGCACGAGGCGGGCGAGGCCGACGGACTCGCCCTCCTGGAGCGGCTCTTCGCGGGGCCGTTGGACGGTCACCGCCTGATCGGCCGCGCGCAGGCCGACGGCAGCGCGCAGTGGCTCAACTTCCGTACGCTGACCAATCGGACGTGGCACCGCGGCAACGTGGTCCTGCTCGGCGACGCCGCGCACACCACGCACTACTCGATCGGCGCGGGCACGACGCTCGCCCTGGAGGACTCGATCGCCCTGGCGGGCGCGCTGCGGGGGAGCCCGGCCGGGAGCCCCGAGCTCGGCCGCGCCCTCGCGGGCTACGAACGGGAGCGCAGGTCCGCCCTCCTCTCCGTCCAGAGCGCGGCCCGCTACAGCGCCCAGTGGTACGAGAACCTGCCGCGCTACATCGGCCTCGACCCGGCCCAGATGTTCGCGCTCCTGGGCCAGCGACACTCGCCGCTCCTGCCGCACATCCCGCCGCAGTTGTACTACCGGATCGACCGGGCGGCCGAACAGTTGGAGCCGCTGCGCAGGATGAAGCGGTGGCTGGGGCCGAAGGTGGCGCGGACGCTGCACGGGAGGGCGCGGGCGTCACGGGACTGAGCTGGGGGCTTCGCTGGACCGAGCCGCAGGCTTCACGGGACCGAGCCGCGGACTTCACGCGTCTGAGGCAGTGGCTTCACGGGTCTGGGACGGGGAGGGGGTGGACACCTAGAATGATCTTGATCTTGGTCTTCGGCGTTCCGTCCCTCCCCCCACGGCAGGAGCCCCATGTCGCAGTCATCCGCCCCTCGGCAGCCCATAGCCATGGACCCCGCAGGCCGCGACCTCCACGGAGAGGCGGACCGGCTGCGGCAGCACGGCTGCGCCACCCTGGTCGAACTCCCCGACGGCATAACGGCCTGGGCCCCGACGCAGTACGACGTACTGAAACAACTCCTCGCCGACGAACGGGTGTCGAAGGACCCGAACCAGCACTGGCCCGCCTGGATCGAGGGCGAGTTCCGCGAGAGCTGGGTCAACTCGTGGGTGGGCGTGACGAACATGTTCACCGCGTACGGGTCGAACCACCGGCGGCTGCGGAAACTTGTCTCGCCCGCGTTCACCAAACGGCGTACGGACGCGTTGCGACCGCGCGTCGAGGAGCTGACGGCCGGGCTGCTCGACACGATGGCGAAGGCCGCGGACGGAGTGGTGGACCTGCGGGCGTCCTTCGCCCATCCGCTGCCGATGCAGGTCATCTGCGAACTGTTCGGGCTGCCGGAGGACCGGCAGGCGGACACGGCAAGGCTCGTCGAGTCGATCATGGACACGACGTCGACACCGGAACAGGCCGCGGCCACCTGGCAGGAGGTGCATCAGCTGCTCGCCGGCCTCGTGGCCCACAAGCGGGCCGAGCCGGGGGACGACATGACGAGCGTCCTGATCGCGACCCGGGACGAGGAGGGGTCGGCGCTCACCGAGGCCGAACTGATCGACACGCTGCTCCTGGTCATCGGTGCGGGCCACGAGACGACGGTCAACCTCATCGGCAACGCGGTGCACGCGCTGCTCAGCCACCCCGATCAACTGGCGCGCGTGCGGGGCAAGGAGGTGCCGTGGAGTGATGTCATCGAGGAGACGCTGCGCTACCAGCCTTCGATCGCGAACCTCCCGCTGCGGTACGCCGTCTCCGACATCGAGCTGCCGGACAAAACCGTCATCGCCCGGGGTGACGCGATCCTCGCCGCGTACGGAGCGGCGGGCCGCGACCCGCTGCGGCACGGCGCCACCGCCGGGCAGTTCGACGTGGGCCGCGTCGACAAGGAACATCTCGCGTTCGGCCACGGGGTGCACTACTGCATGGGGGCACCGCTTGCGCGCCTGGAGGCGGGGGTGGCGCTGCCCGCGCTCTTCGAGCGGTTCCCGGAGCTGCGCCTGGACGCGGAGGCGGGGAGCACGGCGCCGGTGGGTTCGTTCATCGCGGACGGGTTCGCCTCGATCCCCGTGCGCCTGACGTGAGTCCCGCCGTGCCGCGTTGACCGCCGCCGTCGGCGTCGACCGGCCGTCACGCGCGGGGGCGGGACGGGGGAGAGGAGAGCAGCTCGTCCACCGCCCGCCCGAACATCCATCGCCCGGCCGCCACGAGTGCCCCGTCGAAGATCCGTGGCAACCACCGCACGCGCAGATCCTCCCGCCAGGCCACCGTCGAACCGCCCCCCGCCCGCGGGGACACCTCGATCTCCGCCCACCCCGTCACGAACGACCCACGCTTCTCAAGACGGCACAGGCCCCCACCCCCGCCCCCGTTCCCGCGTGCGTCCCCGGAGGCCGGGCGCCACGTCACGACCTCCATCACGTCGTCGAACCCGAAAGGGCCGATCCCGCTGCGGGCGACGAACACCGTCCCCTCCCCGCTGGGCGGTGGCGTCCGGACGGCGATCCGCGTCAGCGGGACCACGTCGGCATGCCGCTCCCACGCGGTGAGCCGACGCCAGACCTCGTCGGTGGGCAGGGATGATTCCCGGTCGATACGGAAGAGAGCCACACGCCGATCCTGCCAGGCCCCGGAGGCGAACAGCGCCTGTTACGGGCAGTGTCTGCTACGGGCAGCGCCTGCTACGGGCGGTAGATCTTCCCCGACTCCGCCTTGCCCGGCGCGAGCAGCTGGGGCACCGTCACGAAGACGTAGCCGCGCTTCTTCAGCTCGTCGATGATGCCCGGCACCGCGGGCACCGTCCCCTTGTAGATGTCGTGCAGCAGGATGATGCCGTCACGCTGGGTCTGATCGATGACGCGCTTCTGGATCAGGGCGGAGTCGTCGGTCGTGTAGTCCTTGGCGGTCACGCTCCACAGGACCTCCGCGAGGCCTTCCTCGCGCGAGATGTCGTTGACGTCGGGGTTCGTACGTCCCTGCGGCGGGCGCATCAGGGTCGGCTTGTGGCCGATCAGCTTCTCTATCGCCTCGTTGGTCCTGCGCAGTTCCCGGTGTGCCTCGTCGGGCGTGATGTCGGTGAGGATCTTGTGCGACCAGGTGTGGCTCGCCACCTCGTGCCCCTCGTCCTCCATGCGCTTCACGAGTTCGGGGTGCTCGGCTATGTGGTTCTTGCCGAGCAGGAAGAAGGTGGCGGGCACCTTCTCCTTCTTGAGGATGTCGAGAAGGCGCGGCGAGTTCTCGCTCGGTCCCGCGTCGAAGGTCAGGGCCACGCACTTGGCCTTGCGGCAGTCGACGGTCCCGAACTTCCCCCGGTCCTCGGCGCTCAGGGACGCCCCGTCCTTGCGGACGGAACTGGGCGCCGAGGTGTCCACCTTGGTGCATCCCGTCAGGGCGACGGCCAGGGCCGCGGTGGTGGCGGCCGTCAAAGACGCGGCTCGGCGGAACCCTTTGGCGGAACTTCTCATCTTGTTTTTCGCAGCGGACATGCCAGCACTATACACAGCATGTATATACGAAGTGTATAGAGGGGTGGCCGTGGTCGTGGCTGTGGTCACGGTCCCGGTCGTGGCCGAGCGCGGGCCCGTGCGCCGAGCCCGTGCTCCGATGTCGCCGCCCGCCCTGGCGGCTGTCCGCCCTAGCGGCCGTCCGTCAGGCCGCTCATCCACTCCTCGACCGCCGCGGCGCCGCGCGGCAGACCCGCCGACAGGTTCTCGTTGCCGTCGGCCGTGACGAGGATGTCGTCCTCGATGCGGACCCCGATGCCCCGGTACTCGGCGGGCACGGTGAGGTCGTCCGGCTGGAAGTACAGGCCTGGTTCGACGGTGAGCACCATCCCCTCTTCGAGTACGCCGCCGACGTACTCCTCGGTGCGCGCCTGGGCGCAGTCGTGGACGTCGAGGCCGAGCATGTGGCCCGTGCCCGCCATGGTGAAGCGGCGCTGCAGGGCGAGCTCGAAGACCCGCTCGGGATCGCCGTCGAGGAGGCCCCACTCGACGAGCTTGTGCGCGAGGTGGCGCTGCGCGGCGTCGTGGAAGTCGCGGTACGCGGCGCCCGGCTTCACGGCGGCGATACCGGCCTCCTGGGCCTCGTGCACCGCGTCGTAGATCTTGCGCTGGAGCGGGGTGAAGGTGCCGTTGATGGGGAGCGTGCGCGTGACGTCGGCGGTGTAGAGGGTGTGGGTCTCCACGCCCGCGTCCAGGAGCAGGAGTTCGCCGGGGCGCACGGGGCCGTCGTTCTGCTGCCAGTGCATGATCGTGGCGTGCTCGCCCGCCGCGCAGATCGAGCCGTAGCCGATGTGGTTGCCCTCCAGGCGGGCGCGGCGGAAGAAGGTGCCCTCGATCCAGCGCTCCGACGTGGCGACGGCGGTGGCCAACTCCCGTACGACATCGGTGAATCCGCGGACCGTCGCGTCGACTGCCTTGCGCAGCTCGCCGATCTCCCAGTCGTCCTTGACCAGTCGAAGGCCCGAGAGAGCCTCCTCCAGCTCGGCGTCGCGCTCCTCGTCGGTCGTCACGGCCGCGTCGAGTGCGGGGTCGTGGCCGCGCACGATGCGGGTCGGCACGTCGGGTGAGGCGGCGAGCTCGGCCGGGGCGTCGCGGACGTCGCGGCAGGGCAGGCCGAGGAGCAGCTCGGACTCGGCGAGGCTGCGCCTGCGGCCCATCCAGAGTTCGGCCGTCATGCCGGTCCAGAACTCGTCGCTGTCCCTGCTGTCGCGGGGGAGTTGGTAGAGGTGCGCGTCGTGGCCGCCCTCGCCCCCGGCGCGCGGTTCGAGGACCAGTGCGCAGTCCCTCGCCTGGTCGCCGGTCATGTGGACATAGGCGGAGTAGGGGCGGAAGGGGTAATGGTCGTCGTTCGAGCGGGTCTTGAGGTTCCCGGAGGGAATCACCAGGCGCTCGCCGGGGAACAGTGCGGACAGGGCGGCGCGGCGGCGCGCCGCGTGCGGGGCCTGTTCGGCCGGGCGCAGGTCGCGCTGCTCGGTGTCGGCCCAGCCCGTCCGCATCAGGGCGGAGAGCTCGTCGGAGACCTCGGGGTACAGGGTGTTCTTGCGGGCCTTGGGCTTGGCGGACTTGGCGGGCTTGGCGGACTCGGCGGGCTTGGCGGACTCGGCGGGTTTGGTGGGCTCGGCGGGTTTGGCGGACTTGGTCATGGGGGTCACCTCTTCTTCCCCGTTCCGGGGCTCGTGGCGGAGTGCTCAGTGGCGGTTCCGCCAGCCTAGAGACCCTTGGCCCGTAAGGGAACATGTGACATAGTACTGACGTGACAAAGCGGCTGACCTGCGATGTTGTGGTAGTCGGTGCCGGGATGGTGGGCGCCGCGTGTGCTCTGTACGCGGTGCGGGCCGGGCTGTCCGTCGTCCTGGTGGACCGCGGGCCCGTGTCCGGCGGCACGACCGGATCCGGCGAGGGGAATCTCCTCGTCTCCGACAAGGAGCCAGGGCCCGAGCTCGACCTGGCCCTCCTGTCCAACCGGTTGTGGACGGAGCTCGCCGCCGAGCCGGGAGTGGGCGCGGGCATCGAGTTCGAGGCCAAGGGCGGCGTCGTCGTGGCATCGTCCGGTGAAGGGCTCGCGGCGCTGGGGGAGTTCGCCGCCGGGCAGCGCGAAGCCGGGGTCGACGCGCGGGCCGTCGCGGCCGATGAGCTGTACGAACTCGAACCGCACCTCACTCCCGACACGGCGGGCGGCGTCCACTATCCGCAGGACTGCCAGGTGATGCCGTCCCTGGCCGCAGCCCAACTGACGCGGACGGCACGCTCGTTGGGAGTGCGGTTGCTCACCGGCCGGACCGTGACCGCCGTACTGCGGACCGCGAGCGGTGAGGTGTGCGGGGTCCGCACCGACCAGGGCGAGATCCACGCCCCGTACGTCGTGAACGCGGCGGGCACCTGGGGCGGCGACGTCGCCGCCCTCGCCGGAGTGCGCCTGCCCGTGCTGCCCCGGCGCGGCTTCGTCCTGGTCACGGAGCCGCTGCCGCGCATGGTCCGGCACAAGGTGTACGCCGCCGACTACGTGGCCGACGTGGCCAGCGGATCCGCCGCCCTCCAGACGTCGCCGGTGGTCGAGGGCACGGCCGCCGGGCCGGTCCTGGTCGGCGCGAGCCGCGAACGGGTCGGCTTCGACCGGAGCTTCTCGCTGCCGGTCATGCGGGCCCTCGCGGCGGGGGCGACCCGGCTCTTCCCGTTCCTGGAGAGCGTCCACGCGATGCGCGCGTACGTGGGCTTCCGCCCCTACATGCCGGACCACCTCCCCGCCATCGGGCCCGACGCCCGGGTGCCGGGGCTCATCCACGCCTGCGGACACGAGGGTGCGGGGATCGGCCTCGCCGCGGGGACGGGCCACTTGATCGCCCAGGTGCTGAGCGGGGCGGACCCCGATCTCGACCTCGCTCCGTTCCGCCCCGACCGGTTCGCCGACACCGTGCCCGAGGAGTCGCCATGAGCAGACGCACCCCTTTGAACCTGGTCCGCGCCCACCCGGCCCCGCCGCACACCGTCACGTTCGACGGCCGCGAGATCCCGGCCCTGCCGGGACAGACGGTGGCCGCCGCGCTCTGGTCGGCGGGCATCACCGCCTGGCGCACCACGCGCCGGGACGGCGAGCCGAGGGGAGTCTTCTGCGGGATCGGCGTCTGCTTCGACTGCCTGGTGGAGGTCAACGGCCGTGCGAATCAACGGGCTTGCCTGCTACCGGCGGCACCTGGAGACGAGATCAGGACGCAGAACGGCAGCGGTCATGGCGGCGGGGAGACGGGGGAGCAGCGATGAGTGCGTCGCCACTTCGGGTGGGGCCGAGCGGCGTGCCCGCGGGCACGGCGTACCGGCACGTCCTCTCAGGAGCAGGAGCGCGGGTCAATCGGGTGGACGGGCGGGAAGGCTCGTTCGTCCAGGGTCGGATGCGGGGTGGTCAGCGGTGATGGCGGGTGTGGAGGCGCCGCGGACGCTTGCTGTGGTCGGTGCCGGGCCCGCCGGGCTCGCTGCTGCGCTCGCCGCGGCTCAGCGGGGTGTGCGGGTCACGGTGCTCGACTCGGCCGCGCGGGCGGGCGGCCAGTTCTACCGCCAGCCCGCAGGGGCGCTGGGCGCGCGCCGACCGCAGGCGCTGCATCACCAGTGGCGGACGTGGGAGCGACTGCGGGACGGGCTCGCGGAACAGATCGCGGCGGGCCGCGTCTCACACATGACGGAGCATCACGTCTGGTTCGTGGAGCGGCGGGACGATCCTCCCGCAGGCTTTACCGTGCACGCGCTCCTCGGCCCCGGGCAGGAGGAGTCCGTGGCCGTGCACGCCGACGCCGTGCTCCTCGCGACCGGGGGGTACGAGAAGGTCCTGCCGTTCCCCGGCTGGACCCTGCCCGGTGTGGTCACCGCCGGAGGCGCGCAGGCCATGCTCAAGGGAGGCCTCGTCCTTCCGGGGCGTACCGCCGTCGTCGCCGGAACCGGGCCGCTGCTCATGCCCGTCGCCGTCGGGCTCGCCGCGGCCGGTGCGGAGGTGGCCGCCCTGGTCGAGTCCGCCGACCCGAATGCCTTCGCGCGGCACGCGGCCACCCTCGCCGCCCACCCGGGCAAGCTCGCCGAGGGAGCCGGGTACGCCGCTCAACTGCTGCTCCACCGGGTCCCCTTGGCCGCACGGCACACCGTCGTCGAGGCGCACGGCAAGGACGCGGTCGAGGCCGTGACCATCGCCGCGCTCGACACGGCGGGGCGCGTCAGACCCGGCACCGAGCGGCGCATCCCCTGCGACACCCTCGCCGTCGGCCACGGCATGCTGCCGCACACCGATCTCGCCGAAGGGCTCGGCTGCCGCGTCGACGGCCTGAACGTCGCCGTCGACGCCGAGCAGCGCACCGACGTCCCCGGCGTCTGGGCCGCGGGCGAGACCACCGGCATCGGCGGCGCCGCCCTCTCGCTCGCCGAGGGGCACATCGCCGGTCGCTCGGCCGCCGCGCGGCTCCGGGGAAGCGCACCCGACCCCCGCGCATGGGCGTCCGCCGCCAAGTCCCGTACAAGACTGCGGGAGTTCGCCGAGGTGCTCGGCGCCGTGTACGCGCCGCCCGCGCACTGGGCCGAGCAACTCCATGACGACACCCTGGTCTGCCGTTGCGAGGAGGTCCCGGCGTCGGCGGTCCGCGAGGCCGTGGAGGAACTCGGGGCCACCGACGCGCGGACCGTGAAACTCCTGACCCGGGCCGGTATGGGCTGGTGCCAGGGCCGGATGTGCTCGGCGGCCGTCGCCGGGCTCGCGGGCTGCGAGGAGCGGTCCGCGCGGCGGCCGTTCGCCCGGCCGGTGCCGCTCGGGGTGCTCGCCCGCGGCACCGACGAGGAGCAGCCCCCCTCCTGAACCTGCCCCCTCCTGAACCTGCCCCCTCCTGACCTGAGCCCCCATCCCCGCACCGCAACGAAGGGACCACGCCCATGAACGCGCCCGTCGAACGCCCCCGCCCCTGGCACGGCGTCCTCGTCGCCACCGCGCTCCCGCTGAACGACGACCTCTCCGTCAACTACGGCCGGTTCGCCGAGCACTGCGCCTGGCTCATCGAGAACGGCTGCGACGGCGTCGTACCCAACGGATCGCTCGGCGAGTATCAGGTGCTCACCCCCGAGGAGCGCGCCAAGGTCGTGGAGACCGCCGTCACGGCGGTCGGCGGGCAGCGCGTGATGCCCGGCGTCGCGGCCTACGGCTCCGCCGAGGCCCGCCGCTGGGCCGAGCAGGCCAAGGACGCGGGCTGCGCGTCCGTCATGCTCCTTCCGCCCAACGCCTACCGCGCCGACGAGCGCTCGGTGCTCGCGCACTACGCGGAGGTCGCCGAGGCGGGCCTCCCGGTCGTGGCGTACAACAACCCCATCGACACCAAGGTCGACCTGGTGCCGGAACTCCTCGCGAAGCTCTACGCCGAGGGGTACGTACACGGCGTCAAGGAGTTCTCCGGAGACGTGCGCCGCGCCTACCGCATAGCTGAACTCGCCCCGGAACTGGACCTGTTGGTGGGCGCCGACGACGTACTGCTCGAACTCGCCGTCGCGGGGGCCAAGGGCTGGATCGCCGGGTACCCGAACATGCTGCCCGCCACGTCCGTCGAGCTCTACCGCGCCGCCGTGACGGGCGACCTGGCCACGGCTGGCAAGCTCTACCGGCAGCTGCACCCGCTGCTCCGCTGGGACTCCAAGCCCGAGTTCGTGCAGGCCATCAAGCTGTCCATGGACATCGCAGGACGCCACGGCGGCCCCTGCCGCCCCCCACGGGTGCCCCTGCTGCCCGAGCAGGAGGAGGCGGTGCGCACCGCCTCCGAACACGCCATCGCCGCCGGACTCGCCTGACCAGGCCCACCCCCGCATGCCCCCGCACCCGCACCCGCACCTGTACGAAAGGCACCGCACATGCGCAGCAAACTGGTCCTGCACGCGGTCGACTCGCACACCGAAGGCATGCCGACGCGGGTGATCACCGGCGGCATCGGCACCGTCCCTGGCGCGACGATGAACGAGCGCAGGCTCCACTTCCGCGAGCACCGCGACGACATCAAGCAGCTCCTGATGAACGAACCGCGCGGCCACGCGGCGATGAGCGGCGCGATCCTCCAGCCGCCCACCCGGCCCGACTGCGACTACGGCGTGATCTACATCGAGGTCTCCGGCTATCTGCCGATGTGCGGGCACGGCACCATCGGCGTCGCCACCGTTCTCGTGGAGACCGGCATGGTCGAGGTCGTCGAGCCGGTCACCACGATCCGCCTGGACACCCCGGCCGGCCTCGTCGTCGCCGAAGTCGCCGTCGAGGACGGCGCGGCGAAGGCGGTGACGCTGCGGAACGTGCCGTCCTTCTCCGTCGGCACCGACCGCAAGATCACCCTGCCCGACGGCCGTTCGGTGACGTACGACCTGGCCTACGGCGGCAACTTCTACGCGATCCTGCCCCTGGACCAGTTCGGCCTCCCCTTCGAGCGCGACCGCAAGGACGACATCCTCGCGGCGGGCCTCTCGCTGATGGAGGCGATCAACGCCGAGGACGAGCCGGTCCACCCGCAGGACCCCTCCATCCGCGGCTGCCACCACGTCCACCTCTACGCACCCGGGGCCACCGCCCGCCACTCCCGGCACGCGATGGCCATCCATCCCGGCTGGTTCGACCGCTCGCCGTGCGGCACGGGGACGAGCGCGCGCATGGCCCAGCTGCACGCGCGCGGAGAGCTGCCGATCGGCACGGAGTTCGTCAACGAGTCCTTCATCGGTACGCAGTTCAGCGGGCGGCTGCTCGGCACCACCGACGTCGCGGGCATCCCCGCCGTGCTGCCCAGCTTCACCGGGCGCGCCTGGGTGACCGGCACCGCGCAGTACCTCCTGGACCCGGACGACCCCTTCCCCGCGGGGTTCGTCCTCTAGGGCTCTCGCTGGGATACTCCTGGCACGTGACATTGCACATTGCACCTAGGAGGACCGACCCTCATGGCCGCCCAGCGCAACCGCGCTCCGTCCGCCGCGTCCGCCGCACCTGCCGCCCTGCCGAGCCTGGGCGGGACGCGCAGCAGCTACCGCGAGCGGGTGGCGGACGCGCTCCGTGCCGCGCTCATCGCGGGCGAACTGCGCGCGGGCGAGGTCTACTCGGCCCCCACCCTCGCCGTGCGCTTCGGCGTCTCCGCCACACCCGTGCGCGAGGCCATGCTCGACCTCGCCAAGGAGGGGCTCGTCGACACGGTGCCGAACAAAGGCTTCCGGGTCACCGCGGTCTCCGAGAAGCAGCTCGACGAGTACAAGCACATCCGCGCGCTGATCGAGATCCCCACCACGGCGGAGCTCGCCACATCGGCGGACCCCGCCGCGCTCGAGGCACTGCGCCCCGTCGCGCAGGAGATCGTCACCGCGGCGGCGGACGGCGACCTCATCGCGTACGTAGAGGCCGACATCCGCTTCCACCTCGGTCTGCTCACGCTCTGTGGCAACGACCACCTGGTCGATGTGGTCGGCGACCTGCGCAAGCGTTCACGCCTGTACGGACTCCAGGCACTGGTCGACGCGGGCCGTCTGGAGGCCTCGGCCGAGGAGCACCTGGAGATCCTCGACGCGCTGCTCGCCCGTGACGAGGACGCCGTACGCGCGGTGATGACCCGCCACCTCGGTCACGTACGGGGCCTGTGGGCGGCCGAGTGACTCAGCTGAGCGGCTCGGCTCAGTGGTTGTTGTCGCCCGGGATCAGGAACAGATGGATCGACTGGTCCTTGGCGCGGTACCGCGTGCTGCCCGGGCCCTTCTTCGCCCGGTCGGACACGATCACCACGTGGTCGGACGAGACCCACGACACGCCCTCCGGGTTGCCGTAGACCCTGCGGCCCTTGCTGTCGGTGGGCAGGCGGTGCACCGTGCCCTCATCGACCACCTGCCACTTCTTGGGGGAGAGGCGGCCCACCCACAGCGCGGACGACGCCTGCGACAGGACGGCGATCCGCCCGTCGTCGCGCACGGACACACTGCTGTAGTCCTCGAAGGGCAGCGACTCGGGCAGCCTGATCGTGCCCGTGTTGATCCAGCGTTTGCCGCCGTGCCGGAAGACCTGGATGCGGCCGCCGCCCGGCGTCCTGCCCTTCTTGCCGCCCTCGCAGCGGTTTCCCTCGCACAGGGCGAGGAGATAGCCCGTGCCCGAGCGGTCGACCCACTCCAGGCCCTCCATGCCCTTGTTGGCGTCCGCCAGATCGAAGTCGAGGTGCGCGGAGCCGATGGGGCGCAGCTTCGCGTCGTACTCGTGGACGCGGGCGCGGTAGCCCTTGGGCTTGACCCGTTCGGCCTCGCTCAGCGTGAAGTAGCGGTCGTTCACCTCGTCGTGGGCGAGATCCTCGTACCCTTTGTTCGCCGCCGAACTGCCCTTGGTCTTCCCCTTGTTGGCAGCCTTGTCGCCGGCCTTGCCGCCGGTCTTGTTGCGGCTGAGGACGCCGTTCTCCGGCGCCTTGGGCGACAGTTCGCTGCTGACCCGGATGAGGGAGGGCAGGTTGTCGCAGACGATCAGGAAGGCGCCGTCGCGGTAGAGGACACCGCTCGCCTCCAGGCGCTTGCCCGCGCCGTCGCCGATCAGCTCCTGGATCTTGGCTTCCTTGACCAGACGCAGCTCGTGCGCCTTCTCGACCTTGGGGTCGGACTTGGTCTTGCTCTTGCTCTTGGTCTTGCTCTTGACCTGGGCCTTGGCCTTCGCCGACTTCTTGGGTGCGGTCATGAGGGCAGTACCTCCATCGCGGCCGGGAACGCCGCCCCGCTGGCGCCGTTCGGATAGGTCTTGCGCAGCTCGGCAAGCTGCTGACGTGCGTGGTCGTAGCGCATGCGCGTGTAGTGGAAGATCCCGAGCGTGAACTGCGAGCCGCGGCTCAGCTCCCACTGGCGGTACCCGGCTCGGTACACCTCGTCGTTGGTGAACTGCCGCCCGGTGAAGGGCTGTCCGTGCTGGCTCGTGGCCTCGCCGTACGCGGCGGACGAGATGAGCTGCCACAGGCCGTCGGTCCTCCCGGAGCCCTCCGCGCCGAGCAGCGCGGCGACCCGCTCGGGGCCGAACTCCGTGTCCAGGAGGTATTCGAGGTGGTCGAGGTAGTACTGGCAGAAGTCGTGGTGCCGCAGCAGGTTGGTGAACAGCGGCAGGCGCGACACCTCGTGCGGCGCGTGCGCGATCCGGCAGTAGTTCCGGCTCATCGCGGGCCAGTCGAGCAGGTCCGTGTACTGCCACTGCGTCGAGAAGAAGTCGATGCCCGAGCTGTTGTCGTAGTCCCACGGGATGAACGTGAAGTACGGGCGGGCCATGAACCCCGTCGGGTCGCCGAGGTGCCCCGAGTTGTAGAGGTAGTAGTTCGACGGTGTGGCGAAGTAGTTGTCCCAGCTGCCGAGGAGGACGTTGGCGCCCGCCCAGCGCAGGAACGCGGGCACGTTGAGGACCTGCTCCACCGATGCGCGGAACGCATCGGACGCGAACCGGTCTTCACCGCCTGCGAGTTTGACGCCGTTGACCGTCCGGACGAGGGTGGCGAGGTCGTCGTACGTACTGGATGAAGGAACGTCCTCGTTCGTCTTCAGACGGTACGTGCGGTCGTCCGCCAGGCTGCCCGCGGTGAAGTACTGCCGGCCGCTGTCGGCGCCGTCCGTGCCGGAGCGGTGCTCCAGGGTCGCGCAGCCGACGTCGCCGCAGTACGCCTTGTAGAGGTTGCCCTCGGCGTTCTTGCCGAAGTGGTCCTTCAGGAACTTCTTGTCGACCTGCTCGATGACCGAGAAGAGCCCCATGTAGCGGTCGTTGATCGAGAACGTCGCGTACGTGTGCTGCGCCGCCGGGATGCCCGCGCGCTCAAGGAGCCGCCAGGCGACGGCCTCGCGCATCTGCGACGGGTCGTTGTACATCGCCTTGAGGTTGACCCGCTCCATGCCGAAGAGCCGGTCCTCGCTCTCGCCGATCTCGAAGTCGATCTTCCAGGAGCGCTTGGGCGCGTGGGCCGTCAGGTTGCCGCTGTTGACCATCGAGAACGACGGTGTCGCGAGCAGCGTGTCGTCCGGGGCGCCGCTCTTGGCCAGGGTCAGCCGGGCGCCCTGCGGCGCCTGCATCACCTCGTCGGCCGTCAGGACGCCGGGCGGCCAGCCGGTGACCTTGACCTGATACATGTCCTGGGCGAAGAACTCCGCCTTGTTCTGGGCCGAGTTGAGAAGCTCGTCGACGATCCGCCCGATCGCGGTGAGCTGCCCGCCCGCGTCCAGAAGCACGAGGCTGCCGTCCGCGGAGGGGCCGGACGTGGCCGACTGCTCGGCGAGCAGGAGGTCGTACAGGGCGCTGAACTCGGCCTTCGTGCGCAGTGCGGAGTCGGAAGGCCCCGCTGTCGCATTGGCGGCCTCGGCGAGCCGCCGCCCCTTGCCCTTCGGCAGCGCGGAGACGGCGATGACCTGATTCTTGAACGCGTCCCGAAATGTGCCCTTGCCGATGATCCTGTCCACGGCGGCCCTCCTTGGGGTCCCTGGGGTGAACCTTTCTCTCTACGCCCGGTGACGCATGACCGCCAGACCGATATCCGGCCTGGCGGTCGCGGCCCGTCAGACCCCGAGGATCCGGATCGACGGGTGGATGGCCGTGTTCAGGTACAGCTTCTCCTTCTTGCGGTCCTGCTCCAGCTCCATCACGAGCCGGTACCTGTGCACGCCCGGCCTTGCGGTGCTCAGGACCGTGCCGGCCCAGTAGTAGTAGACCGGCGTGTACGGGGAGCGCATGCGGTCCGGCATGCCGTAGATCTTCAGCTCGGTGAAGATCTTCCGCTCGGCCACGTCCTCCTCGTCACCCAGCTCGGTGTCGAGGAACGTGATGTTGTTGATCTTCGGCATGGGAGGCCAGGTGCCGTCCGGGCGCTTCTCCATGTCGAGCGGTCGCACGATCCAGTTCAGGACCTGGCCCTGCTTGCAGACCGTCTCCAGGGACGACGTGCCCTGCCCCTTGCCGCCGATGCTGTTGTCCATCATGTACATCGAGTCGCTCAGTGAGCCCGTCTCCGCCGCCCGCTCCATGTTGATGAGCGTCACGATGTTCAGCTGGACCGAGTTCAGCTGTCCCGGGTTCTGCTTCTGCTGCACGCCGCCGGTCGACTTCTCCTGCACGCTGCTGGTCAACACTCCTCCTTCACGTACGCCGTCATGCCCGGTCCTAGCCGATGAGGGACGACGACAGGGTGGTGGCGATCGATTCGTCCCTCGTGCCCAGCTTGAACGAGATCTGGTACGTGACGTTGGCCGCGTCCTTCTTCACCGTGCCGGTCCAGTACGCGACGTCGGTGCCGGGGTAGACCTTCCGCTCCGGTACGCAGATGGAGCTGTCGATCTCGATGCCGTCGATGGCGACATACGCCTCACACTCCAGCGCGAGCGCGTTCCACAGGAGCGTGTCGCCCTTCTTCGCGCGCGTCTGCAGTTCCTCGGTGCCGAAGCCGGTGGATCCCACGGACTTGGCGGTGTCGTACATGTACAGGTGGCCCTGCATGTTGCCTGCTGCCAGGGCACCCACACAGTCCACAACGGCGGTGATGGAGATGGGCCGCTTCGCGGCGCTGGTCTCCCGCCGCTTGGGCGTGGTGGTCATCTGCTCCTCCTTCTGGCTGAAGTCCGTGCGGGGTCAGGGAGTGCCGGGGCGCGTACCCGCACCCGGAGGGATGGGCAGCATGCCCATGCCCGCCTTGGTGAAGGCGTTCCGCCGGGGCTCGGAAGTGATCTTGAGGGTCGAGGGACAGACCAGGTCGACGGCCTCCCAACGCATTTCGCCGTTGAGTCCGACCAGCTTGTGCAGCTGGATGCGCATCACGTAGGAGTAGGTGCCGGGCCGCGAGGTGTCGACCGTCGCGGACCAGTACCAGCCGTCGGTGACCAGGTCGGGTGAGCCGTACTCCGCCGGATACATGATCTTCGAGTCGACGGCCTCGCCGTAGATGTCGGTGATCACCGGGGCGGGGTAGGTGTACGCGGCCGTGTTCTCCTCGGTGAGCACCTTGCCGGTGACGTCCAGGATCTTCTGCCCGGACAGGCGGCCGCGCGTGCGCCGCGTGGTCTTGACGCGGGCACCGACGGTCTTGCGTACTTGGCTCAGCTGCTCCTGCTGGTCGTTGCCCGCGACCGACGACTTGCTCGCGAGGTCCTGCAGATCGGCCAGGGCCTGCTCGTCGGTCTGCCGCGCCCGGTCGAACTCGTAGCCGCGAGGCACGGTCGGCGGGATGGAACCCAGGCTGTACGGAAGCCAGTTGAGCACCTGCTCGCTGGCCTGCGATCCGTCCCTCCAGTAGGAACCGTTGATCGATGTGACGAGCTCGCCGGTCCCCTGGTTGGTGGAGCCCTGCAGCTTCATATTGTCGAACAGGTAGGTGTTGCCTTCGAGTGACTCGGACTCCAGCGCATTGCCGACGTCCACGAGCACGATGATCGCCAATTGTTGGGGCATGTTTCCGCCTTCGTCGCCGCTACTTGGTTCCCGGCCCTTGCCGTCGCGCTCCGGCTGCTACTGCTGGCACATCAACGCGGGTGTGTCGACGTACATGACGCTGTTCTCGCCCTCGTACATCTGGAGTTCCAGGCGGTACTGGTAGGCCACTCCCGGCGTCAGCCAGCTGGGCACCACGCCCGTCCAGACGTCGAGGTCGAGCTTGTCGCCCTCGACGTGGTTGCCGCCCTGAGCACCCTGCGCCTGGCCGTGGGACTGGCCGTGGCGCTGGCTCTGGGACTGGCTTTGCGACTGACTCTGGGACTGGCCCTGCGTCTGGCCCTGCGTCTGGCTCGCGCCCTGGCCCGAAGCCCGGCTCTGGCCGTTGTTCTGGTCCGCGGGCACGAACGAGATGTTCTTGATCTCGACCGGGGTCTGCAGATCCACGGCCAGGGCGGACCACGAGACGACCTGTCCCGGCCTGACCACGGTGCACAGGTCCGGCGTCCCCTGATGGGCACTGTTGTGCCCGCCGTCGTCCATCATGCAGAGGTTGCCGTTGAGCAGCGTGCTGCCCGAGAGCGCTCCGATGACGTCGACGACCGCGATGATGTTGACTTGCGGCTTCATCCTCACTCCTCCTGTAGGCGCTAACCCCGGTCCCGCACCAGCGGGACCTTGCCGACGGCCGTCCGCTCGATCTCGGCCGAGAGGCGGGGCACGAACTTGAGCTGGAAGCTGTACCCGGTCTTCTCGATCGACGCCGGGTTCGCCTCCCCGTGGTTGAACAGCGAGAGGGAACGCGGCAGGGCGTTCACGAACGTCTGCTGGACGCCGTAGGGGCCGAGGGCCGTGTCCGTCCGGTACGACGCGCCGAGCACGTCGTCGACCGAGGCGAGCAGCGTGATGGTCCTGCTCTCGCGGTGGTTCACGAACTGCACCTCGTGCGCCACCGCGTCCAGGTCCACCGCCTCGGCGGCCTTGAGCTCGTCGCGCAGAGCCTCGTAGGCACGGGCGGCGGAGTACTGGCTGTCGTTGATGTGGAGCACGTCGCCGGTGCGGCCCGCGAACTCGAACCGCTGGGTCTTCAGTCCGGGGCCCTCGGTCCTGGGCCGCCGGATCATCCGGTCGCCGAGCTTGAGCCGCAGGAGCGGCGCCTCGTGCGCGTGCAGGCGTGTGACGACGAGCTCGCCCTCCTGGCCCTCGGGAACCCAGTGCCCGTTCTCGTCGACGATCTCGATGAAGTGCAGGCCGGGCACCGCGGACAAGTAGGGCGACGCGGCATCCAGTTGCAGGCCGATGGTCTCCGCCTGGGTGGCGGCGAAGTAGCTGAGGATCGCCAGGTTCGGGTAGAGCGCCTGAAGCTCGACCCGCTTGCGCTGCGAGAGCACCCCGCTGCCGTACAGGGCGACGCGGAAGCTCTCCCTGGACTCCTTGCGCATGCCCACGCCGAGCTCGCTCAGGATCCCGATGCCCGCGGAGATCCCCATCAGGGCCTTGGGGCCCTTGTAGGAGAACATGTGCTCAAGGACGGGGGCCGTGACGGGACCCGCGCCGACGTAGTTCACGCCGGGCACGCGCTGCAGCACACCGCCCACCATCGTGCCGCTGCTCCACATCTGGTAGTCGGCCAGCGTGGTGAAGAGCCACTTGGGGTCGGTGCCCATGAGATGTCCGGCGAGCTGATACGTGCCCATGAAGCGGCCGGCGATCTCGTACGTGTCCTTCAACTCCCGCAGGGAGTAGACGACTTCGATCGGACGGCCGCCGCTGGTGCCGCCACTGGCCACGATCTCGAACTCGCCGCGGGTCAGGGGCACCACCATGCCGGGGCGTGACTCCATGAAGAAGTCGCGCTGGATGTCCTTGTCCGACAGCGGGATCCGCTGCCACGCCTCGTACGTCTCGGGGGCGCGTACGGTGCCCGCGTTGCGCAGCCGGTCGCGCCAGAGCGGGTTGAGCATCGCCGTGTTCACCATTTGCTGCAGGCGACGCAGTACGACGGCTTCCTGAACCTCGTACGACACCTCGCTGTACGGTGTCTGGCATACCCGTTCGCATTCACGTAACTTTCCGGCGAACGAAGGCAGCGCCGTTACGGCTTCAATTGATTCCGGAAGTAACTCCCAGTCCGGGATGAGCCAGTTGGCCAGTTCGCGGGCGCCACCGGGCGCCGGTGTGACCGGCGGAACGTGCGTGGCCTGTGGAACTTGCGATGTACTCAACATCCGTCCCCTCTAAGCTGTTTCTGTTCCCGCTTCGCTGCTGAGCAGGTCCTGACCTGTCCCTCTGATTTCCGAGATCAGCATCCGGAAGTGTTCGCCGGTGATTTCGTGGTTCATCATGACCACGCGCAGTGCGGCCACCCCATCGACGTTCACTTTGGAGATGAAGAAGTTTCCCTGGAGTTTCACGCGGTTGCGTATGGCGATCTGGAGGCGATGGATGTCCTCTTTCCTGATCCCGGCCGGGTGATATCGGAAGCACAGAATGTTCGCTTCCGGACGGTGCACCGCCTCGAAGTCGGGATCGGCCTTGACGATCCCGTACGCTTCCTCCGTCAATTGGCAGAGATACTCGATCTTCTCCGCGAACAAGGCCGGCCCGTACATGGCCCAGAGCGACCACAGGGTCATGATCATCGGCCGTTTCGTGCACTCGAAGTTCTTGCCGCCGCTGTCGTACGCGGTGTATATGTCCGGCTCCTCGTCGAACACATAACTGGCCTTCTGCCGGAACGCGGTGAGGCTCGCCTCCTTGTCCCGGTAGAAGAGCATCGTGCAGGGCGCGGGAACGAACATCATTTTGTGCGCGTCCCAGGTCAGGGAATCCGCCTTGTTGATTCCCCGCAGCTTTTCGCGAAGCGTGTCCGAGACCAGGAGACTCGCTCCGTGGGCGCCGTCGACGTGCAGCCAGAGATCCCTCTCCGCGGCCAGCTCCGCGAGTTCGTCGATGGGGTCGAAGGCACCCACCGACGTGCTGCCCGCCGACGCGACGAGGCAGAACACCTTCAGGTTCTGCCGCTCGGCCGCCTCCAGGGCGGGCCGTGCGTCGGCCACACAGATCTGGCCCCGGCTGTTCAGCGGCAGCCGCACGAGCTGCGCCTCGCCGATGCCCATCACACCGGCCGCCCGCGCGACGCTGTAGTGCACGTCGGCGCCCACCGCGATGGCGGGTCGCGGCTGGCCCCGCAAGGAGGATCCGCCCTCCGACCAGTAGCCGGGCAGCTTCTGGTTGCGGGCCGCCAAGAGCGCGGTGAGGTTGGCCAGGGACCCACCCGACGTGGTCACCATGGTGAACCGGGCGGGATCCCAGCCAATGAACCGGTTGAGTTCATCGGCCATGATCCGCTCCACCGCGTTGGGCAACTGGGCCGCCTCGTAGAACGAGGCCGGCTGGTTGACCACCGAGCTGACGAAGTCGATGACGCCGGCGAGCGGTACGACGCCCGAGAACTGACGGCCCATGTACCCGGGCGAGTGCACCTGGATGCCGGTCCTGATGTACAGGTCGATGATCCCTGCCAGCTTCTCCTCGTCGAACGCCGCGACCTTCTCGCGTTCGGTCGTCATCAGGGCTTTCGCCGCCGCCGACAACGTCGCGGGATCGGTCAGTTCGAGGCCCCTGATGGAGAGGTCGGAAAGGTGCTTCTCCAGCTTCGAAAGTGCGGTTTCGGAACTTTCCCGGAACAGTTGGGCGTCAAATGCTTCTAGCAGTAGTCCGCTCCCTGCGGAAGCGGGGTCGTTCGGCCGAGTTTCCGTCACGGGGGTCTCCTTCGTGAAGTCCCTGTGTTGCCCAACGTGAATGTGTGGGGCGGACGCAACCTGCGCAGAGTCCCGAGTCTTTGAACCTGCCTACGGAAGAAGGACTTCATTGCGACGGAACGGAGCCGGCTGGTCGAACCGGACAGCACCATCTGCGCCGGCGGCGGGCGTTCGGCCGTCGCCGCACGGATTCCCCCGAAAGAACAGCCGCTGGTTTACGGCGCTGCGCGTACCCCCCGGTATTCGCGCAGCGCCGACTTGATCGGCGAATCCCCCCTCGTGCCCCTCGTGATGCCCCTCGTGGTTCCCCCCACGTGGAGAACCGTAGAGCCAAAAGTTTCGAGCAGGTGACTCTTCCAATGGTCTGTCCAAAAATGGTGACGCGGATCTGATAGGGCGTCAACTCTGTGTGACCTCAACTGGTTTCACACGTACCTCATGGGTCAGGTGACGTACTCCATTTTTGGACAGGGGGCAGGTGTGTCGATTCCGGGCCGGGCCAGCGGTGCAAGGGGGGAGCCGCGAAAGGAACGAGTCAAAGGCGGGGGAATGGTGTCATTGTCATGTGCCGGACGAGTGCACCGCATGGCGGACGAAGGGAGCGTCTTATTCTGTGTGGTGGGAATTCAGGCCATCACCGGATCCACTTTAATTGGTCGCTATTTCAACTGGAAAAAAGCGTTGTCCGCATCGAAGAAAGGAGGGTGGCGACCCCTATGGGGCCGCCACCCTCCTCGCTCGTCTGCCGGTATGTCAGTCGTCGACGGCGTCGAGCACGTCACCCAGATCCACGAACTTGAAGTCCGTGGAGGGCCTTTCGGGGTCGCCGGGTGCGTCGTGACCGTCCTGCACGACGAGCAGTCCGTGCGGGTACGTCGAGCCGAGCGGCTCGTTGAGCACCGCGGCGCCGTCGCACTCCTCGGAGCCGTCGAGCGCGGAGGAAGCGGCGGTGACGCGGAAGCCGCCCTCGTACTCGTTGCGCTCGGACAGCTCGCGGTCGTAGGCGGCGAACGTGTCGTCACCCTGGCTGGAGGCCAGCAGGTAGCCGTCGCCGCCGTCCTGGTTCAGCAGCGTCAGGCCCTCGACGTCGGCCGTGAGGTGCTTGCCGCCGTAGCCGGGGTCGGCGCCCGCGACGCACTCCTCGGTCGATTCGTCATACGTTCCCGGTACGCCGAACTCGCGCACCTTGTCGGCCAGTTGTGGCTTGCCCGTCAGATCCGCGCGCAGCCGCCAGATACCGACGTCCTCCTGGCCCGCGTACAGCGTGCCGTTGGCCGGATCCACGACCATCCCCTCCACCTGCGGCTGCTCGTCCGGCTCACCGCACGGCGACCACGAAGTGCCGTTCGGCAGACGGAAGTCGGCGGGCAGGTCGAGCGTGCGGACCTTGCGGTAGCCGACCGTGCCGCCGTTCTTCGGCGTCAGCTCGAGAAGTGCGATGCGGGTCCGCTCCCGCTGGCTGACCAGGGCGTAGGACCGGCCCGTCGACCGCTCCGTCCACGTCGCGAGACCGTACGCGGTGCGCTGCTCGTTGATCTCGTCCTGCGAGGACGAGAAGACGGGCGCCGCGGACGGGTCGGTGACATCGGTGAGCGGGCCGCCCGCGCGGTCCCGGTCGATGCGGTAGACGCGCAGCCGGTCGCTGCCGCGGTCACTGGTCACCGCCAGGTCCGCACGGCCCGACGACAGGCGCAGACCGTGCACCAGGTCGACGTTGTTGAAACGGCCGGGCGCGTCATCGGGCTCTGGTGCGGCGGGCGCCGGGACGGACTGCACCTCGCGCGCGTGGAGGTCGTACACGCGAAGGCCACCCTGCTTGGCGGTCGCGACGACCAGGCTGCGGTCCGGGTCGGCGGGGTTGCGCCAGATCGCCGGGTCGTCGGCGTCGGCGTCGCCGCCCGCTTCGTCGTCGTGCAGGGAGGGGGTCTCGGCGCGAGGCTCGACGGCGGGAAGTGCCGTGGCCGCCAGGGCGCCGGAGCTCAGGGGGACGGTCGCGGCAAGCGCCGTGACGGCGGCTACCAGGGCGAGTCGGCCGTGAGAGAGCCGATTTCTGCGGGACTTGGCCATGAAGGGAATCCTCTCTGTCATGGATCTGTCATGGACAGTGTTACGGGCGAGTAATGACAGAGAGCACTCTGTGATCTTGCCGTGAAGGGTTCCTGGCAGGTGGGGCGTCGCCCAGCGGGCCGTGAGGTGAACGGGCGGTGTCGCCGCTTACCGGCTCCACAGCTGAAGGCAGCTGAATTGTTGCCCCGTAAACGGCCTGTTGCCGCGCCTTCCGGGTGACCGGCGCCACGGCCCGTTCGGGGGTGCCCGACTCCGTCCGCCCGAGTAGGGTCGGGGGCTGCGTGATGGCTGACGGCCGCACCCTGGCCTCCCGGCCCTTGTGAGGGCCCATGCGTGCATGGCCTTCCCGGCCCCACCCGGGAAGGGCGCACCGCGTGCGCGCGTACGGGAAATCTCCGTACGCGCAGGGCACCGGGATGCGGCTCCGACGTCTCTCGCGGGCAGTACGTCTCACCAGCAGTACAGCGGACCCCCGGGCCCGTACCCCCCACACAAAGAGTCGCGCGTGCGCGGCCGCAGATCAGGAGCACCAGTGCAGGGCATCCCCCACATAGCCAGCACACCGCACGACGGGCGATGGTCGTCCATACCCCCGTGCCCGCCGAGCGCGCCCGGACGGGCGCAGCATCCGAGTCGGGACATGACGCAGCGCGTGCCGCACCAGGCGGCGGCGCCTCGTATGCCCCCGGTGGCAAGGCGCCCACAGGCCGCCGCCCCTCAAATCCCTGTATTCATCGACCATTCGGGCTGGCGCAGGCGGACGCTGCAGGGCATGGCGGTGGTCGTCGGTGTCGCCTGCCTCGGGTATCTGCTGTTCGTCACAGCGCTGATCAGTGGACTCCGGCAGCCGGTCGGCACGCAACCGCCGAGCATGAACGGAACGGCGCCTTCCGGCCCGGACGCAGGTCAGCCTCCGGCCGACAGATCCGACCCGCCGGCCGGAGGCCCGAAGCAGTGAGCAGGCGCGCTGAGGGCGTCCGTCGCCCGCCGCGCGGACACTGGCTCGTGCTCCTGCTCGTCCTCCTGGTGGTCGCCGTCACCCTCCTCTTCGAAGGCTGGACGACCCACCAGGTCGACGCCGCGCGCACCAAACCGCTGTGCACCAGGCCGATCCCGCGCCAGGCGGACGACGGGAAGCCGCTGCTGCGGTTCGGCCCCACGGGGGCGGCCGCCACCGCGGCCATGCCCCCGCGGACGGTCGCGCTCACCTTCGACGGCGGGCCCGACCCCGAGTGGACGCCGCGCCTGCTCGACCTGCTGCGCAGACACCACGCGCACGCGACCTTCTTCGTCTACGGGAAGGACGTGGCCCGGCACCCGAAGCTGATGCGGCGGATCGTTCGCGAGGGCCACGAAGTCGGCTCGTACACCTACAGCGGCGGAGACCTGGGCGTGGCGTCGCCGCTGCGCGCACGCCTCGAACTGTCGCTCACCCAGTCCGCTCTCGCGGGTGCGGCGGGCATCAACACCACCCTGCTGCGGCTGCCGCACACCACGGCCGCCGACACGCTCTGCGGTGCCGAGTGGACGGCCGCGCGGGACGCGGCGGGGCAGGGGTACCTGGTGGTCGCATCGGACTACAAGGACCGTAAGCCGTGGCGGGGCCTCGTGAGTCAGCACAGCCAGACCGACCTGGGCTACCGCGAGGCCGAGGACCTGCTGCGGGACCGCGGCGTGAAGCGGTTCACCACGGTCAGCGGCGGCCTCGACCGTCCCTCCTTCCTCGCGCAGGCCCCGGTCGGCCAGGAGGTCAAGGGCGTGGGCTTGCTCTGGTCGCAGCGGCTCGGCCGGGCGTTCCTCACCGTGATGGTGTGGACGCTGACCCTCACGGGTGTGCTCGGCGTCCTGCGGATGCTCCTGTTCATGGTGTTCGCCCGGCTGCATGTGCGCAGGCTCCACCGGTACCGGCCAGGCGCACCACGCCTTCGCGAGGTGCGGGACCCGGTGACGGTCCTGGTGCCCGCGTACAACGAGGAGGCCGGTATCGCCTCCACCGTGTACTCGCTGCTCGCCTCCACGCACCCGCACTTCCAGATCATCGTGATCGACGACGGCTCGACCGACGCCACCGCCGACATCGCCGAGGGCATCGACGATCCGCGGGTGACGGTGATCCGCCAGCCCAACGGCGGCAAGCCGAGCGCCCTCAACACCGGTCTGGGATACGCCCGGCACGACATCGTCGTCATGGTCGACGCGGACACCATCTTCGAGCCCGAGGCGCTGGCCCGCCTCGTCCAGCCGCTCGCCCACCCGGCGGTCGGCGCGGTCAGCGGCAACACCAAGGTCGGCAACCGGCGCCGCCTGCTGGGCAAATGGCAGCACCTGGAGTACGTGCTCGGCTTCAACCTCGACCGCCGGATGTTCGAGGTCCTGGAGTGCATGCCGACCGTTCCGGGGGCGATCGGCGCCTTCCGCAGGGACGCGCTGATGGGCGTCGGTGGCGTCAGCGACGAGACCCTGGCCGAGGACACCGACCTCACGATGGCGCTCTGGCGGGCCGGATGGCGCGTCGTCTACGCGGAGTCCGCGGTCGCCTGGACCGAAGTGCCCAGTACCCTGCGGCAGTTGTGGCGCCAGCGCTACCGCTGGTGCTACGGCACCCTCCAGTCGATGTGGAAGCACCGTCACGCGGTGACGGAGGTCGGCCCCGCCGGACGCTTCGGCCGCCGCGTGCTGCTCTACGTCACGCTGTTCCAGATCGTGCTTCCGCTGTGCGCTCCGGTCGTGGACATGTTCGCCCTGTACGGGGCGCTGTTCCGAGACCCCGTGGAGGCCGGACTCGTCTGGTTCGGTTTCCTCTCCGTCCAGTTGGTCACCGCCGCGTACGCGCTGCGGCTCGACCGCGAACGGCTGCGTGTGCTGTGGGTGCTGCCGCTCCAGCAGTTCGTCTACCGGCAGTTGATGTACCTCGTGGTCATCCACTCCGTGACCACGGCGCTGCTCGGCACGCGCCTGAAGTGGCACAGCATGCTCCGCACCGGAACCGCGGACCCGTATCTGCTCGATGCGCCGATCGAGGCGCCGCCCGGAGAAATGTCCGGAGAGATGTCCGGAGAGGGGCCCGGCGATCCGGTCGACGACGGAGCAGGGAACCGGCGAGGGACCGTGCGAGTCGGACCCGGTAATGACCAAGGGAGTTGACCATGGCAGACGCGCTTGACCAACGGGCCGAAGAGGACCCGTACGCGGCCCCGAACGGCTCCTCCACCGCGCGTGAGCGGTTCGCCGACCGCCCGAGCTCCCACTACGGACCCCGGCGCGCCCACGCCCGGCAGCCGAAGAGGCGAAAGCGGCTGCGGCGGGTGGTGCTCGTCCTGCTGGCCTCCGTGGTCGTCGCGGCGGGCGGCACCTACGGCTGGGCCGAGACCCGGCTCGACCGCGACGTCGACCTCGGCGCGTACGGGGACCGTCCGCCGCCCGGCGAGGGCACCAACTACCTGGTCGTGGGCTCGGACAGCCGCGACGGGCTCTCCGAGGGCGACGTGCGGGACCTGCACGCCGGAGGGGGCGGCGGACGGCGCACCGACTCGATGATGCTGCTGCACACCGGCGCCAACGGAAGCAGCATGGTCAGCCTGCCGCGCGACTCCTGGGTCACTCTGCCCGGCCGCCTCGACACGACGACGGGCAAGACGAAGAGACCCGAGGGAGACAAACTGAACGCCGCGTTCTCCTACGGCGGCCCCGAACTCCTCGTACACACCGTCGAGCAGAACACCGGCCTCCGCATCGACCACTACGCGGAGATCGGCTTCGCCGGGTTCGTGAACATCGTCGACGCCATCGGCGGCGTCCGGATGTGCCTGGACCGGGACATCAAGGACAAGAAGTCGGGCGCCGACCTGCGCAAGGGGTGTCACACCCTGAGCGGCAGGCAGGCGCTCGCCTTCGTCCGTCAGCGGCACCAGGAGAGGGAGGGCGATCTGGGCCGGTCGAAGAACCAGCAGAAGTTCCTGTCGACCCTCGCCCACCAGGCCGCCCGCCCCGGCACTCTCTTCGACCCGACGGAGATCGGCCCGGCCATGGAGGCGGGGCTCGACACGCTCATCGTCGACAAGGACATGAGCCTGCGCGATCTCAGCGAGATGTTCCGCGCCGTGCAGAGCGTCTCGGGCGGACACGGCAAGCGGATCAACGTGCCCGTGTCCGGCTTCGGGGTCCCCACGTCCAAGGGCAACGTACTGAAGTGGGACGCGAAGAGGTCGACCCGGCTCTTCGACGACTTGCGGCACGACCGCGTGGTGACGGAGATGGGCGAGTCGCGCCGGTAGCAGCGGCACGGCCTATGGCACGGCCCACGGTCGGCCTATGGCACGGCCTACGGCACCCGCTCAACTGCCTTGGTCTCGACCTTGATGAGCGGCGCGTCCCGGGTGAACTCCCGGAACCTGACGCTGTAGTACAGGCCGCGCGCCTGGGGGTGCCCCGGCGCCCCCAGGCAGGCGACCGTCATCTGAGCGGCCCCGGCCGCCCGCGCGGAACGGGCGCGCCCCTCACCACCTGATGCCGGCCGCCACCGGCCGGTGATCGCTGCCCGTGGCCGGAAGGACCCACGAGCTTTCCGGCTCCACGCCCCGGACCAGGATCTGGTCGATCCGCGCCACCGGGAACTTCGCCGGCCAGCTGAAGCCGAAGCCGTCCCCGGCCGACTCCTGGGCCGAGCGCAGGTGAGAGGTGATGCCGGCGAACGCGCGGTCGTCCATGGTGCCGTTCAGGTCACCGAGCAGCACCATCCGTTCGTTGTGCTCGGCGGCGACGGCCTCGGCGAGCGCCTGCGCGCCGCGGTCCCGGTCGTCCGTCCCGAAGCCGCTCTTGGGAAGCACCCGCACGGACCCCAGGTGGGCCACGTACACCGCCAGCGGACCCCGGTCCGTGGCCACCGTGGTGCGCAGCGCCCGGTTGTCGGCCATCTTGGCCTCGGTCGGCTTGGTGTCCCCCAGCGGCCCGACGTCCTGCTCGGTGTCGACCGGCCGGGTGTCCGACAGCGGCAGCTTGCTCCACACCCCGACCGTGCCCAGCACCGTGTGGTGCGGATACGCCTTCGCCAGTTCCTTCTCGTACAGCGGCTTCGCCTGTGGGGTGATCTCCTCCAGGGCCAGCAAGTCCGCGCCGGAAGCGGCCAGTTCGCGGGCGGTGCCGACCGGGTCGGGGTTGTCGGCGTCGACGTTGTGACCGGCCACAGTGAGATCGCTGCCCGAGGAGTGGGACTTGTCGACGAGCAGCCCGCCGAAGAGGCTCAGCCACACCGCGGCCGGTATCAGCAGCGCGAGAACCGCGGAGGCGGAGCGGCGCCACAGTGCCCCGGCGAGGAGCAGCGGAATGAACAGGCCGAACCACGGCAGGAAGGTCTCCAGCAGGCTGCCGAGGCCCCCGCGGTCCGTGAACTGTGCGTGCAGCAGCATGAGCAGGCCGAGGAGCAGCGCAAGCGCCGAGAGCACCAGGCCGCGCTTCCAGGGCCCCGGACGGGAGCTGATGCGGATGGCCCGGCTGCGGATGGCCCGGCGGATGATTCTCGCGCGCCAGGTACCGGCGCCGGTGTCCCGGCGGTCGGCGCCCTCCTGACCGGTCTGCTCCTCTGCATCAACATCAACCCGCACGATCGTCTGTCCTGGCTCACTACCGGTCACTTCTGCATCCTCGGGTCCTGGGTGGGGTCGGCGTACATCTGCGGGCAGCCGTCATCGATCGCTTCTGGGTGCAGCTCGTAGTGCCAGGGTTCGTTCCGGTAGATCTGGCAGAGCCCGTACTCGGGGCCGTGTTCGGACAGCCACGACGTCGCGTTGGAGCGTCCGATGTCGACCGCCTCTCCCGACACGTGAGGAGACGTCTTGGCGGTGGCCACCCACCGGGCTGCCTCGTCTTCGGACCCGTACTTGGCGACCGCCTCGCGAAGAAGCCGGTCCTGGTATTCGGGGGAACGCCAGCCGCTGTTGACGGAGAAGGAGACTCCGTCGCCCTCGGCATTCTTCGCGGCCCGGCGGATGGCCTCCAATAACTCCGGATCGAGCTTGGCCACGGCCGGAATACCGTCGTCGAAGACTGTCGTGCCGTCGGGAACGGCGCCGTCGGCCTCGCCCAGCGCACCACCTTCCTCACCGGGAGGACCTTTCGAAGGTGATGCGGCAGGGGAATTCGAGGAAGTCGAGGCAGACGAGGAGGACGAGGAATTCTGTGCCTGATAGCCGAGGGTCGCGGCGACCGCTGCCGTGGCGGCTATGAGGCCGACAACAAGACGCCGCTGAATCCGGGACGTCATGGTTCGCGCTGATGGCAGGGTGTGATTCATGCCGCCAGTCAAGGCGGCGAGGTGTTGTCGGCTCGTATGGGATTTTCGATACGCCGACGATATGGACCGGCTCGTAGCATCGAGAGCATGCGTGTGTTGATCGTCGAGGACGAACCCTTTCTGGCGGAAGCCATTCGCGACGGCCTGCGGCTGGAGGCGATCGCGGCCGACATCGCAGGTGACGGCGGCACGGCGTGGGAACTGCTGAGCGTCAACGCCTACGACATCGCTGTCCTCGACCGCGACATCCCGGGCCCGTCCGGTGACGAGATCGCCCGACGCATCGTCGACTCCGGCAGCGGCATGCCGATCCTCATGCTCACAGCGGCCGACCGCATCGACGACAAGGCATCCGGGTTCGAGCTCGGTGCCGACGACTACCTCACGAAACCCTTCGAACTCCAAGAACTGACGCTCCGGATCAGAGCACTCGACCGCAGACGCGCCCACCACAGACCGCCCGTGCGGGAGATCGCGGGTCTGCGGCTCGACCCGTTCCGCCGCGAGGTCTACCGGGACGGCCGCTATGTCGCGCTGACCAGGAAGCAGTTCGCCGTACTCGAAGTCCTCATCGCCGCCGAAGGCGGTGTCGTCAGCGCCGAGGAACTCCTGGAACGCGCGTGGGACGCGAACGCCGACCCGTTCACCAACGCCGTGCGCATCACGGTCTCGGCACTGCGCAAACGGCTCGGCGAACCCTGGACCATCGCCACCGTGCCGGGCGTCGGCTACCGCATCGACTCCGGATGTGGGGGAGAGCAGCGTGGATAGGCAGCCTGGTGTGAGCGTCCGCGTCAAACTGACCCTCAGCTACGCCGGGTTTCTCATGCTGGCCGGCGCGCTGCTGTTGGCGGCGGTGTGGGTCTTCCTCCTGCGCTACGTCCCCGACCGGGCCATGCTCATCAACCCCGACGACACCCCCGGAGGAGTCTTCCCCGTCAGGTCCGAACTCCTGCGCGTTTTCGCCCCGAGGGCGGCTGCGGTGATGGCGATCCTGCTGGTTTTCGGCCTCGGGGGAGGGTGGCTCCTCGCCGGCCGCATGCTCGCCCCGCTGACCCGCATCACGCACGCCGCCCGCATGGCCACCGGCGGATCGCTCTCCCACCGAATCCGGCTGTCGGACAGGAACGATGAGTTCCGAGAACTCGCCGACGCCTTCGACGCGATGCTCGCCCGGCTCGAATCACACGTCGCCGGACAGCAGCGATTCGCAGCCAACGCCTCTCACGAGTTGCGGACTCCGCTGGCGATCTCGAAGGCACTGCTCGACGTGGCCCGCACCGATCCGGACCACGACACCGGCGAACTCGTCGACCGTCTTCACGCCGTCAACACCCGGGCCATCGCCCTCACCGAGGCACTGCTCCTGCTCAGCCGAGCCGACCAGCGGTCCTTCATCCGCGAACACGTCGACCTGTCCCTCATGGCGGAAGAAGCCACCGAGACACTCCTGCCCCTCGCGGAACAACACGGCGTAACCCTGGACACCGGCGGTGACATCGCCCGCACGAGCGGATCGCAGGCGCTCCTGCTGCAGCTGACCACGAACCTCGTGCACAACGCGATCGTCCACAACCTGCCTGAACAGGGCAGCGTGTGGGTCCATACCGGCGTCGGGACCGGCGTCGGGACGGGCGTCCGCCCCGGGACTGTGGTGCTCACAGTCGAGAACACCGGCGAGCAGCTCACCCCGAAGATGGCCTCGACACTCACCGAACCGTTCCGGCGCGGCACCGAACGCGTACACGCCAACCACGCGGGAGCCGGCCTCGGCCTGGCGATCGTCGACACCATCACCCGCGCACACGACGGAACGCTCACCCTCGCCCCGCGCCCTGCCGGTGGACTCCGTATCACTGTGGAACTACCCGCGACGACCCCGCCCCGTTGAGATCGCTCGAAGCCATTCGAAATCATTCGAAACTATTCGAAGCCATTTGGAACCATTTGACTCTGCCGGGTATCTATCCACCAGTACGGCCGGTATCCCGAAGAGAGGAGCTGCTCCGGATGGTGCTTCGTCGACTCCGAGTTTCGCTGACCGCTCTACTGCTGCTGGTGACGGGCGCGGTGATGTCGTCCGCGCCGGCCTCCGCCGTCATCGGCGGGTCGAAGGCTACGTACGCCCCCTGGGCGGTGCGCATGCTTGTCGACGGCAAACCGGCGTGCACCGGGACGGCGGTCACCCGCCGGTGGATCCTGAGCGCATCGCACTGCTTCTTCGAGCAGGGACAGCCGGTCGCCGCCAAGCGGATCTCGTTCCGCGTCGGCGACCTCGACATGCGCAAGGGCACCACGGTCCACCCGCTGCCCGGGAAGCGCGCGGGGAGCGCCAAGGCCGACATGCTGCTCATCAAGGTTCCGAAGATGAAGATCCGCCCGGCGCGGCTGTCCACGGCTCCTGTCCACCCCGGCCAGGACGTGCGCCAGTACGGGTGGGGCGCCACCTGCACCGGCGATGAGAACACCTGTCAGTCGCCGGTGCTCAAGCAGTCTCACCTGCGAGTCGTAAGGCCCGACGACCCCCGGTGCGACGGTTACACGACACCGGGCGGCTCGGACTTCTACATGAAGAAGGTGTCCGGTATCCCCGCAGGCGGCGACTCCGGAGGCCCGGTGATGAGCATCGCCCCACGCGGGAAGGAGACCCTGCTCGGTGTCTTCGACGGCTCCGACCGAGAGAAGATCGCCGAGGCCGGGGAGATCTCCCAGCAACTCGCCTGGATCCGCTCCGTCGTCCGGCGGTAGTACGGGGCGCGAGAGCCGACGGCCCGTCCCGAAGCGGGGCATAGTACTCCGGCAGCCGATGGCCGAAGTTGCCCCCTGTGCGGCCACAGCCTCTGAGCGGCATGTTTGCATATGCCCATGATCATTAACGCGCAGCAAACACAGGCGCAACAAACAGACGCGCAGCGAACATCCGAGCCGAGTACGTACGTGGACCGCATCCTGGAGCACTGGCACACGGACGAGGACGTCGAGGCGCTCGTCCAGGGTGCGCAGCGGCTCACTCGGGGGGAGGCTCGGCGACGGCTCTTCCGGTTGGGGCACGCGCTGCGCGGCCAGGGGCTCGAACCCGGCGACGGAGTGGGGCTGTTCCTGGCCAACCGTGTGGACTCCGTCCTCGTGCAGCTCGCGGTCCATCTCATCGGCTGCCGCGTCGTGTTCCTGCCGCCCGAGCCGGGGCCCGGGGAGCTCGCCGCGCTGGTCGAGCAGTCCCGGGCGCGCGCCGTGGTCACCGACCCGCTCTTCGCCCAGCGGGCCGCCGACGCGGCCGGCCGAAGTGTCCACGCGCCTGTGCTGCTCAGCCTCGGGCCCTGCGAGCAGCCGTGCACGGACCTGCTGGCCCTGGAAGCCGAATGCCCGGCGGTGCGCCCCGAGGGCGTGCCCGCCCCGGGAGCGGACGAGGCCGTCACCGTCCTCTACACCGGCGGCACTCTGGGCCGCCCCAAGCTCGCCGCGCACAGCCACCGGCTCTACGACGCGCTGGTGGACTTGGTGAAGGACGCCCCGCAGGACTCCCGCCCCGCGGTCTTCCCGACCATGAACGCGGGCACGGACAGGGTCCTCGCCTCCACCCTGCTCACGCACGGCAGCGGCCACCTCACCTCGGTGCAGGCCCTGGTGACAGGTTCCGTCCTCGTCGTACTGCCCGAGTTCGAGGCGAGTGCGGCGCTGACGGTGCTGCGCGAGGAGCGGATCACCGCCACCATGTTCGTGCCGCCGATGCTGTACGCGCTTCTCGACCACCCGGAGTGCGTGCCGGGCGCTCTCCCCGCGCTGCGCCGGATCGCCGTCGGCGGCGCGGCCTCGTCACCAAGTCGGCTGCAGCAGGCGGTCGAGGTCTTCGGGCCGGTGCTCAGCCAGGGCTACGGGCAGTCGGAGGCGCTCGGTATCGCCGTGTTCGGTGCGGACGAACTCGCCTCGAAGGGAGCCCAGAGGCCCGAGCTCTGGCGCAGCTGCGGTCGCGCGATTTCCGACACTCGGATCGAGATCCGTGGTGAGGAAGGCGAGGACAGCGCCGTGGCGCTCCCCGTCAGGCAGGTCGGCGAGGTGTGTGTCAGTGGCGAGACGGTGATGCTCGGCTACTACGAGGACCCGGAGCGCACCGCGCAGGCGCTGCACGACGGCTGGTTGCGCACCGGGGACATGGGCTACCTCGACGCCGAGGGATACCTCTATCTCGTCGACAGGGCCAAGGACATCATCGTCACCGGCAGCACCAGCGACAACGTCTACTCCAGGGTCCTGGAAGACTTCCTGCTCACACTGCCCGGCGTACGCAACGCGGCGGCCCTCGGCGTGCCCGACGAGGAGTTCGGGGAGGCCGTACAGATCTTCCTGGCCACGGCCGAGGACACGGACGTGGACCCGGACGCGGTCGGCGCGGCGGTGACCGCCGAGTTGGGAGAGTTGTACACGCCGCGCAAGACGGTGCTCCTTGACCGGCTGCCGACGACCAAGGTCGGCAAGGTGGACAAGAAGGCGCTGCGCGCAGAGTGGACGAGCGGGGCCATGGCTACGCCGTAGGCGCCGCCGTGCCAGGCGGCTCGTCCGTCCTTCCCTGCAGCCAGCCCCGCCGCTTGAAGATGAAGTACAGACTCACGCACACCGCCGCCATCAGCGGAATCGCGAACGGATAGCCGAACGCCCAGTGCAGCTGCGGCATTTCGTCGAAGTTCATGCCGTAGGTCGTGCCGACCAGCGTGGGTGCGAACAGGATTGCCTGCCTGTTGATGCGGCCGAATCCTCCCCAGCCGCCCCCCAATAGGGCTTCATTCTCCCCAGATCCTCCCCAGATCCTCCCCAGCGAGGGGCGCTCCGGGAGAGGCATCGCTCCTGGTCGAGTCCGGTTCCCGGCTCTTCACGGCGGCTACGCCAGGTATCTGAGGGCGCTTGGCCGGGAGGGCGCGCGCCGAACAAGCGCCGCGCCTGAAGCACGTGTGTCGTCGATGAAGCCAGCCTGGTGTCGCAGCGCTGTTGGCCGGCCGGGGCCCTGGTGCGTGGGTGGCGGCCGGGCAGGCTAGTTTGCCTGGATGAGTCTTCTTGATGATGTGGCTGAGCGCGACGGCTGGCGATGCTGGGTGTGTGACGAACCGGTCGACCCCGACGAGTCGGTGAACGACCCGCGGGGGCCCAGTGTCGACAGCCGGACCGCCGATCGGAAGGCCAAGGTCGCCGAGCGGCTCGCGCACCGCGGGTGCAATAGCCGCAAGGGTGCGGTCAAGGTGGTCATCGCCTGGCCGGAGCGCCTGTACGTAGTCGAACCCGCGCCGCTGATCGCCGTTGCCGACAGGCTGGAGCGCAAGGGGGGCCGCGAGATGGTGGGCCGTTGTCCGACCAGGAAGGACGCCCAAGAGGCGGCGGATTGGCTGGTGGACCGGTTCTCCCGACTGCTACCGGGGGTGCCGGTGACCGCCGGCGTCGAGGCGGGCGGCGGCCAGTTCCTCGTCATCCTGACCACCGGTCGCCGCTGATCGGGGATCACCCCTCAGCCAAAGACGGCCGACGCCGGGGCGCAGTGGCCGGAGAAGGCGAACGGGCCTGCGACGCCCCGCCATCAGCAGTACGCAGCAGTGGGGGGGGGGGGGGGGTGCCGGGGGGGGGGGGGGGGGGAGGGGGTGGGGGCGGGGGGGGGGGGGGGCTCGGGGAGGTGGGCGGCAGTACTGCAAACCCACAAAGACAAGGGTGTGCAAGGGGAAAGTTTTCTGGTT
>NZ_JBVIHP010000022.1:0-183048 GCF_055570235.1 Streptomyces sp. NPDC031274 | reverse complement strand
AGGAACGGACGCTTCCTTTGTACTCACCCTCTCGGGCTTTCCTCCGGGCGCTTCCCTTCGGTGTTTCATTTTGTTCTTGCTGTTCTTGCGTTTCCAACTCTACCAGATCCGTTTTCCGTTCCGTTTCCGGTTCGGATTTCATTTCCGGTGGCCGTTGGGGGCCTTTGCCTTTCGGCGTGTTCACTACGTTAGCGGATTCCCTCTGCAACTCATAATCGAGTTCCGCGAGTTCGAATTCCGACATGCGAGCATGCGAAATAAGCCCCCGCTGAGGGGAAGTCGTAGGTAGTGGTTGGCCGCTTCCGGCTGCTGGCAGATTGCCGTACCCGGGTCAAGCGGCTCGGGCCACATTACGGTCCGCCCAGGGCCGAGTCAAGTTCGGCGGCGTCGGGGCGTATGGGCCCGATAGGGGCTGACCGTCGGGTCGTTGGGGATCCAGAAGCGCCAGGGATGGACGGCGCCCTCGCCGCCGACCCCCGTACGAGGGCCGCTGCTGACCAGAGCGGGGCTGACGGGGGTGCCCGTAAGGAGAGTGAGGGGGGCGTCCGGGCCCGCGCAGAAGTCGACGCCGTTCAGGTTCCGGTCCACGTCGAGGGCCGTGGCCAGGCGTGCCGGGCCTTTGGCCAGTTCCCTGTCGTTGCGGGCCGCGAGTCGGCGCTTGCGGGCGATCTCGGCGCCGGTGGTGATCTCCCCCGCCCTGAGCAGGACCCCGCTCGCCTTGCCTTCTGGACCGCACACCACGTTGAGGCAGTGCCACATGCCGTAGGTGAAGTAGACGTACGCGTGTCCGGGAGGACCGAACATCACGCTGTTGCGGGCGGTCGGACCGCGATAGGCGTGTGATCCCGGATCGGCCTCGCCCGCGTACGCCTCCACCTCTGTAAGGCGCAGCTCGATCGGGCCTTCCGGTGAGTTGCGTACGAGGACACGGCCCAGGAGGTCCGGGGCCACATCGAGGACAGGGCGCTCGAAGAAGTCGGGGGTCAGGGGCGTACGGTCAGGGGCCTCGATCATGGCGTCCGAGACTACTGGAGACAGTTTGGCCAGGTGGGTGGTCACCGGCTGAGCGGATTGTCAGGGTGAGGCGCGGAACCGGACGTGGGTTCACCGCGTTTGTATGGATCAAGGATTCAAGTCGAGACGAGTCGAACCACAGGCCGGGCCTGGGGGATGGAGAGTCATGGGGTTCAAGAAGCTGCTTGCGAGCCTGGGTGCCGGTGGTGCTTCGGTGGAGACGGTGCTGACCGAGGTCAATGTCGTACCCGGTGGTGTCGTCCAGGGTGAGGTGCGGATCCAGGGCGGGTCCGTGGACCAGGAGATCGAGGGTCTGTCCGTCGGTCTGCAGGCGCGGGTCGAGGTCGAGGGCAACGACCAGGAGACGAAGCAGGACATCGAGTTCACCAAGGTGCGGCTCGGTGGGGCCTTCACGCTTCAGGCGGGCCAGGTGCACGCGGTGCCGTTCGGGCTCGAGATCCCCTGGGAGACGCCGGTCACCTCCATCGACGGGCAGCAGCTGCGCGGGATGAACATCGGTGTGACCACGGAGCTCGAGATCGCGCGGGCCGTGGACTCCGGTGACCTGGATCCCATCAACGTGCACCCGCTGCCGGCGCAGCAGGCCATCCTTGACGCCTTCATCCAGCTGGGCTTCCGCTTCAAGAGTGCGGACATGGAGCGCGGTCACATCCGTGGCACGCGGCAGAAGCTGCCGTTCTACCAGGAGATCGAGTTCTACCCGCCGCAGCAGTACCGCGGTCTGAACCAGGTCGAGTTGAGCTTCGTGGCCGACGACCGCGAGATGGACGTCATCCTGGAGATGGACAAGAAGCCGGGTCTGTTCAGCGAGGGCAGCGACTCGTTCCGGTCGTTCCAGGTCGGTCTCGCCGACTTCCAGGGGACGGACTGGGCGGCGTACCTCAACGAATGGCTGTCCCAGGTCGGCAGCAAGCGCAACTGGTTCTAGGCTCGGATGGTTCTAGGCTCGTAACGGAAGAGCCGTAGAGCTACCGCACAGCAGGAACCAACCAAGGAGGTGCCGACGTGACCGAGCTCAAGAGGCCGCCGCTTCCCCACGCCTTCCATCCGCCCGTGCCGTCGTTCACGGTCGTGAGCGAGGACTTCGAGCCGGGGGCGGTCCTTAAGGACGCTCAGGTCCATGCGGCCGGGAACACCTCGCCGCACCTGCGGTGGGAAGGCTTCCCGCCGGAGACCAAGAGCTTCGCCGTGACGTGCTTCGACCCGGACGCGCCCACGGGCAGCGGGTTCTGGCACTGGTCCGTCATCGACATCCCGGTGTCGGTGACGGAACTGCCCACCGGCGCGGGCAGCGGCAAGTTCGAGGGTCTGCCCGAGGGCGCGGTGCAGGTGCGGAACGACTACGGGACGAAGGAGTTCGGTGGCGCGGCGCCGCCGCCCGGTGACCCGGCGCACCGCTACGTGTTCACCGTGTACGCGGTGGATCAGGAGAAGCTCGGGCCCGACTCCGACACTTCGCCTGCCGCCATCGGTTTCAACCTCCGGTTCCACACGCTCGGGCGCGCGCAGGTGCTCGCCGAGTACGCGGCTCCCGCCGACAGCTGAGCGTCCAGCGTTCACCGGACGTTTGCCCGCCCCTGGTCATGGAATTGATCAGGGGCGGGCATTTTTTATTGCGTTGTCCATCTCGGCGTGCCCGGCCAGAGTTGATCCCAGCCCGCCAGGGGGTGGGTCGGTGTGCATACGGGAGGTGGGCGAAATGCGGGACACGCTGGTGCTGAACGCGAGCTTCGAGCCGCTGTCGACGGTGACGCTGAACCGTGCCGTCGTGCTGGTCCTCAACGAGAAGGCCGTCGTCGAGCAGGCCCACCCCGGACTCCGTGTGCGCGCTGCGGCGGTCGAGATACCGGTGCCTCGGGTGATCAGGCTCTGCAGGTACGTACGGGTGCCTTTCCGAAGACAGGCTCCGTGGTCGCGGCGCGGTGTTCTCGTGCGGGACCAGCACAGGTGCGCGTACTGCGGGAGGCGGGCGACGACCGTGGACCACGTGGTGCCGCGGGCGCAGGGCGGTACGGACTCCTGGCTGAACACGGTCGCTTCGTGCGCGATGGACAATCACCGCAAGGCGGACCGAACGCCTGAGGAGGCAGGGATGCCCTTGCTACGGCAGCCCTTCGAGCCGACACCTGCGGGTGCGATGCTCTTGTCTCTCGGCAGGGACGAACTGGCGACGCTGCCGGGTTGGCTGGCGGCGCCCGCCGCATAGCTGTGCGGGTCGTTCTTGGCTGAGCGCGCAGTTCCCCGCGCCCTTTCGGGCGCGGGGTTTCTTGCGTCAGTCGATCCGCGGCTGCTCGCGGCGTTCGGTGGCGGGGGCGTCGCCGCCCGAACCGCCGCCCGCACCGCCGCCCGTGGGGTTGAAGTTGCCGAACGCGCCGCCGAGGCCCTTGAGGGCGTCGCCGATCTCGCTGGGCACGATCCAGAGCTTGTTCGCGTCGCCCTCGGCGATCTTCGGGAGCATCTGGAGGTACTGGTACGCGAGGAGCTTCTGGTCCGCGTCTCCGGCGTGGATGGACTCGAAGACCGTACGGATCGCCTGGGCCTCGCCCTCGGCGCGCAGGGCCTGGGCCTTGGCATCACCTTCGGCGCGCAGGATCGCGGACTGCTTCTCACCTTCGGCGCGCAGGATCTCCGACTGCCTCACACCTTCGGCCTGGAGGATCGCGGCGCGCTTGTCACGGTCGGCGCGCATCTGCTTCTCCATCGAGTCCTGGATGGAGGTCGGCGGCTCGATCGCCTTGAGCTCGACGCGGTTGACGCGGATGCCCCACTTGCCGGTGGCCTCGTCGAGGACGCCGCGCAGCGCCGCGTTGATCTCCTCGCGGGACGTCAGGGTCCGCTCGAGGTCCATGCCACCGATGATGTTTCGCAGTGTGGTGACGGTGAGCTGCTCGATCGCCTGGATGTAGCTGGCGACTTCGTACGTCGCCGCGCGGGCGTCGGTCACCTGGTAGTAGATGACGGTGTCGATGTTCACCACGAGGTTGTCCTGGGTGATCACCGGCTGAGGCGGGAACGGGACGACCTGTTCACGGAGGTCGACACGGTTGCGGATCGAGTCGATGAACGGGACGACGATGTTCAGGCCCGCGTTCAGCGTCCGGGTGTAGCGGCCGAAGCGCTCGACGATCGCCGCACTGGCCTGCGGGATGACCTGGATCGTCTTGATCAGGGCGATGAAGACCAGCACCACCAGAATGATCAGGACGATGATGATTGGTTGCATCGTTGCTCCCCGTACCCCTCTTGCTCGGTGTTCCCAAAAGATCCGCGGAGCCGGCACATGGACCGGCGAAGATCATGCTGGTCGAGTCTGTCAGACCGTCGCACCACCCGTGGTGCATTCGCCGTGGTGCATCACATGACGATCGCCGTCGCTCCGTCGATCTCGACGACATCCACCTCGCGTCCCGCCTCGTAGGCCTGGTCGGTGTCGAGCGCGCGGGCCGACCAGATCTCGCCGGCGAGCTTGATCCGGCCGCCGGAGCCGTCGACCCGTTCAAGGACGACGGCCGTCCTGCCCTTCAGCGCGTCCACTCCCGTGGCAAGACCGGGCCCTTGGGAGCGCTGTCGCGCCGCCATGGGGCGTACGACCGCGATGAGCGCGACCGACACCGCGGCGAAGACGACCACTTGGAGCACGGTGCCGCCGCCGAGGCCCGCGGTCACGGCGGCCGCGACGGCACCCACGGAGAGCATGCCCAACTCCGGCATGGCGGTCAGTACGAGCGGGATTCCGAGCGCGGCGGCGCCGATCAGCCACCACACCCATGCGTCGATGTCCACGTGGTCATGGTAGGACCACGAGCTCTTCCCGCACAGGGCACGTGATCTCGCGGCCGGAGCGGGCCCGGCCGTTCGCGCCGGTGTCAGCGGAGCGAGAGGCCCTGGGCGCTCCAGCGCTCGCCCCGCTCCTCGACCACCAGGGGCAGTCCGAAGCAGAGGGAGAGGTTGCGGGAGTTCAGTTCGAGCTCCAGCGGGCCCGCGGCCAGGATCTTGCCCTGCCGGATCATGAGGACATGGGTGAAGCCGGGGGCGATCTCCTCGACGTGGTGCGTGACCATGATCATCGAGGGGGCGATCGGGTCGCGGGCGAGGCGGCCGAGTCGGCGTACGAGGTCTTCGCGGCCACCGAGGTCGAGGCCCGCGGCGGGCTCGTCCAGGAGGAGCAGCTCGGGGTCGGTCATCAGGGCGCGCGCGATCAGGGTGCGCTTGCGCTCTCCCTCGGAGAGGGTGCCGAACTTGCGGTCCAGGTAGTCGGTCATGCCGAGGCGGTCGAGGAAGGCGCGGGCGCGCTGCTCGTCGATGTCCTCGTAGTCCTCGTTCCAGCCGGCGGTCATGCCGTACGCGGCCGTGAGGACCGTCTGGAGCACGGTCTGGCCCTTGGGCAGCTTCTCGGCCATCGCGATTCCGGCGACGCCGATGCGCGGGCGCAGCTCGAAGACGTCCGTGCCGGGCTTGCCGAGGGTCTCGCCGAGGATGGTGGCGGTGCCGGTGCTCGGGTAGAGGTAGCTCGACGCGACGTTCAGGAGGGTGGTCTTGCCCGCGCCGTTCGGTCCGAGGATGACCCAGCGCTCACCCTCCTTGACCGACCAGGAGACCTGGTCCACCAGAGCCCTGCCCTCGCGGACAACGGATACGTCCTCCAGCTCCAGTACATCGCTCATGAGCGCGTTGTCTCCCATTGCAGTCTCGGCTGTCGCTTGCGCCTGTGGACGCAGTCCCCTGGGAGAAAACCTACGCCACCGGTCGAGCGCTCCAGTGCTTAGCCCGGTCCTTAGGCTGTACGCATGCTCTCGGAACCACGCTCAGGACGCTTGGCAGCATGGGGAAATGCCCTTCTTGCCGGACTTGTCTCACCGGATGACGCGGTGCTCGCGACGGTCGGCGACGACGCCGTACACCGGGTCGAAGGTCTTCCCGGCGAGGCGGGGCCCGTCGGTCTCACGCTCGCCCTTGGAAGATTGCGCACGCTCGGGGTGACCGGGCTCCGGGTCGCCCTGCCCGCCCCGGGGCATCCGCTCGGTCTGAGCGGGCCGCCCGCTTTCAACGCGCGGGCTCTCGAGGCGCGGGAGGCGGTCGTCGCCTACGGAGCGCCGTACGGCCTGGTGCCCGAGGTGTCCGAGGCGGGGCCCGCCGGCGATGTGCATGTGGAGGTCCTCTGGCACTGCCTGCCCGTACGGGAGGCGCCGCCCGCCGATGTGCCCTCGCTGAGCGAGGCGGAGCGCGAGCTCGCCGAGGCGCTGCGGGATGCGACGGAGGTGCTCTCGCGGCTCGACGTCGCGGGCTCGGGGCCGGTCGCCGAGGCGGCGGTTGACGCGTACCGGGCGCGGGCCGAGCGGGGGCGCGAGGCGCTCGCACCGGGGTATCCGCCACGTGCGGTACGGGTGTTGGAGCTGGCTCAGCGGGTCGGCCTGCTGATCTCGGTGGCGTACGAGAACGGCCCTGGCGGGGCTGTGAGCGCCTCGGAGATGGCCGCGCGAGGTGAGGCGCTCCGGCCGGTGGAACGGACGGCTCGGCGGGCACAGGTGGCCGCGTACAACGCCTATGTGGAGGAGCGGGAGCGGGGCTGAGGCCCTGAGGCCCTCGGGGCGCGTGGTCGGCATCCGGGGCGCCCGGGTGTCCAAGCCCTGTGCGCTTTCGGGGGCGCCGCTGACTGCGGGACCGTCGCACTTCGGGGGCGTCGCCGACTGCGGGACCGTCGCACTTCGGGGGCGTCGCCGACTGCGGGACCGTCGTGGCTTGTCGCGCCCACGTCCGCGTATCGGTACGGCCCGCGCCCCTTCAGGGCACAGCCGACCGGCCCCCTGGGAACTGTCCCGGGGGCCGGTGGTCACTGCTGTGCCTCGGGCGTTCGTCAGGTGTTGAGGCCGGCGTTCGCGAAGGCCGGGTTGAGGGCACCGATGACGGACACGGTGTTGCCCACGGCGTTCACGGGGATGTGCACCGGCGCCTGGACGAGGTTGCCCGAGCCGACGCCCGGCGACTTCACGGCCTTGCCGTCCGCGTGCGCACCGTCCGTGGCGGAGGCGAGACCGGCACCGGCGACGATGAGGCCACCCGCGACCATCGTGACTGCAGCGGCCTTCTTCAGGTTCTTCACTTCTGGGTCCTCCTAAGCGATCGCTGCGGCCAGCCGCCGCAGCACGCACTGGAGAACGGCCGGGCGGCTCACAGGTTGCGCCGAACGGGGGACATTGACACGACGGTATGAATCTCAGACCGGAACGCAACCATCCGCTCCGCCGGTCGACGGAGTGCGCCGGGGCGTTGATCAGCCGGTCACACCGTGTCGTACGGCCCACAGGGCGGCCTGGGTGCGGTCGGCGAGGTCCAGCTTCATCAGGATGTTCGAGACGTGGGTCTTGACGGTCTTCTCGGAGAGCACGAGGGCACGCGCGATCTCGCGGTTCGAGCGGCCGTCGGCGATGAGCCCCAGGACCTCGCGCTCCCGCTCGGTGAGCGAACCGCCTCTCCCCTGTCCGGTGTTGGTCTCCTCCTGGGACAGCAGCGCCCCCGCCACCTCGGGCTGAAGGAGCACATGTCCCGCGTGCACGGAGCGGATGGCGCCCGCAAGGGCGTCCGGGTCGACGTCCTTGTAGACATACCCGGCGGCGCCCGCGCGCAGGGCCGGGACGACCGTGCGCTGCTCGGTGAAGCTGGTGACGATGAGCACGCGCGCGGGGTTGGCCAGTTCGCGGAGCTTGCGCAGCGCCTCGACCCCGTCCATGCCCGGCATCTTGACGTCCATGAGGACGACGTCCGGTTTCAACTTCTCGGCCTGCTCGACCCCTTCGGCGCCGTCCGACGCCTCACCCACGACCTCTATGTCGTCCTGCACCTCGAGGAACGTACGCAGACCGCGGCGGACCACTTGGTGGTCGTCGACCAACAGCACCCGGATCCCCGTCTTCGGATGGGACACAGCGTCAGCCACCGGGAACCTCCATCTCGATCGTCGTGCCCTTTCCGGGCTCCGATTCCACGGTCAGCCGTCCGCCGACCCCGCCGGCCCGGTCCCGCATCGAGACCAGGCCCAAGTGCCGCCCCGCGCGGCGGATCGCGCGGGGGTCGAAGCCGCTGCCGTCGTCCGTGACGCGCAGTACGGCTCCCGCTCCGCGGCGCACCATTGCGACGCGGACGCGTTCCGCGCCGGAGTGGCGCAAGGCATTGTGCAGCGCCTCCTGGGCGACGCGCAGCATCGCTTCCTCCTGGGCCGCGGGCAGGGCGCGCACCGCGTGGCTCTCGAAGGTGACTTCGGCGGAGTGCGCCCGGTCGAGGACCTGCGTGTGCGTGCGCAGGGTGGCCACCAGGCCGTCCTCGTCCAGGGCGGCCGGGCGCAACTCCACCACGGCGGCGCGCAGTTCGTCCGCCGCCTCGGCCGCGAGCACGGCCACCTGCTGGAGTTCGCCCTTGGCGCGCGCCGGGTCGCGGTCCACCAGGGCGGTCGCGGCCTGGGCCGTCAGGCGCAGGGAGAAGAGCTTCTGGCTGACGGCGTCGTGCAGTTCGTGGGCCAGGCGCGAGCGCTCCTCGGCGATGGTCAGCTCACGGCTGCGTTCGTAGAGCCGGGCGTTCGTGAGGGCGATCGCGGCGTGCTGGGCGAGGAGGGAGAGAAGCTCCTCGTCGTCGGCGGTGAAGCCGCAACCGCCTTCCGGCTTGGGGCACTTCTTGTTGGCCAGGAAGAGCGCGCCGAGCGTCTCGTCCCCGTACCGGATCGGCAGGCCGAGGAAGTCGGACATGTCCGGGTGGGCGGACGGCCAGCCCTCGAAGCGCGCGTCCTTGCGTACGTCGGCGAGGCGCTCAGGCTCGGCCCTGTGCAGCATCGCGGCGAGGATGCCGTGCTGACGGGGCAGCGGACCGATGGCGCGCCACTGTTCGTCGCTGACGCCGTCGACGACGAACTGGGCGAATCCGCCGTGGTCGTCCGGGACACCGAGCGCCGCGTACTCGGCATCGAGCAGCTCGCGGGCGGAGACGACGATCGTCTTGAGGACGTCGCGCACCTCGAGCTGCCTGCTCATGGCGAGAAGCGCGGCGCTCACCGCGTTCAGGCCGGACCGGTGACCTTGACTCATGGCCTCACCGTACCGGCGGGGTGTGACAGTGCGTATCGGACCTGTGGCGGCCACCGCCTAGGGCCGTGGGCGTAGGCACGTGGACGTAGACCCAAGGGCCCTGAGCTGTTGCGGCTCGCGCACGAGGCGCCGGGGGCGGGTCCGTTCGTAGCGTGGGCCCACCCGCTGGACAAGCGGGTATCAGGGCGACCCGAGGGGACGGATGTCATGCCGGTAGCGATCATCACGGGGGCTTCGAAGGGACTGGGGCGTGCGCTGGCGGCGGCACTCGCCGGGCGCGGTTGGGATCTGGTGCTCGACGCGAGGACGGCCGCCGCGCTCGATGAGTCCGCGCGGGATCTGGCGGGGCGCGGCGCGCGCGTGGAGGCCGTCGCCGGGGATGTCACGGACGCCGGACACCGGGCCGATCTGGTGGCGGCGGCGCGTGATCTCGGCGGTCTCGATCTGCTGGTGAACAACGCGAGCGCGCTGGGCGCGGAGCCTCTCGTACGTCTTGAAGACCTCACGCCCGACGGGCTGCGGCAGGCGCTTGAGACCAATGTGGTGGCGGCTCTGGGGCTGGTCCAGGAGGCGCTGCCCTCGTTGCGGGCCTCCGGGGTGGGAGCCGTGGTCGATGTCAGCTCCGATGCGGCCGTCGAGGCGTACGAGACATGGGGAGGGTACGGAGCGTCGAAGGCCGCCCTTGATCATCTGTCGGCGGTCCTTGCCGTGGAGGAGCCGGGGATCAGGGTGTGGGCGGTCGACCCCGGTGACATGCGGACCGATCTCTACGCGGCGGCCGTTCCGGACGACGACGCCTCGGGGCGACCGTCGCCCGAGACGGTGGTGCCCGCCTTCCTGCGGCTGCTCGACGAGCGCCCGGCGAGCGGGCGGTACTCCGCTCCTTCCCTGCTGGACGGTTCTTTGTCCGCCGCTTCTCTGCCGGACGCCCGATGACGCTCGCCGTGCGGGTGCCCGAGGAGCTGGCGGCCCGTGTCCCCGCCGAGCAGCGGGGTCCGGGGCTCGGCAGGGATGCGGTGCGACTGCTCGTCTCACGCGGGACGGACGCCTCGCACCACGCGTTCGCCGACCTGCCCGCGCTGCTGCGGGCCGGGGACCTGCTGATCGTGAACACCTCGCAGACACTGGCCGCCGCAGTCGACGGAACCCTCGCAATCGCGGGGCACGCGCGCGTAGTGGTGCATTTCTCGACGCGAGGCGATGACGGACGGTGGGCCGTCGAGTTGCGGGATCCGGACGGCCGGGGCACCACGCGGGCGCGCGCGGGCGGGCCCGCGGATTCAGTCGTGCGGCTCCCCGGAGACGTACGCCTTGTCTTCGAGGAGCCCCTGGCCACGGGGAGCGGCCGGTTGTGGTGGGCCCGGGTGTCGGCCGACGTGCCCTCCCTGCTGCAAAGGCACGGGCGCCCCATCCGTTACTCCTATACAGAGAGGGACCAGCCGCTCTCCGCCCACCAGACGGTGTTCGCCCTGCCGTCGGCCGACGGGACGGGCAGCGCGGAGATGCCGAGCGCGGCCCGGCCGTTCACCGCGGGCCTCGTGGCACGCCTGGTGAGCCGGGGTGTGCAGTTCGCGCCGGTCAGTCTGCACACGGGGGTGGCGTCGCCCGAGGCGCACGAGCCGCCGTATCCCGAGCTCTTCGAGGTGCCCGGGACGTCGGCGCGGCTGATCAATGCCGCCAGGGCGGGCGGCGGACGCGTCATCGCGGTCGGTACGACGGCTGTGCGCGCCGTCGAGTCCGCCGTGGGGCCCGACAGGGTGGTGCGGGCGGCGGCGGGCCGTACGGAGCTCGTGGTGACGCCGGAGCGGGGCGTGCGCGCGGTGGACGGGCTGCTCACGGGGCTGCACGAGCCGGGGGCCTCGCATCTGCTGATGCTGGAGGCGGTCGCGGGCCGGGCCGCCGTCGACCGGGGTTACGCGGAGGCGGTACGCCGTCTCTACCTCTGGCACGAGTTCGGCGACGTACATCTCCTACTTCCGAAGGAGTTTGCTCACGTAGAGAGTTGCAACGGCGACTCTTGGTGAGGTTGTTACGTATTCGCTGTGAGCCCGCGCATAGGGCGCACGTCACGTACGAAGTCTCCTAGTGGATGAGATATCCCTTTATGCGCAGGGGGCGCAATGCCGTCAAACCGTACGGCGCGCCCCCTGATCCACTACCCGGCTTCGTACGTCACTGCTTTGCCACAGAATTTTGCTGCCGCTAAGAATTGCATCCGTCGCTCGGCGCCGCGGTCTCGCACCGCGGCGTTTGTGTCGGAGAAGCAATGTCCCCGCCGGCCAGAGCGACCTCCGCTATTCGAAGAGGTCCATCCGCATGTCCCAGCACAGCACCCCTGGTCATAGTCGCCCCGCGCTGACCAAGACCCAGAAGTTCTCGATCGCCGGTGTCGCCACGCTCGGCGCCGCTGCCCTCGCGTTCTCCCTCGTGCCGGGCAGCGCCGATGCCGGAACCCAGACGCAGAGCCTCGACGCCGCCGCCCCGGTGGCCTTCAAGCAGAACGTCGACGCCCAGCAGGCCGTCCACGCCGGTGTCATCAAGCAGCGGAACACCGCCGACAAGCAGGCCAAGGACGCCGCCGCCGCGAAGGCGAAGGCCGAGGCCGACGCCGCCGCGAAGAAGCGGGCCGACGAGGAGGCCGCGGCCAAGAAGAAGGCCGAGGACGAGCGCAAGGCCAAGGAAGCCGCGAGCCGTGCCGCCGCGCGCAAGCCGGTCTACGCCAACAACCTCGACGGCTGGATCCGCCAGTCCCTGGACATCATGAAGTCCAAGGGCATCCCGGGCTCCTACGAGGGCCTGCACCGCAACATCATCCGCGAGTCCGCGGGCGACCCGAACGCCAAGAACGGCTGGGACATCAACGCCATCAACGGCACCCCGTCCGTCGGCCTGCTCCAGGTCATCCAGCCGACGTTCGACGCGTACCACGTCGACGGCACGTCCACGAACATCCTCGACCCGGTCGCCAACATCACGGCCGCGGCCAACTACGCGGCCGACCGTTACGGCTCGATGGACAACGTGAACAGCGCCTACTGAGCCTGATCTCCTGATCAACGGACCTCTTCGCCGAGGCTCGACAGACGCCGAAGGGCGGCACCCCACAGGGGTGCCGCCCTTCTCGTCCGCCCGCGGGTCCTCTGCCCGCGGCGGGCTGACGTGCTTACTTGCGCATGACCTCCGGCTCGTGGCGGCGCAGCAGTCGCGCGACCGCGAAGCCGCAGGCGATGCCGAGCAGGAGCAGGACCGTGATGTTCAGCCCCCACTGGCCGACCGAGTGCTCCCACAGCGGGTCGAGATCGCCCGGCTTCTTCGGGTCCCACGGCGGCATGAGGTGCGCCAGGTCCAGCGTGGAGCCTGCACCGGCGATGGCCCAGCGCGACGGCATCAGCCAGGCGAACTGCTCCAGGCCCGGCGAGCCGTAGATCTGGAAGAGCACGCCGGTGAAGACGACCTGGACGATCGCGAACATCACCAGGAGCGGCATGGTCTTCTCGGAGGTCTTCACCAGCGAGGAGATGACCAGGCCGAACATCATCGAGGTGAAGCCCAGGGCGATGATGACCAGGCAGATCTCGACGGCCGGAGGCATGATCAGGCCCTCTGCCGGCATGTCGCGCGTCGCGAAACCGATGCCACAGATGATGACGCCCTGGAAGGCCGTGATCACGCCGAGGACGATGACCTTGGACATCAGGTACGCCGAACGGGAGAGGCCGGTGGCCCGTTCCCGTTCGTAGATGACCCGTTCCTTGATCAGCTCACGTACGGAGTTGGCCGCGCCGGAGAAGCACATGCCGACCGCGAGGATCAGCATGATCGTGCCCGCGTCGCCGTTGAACTTGGCCGGCGGCTTGGGCGGGCCGAGCCCGAAGTCGGCCGGGATGACGACGCTGACGATGCCGAGGACCGCGGGCAGGATCACCATCAGACCAAGGAAGCCCTTGTCGGAGGCGATCACCGAGGTGTAGCGGCGGATCAGGGTCCACAGCTGCGAGCCCCAGCCCTGCGGCTTGGGCGGCCTGATCGACTGCGGCGGCGGCATGTGGACCGACTGCGCGGCCACGGCGTCGATGTCGGCGGCGTACATCTGGTAGTGCTGCGAGCCCTTCCAGCGGCCCGCCCAGTCGTAGTCGCGGTAGTTCTCGAACGCCGAGAAGACGTCCGCCCACGTCTGGTAGCCGAAGAAGTTGAGCGCTTCCTCCGGCGGACCGAAGTACGCGACCGAGCCGCCCGGCGCCATCACCAGGAGCTTGTCGCAGATCGCCAGCTCGGCGACCGAGTGCGTGACGACCAGGACCGTACGGCCGTCGTCCGCGAGGCCACGCAGGAGCTGCATGACGTCGCGGTCCATGCCCGGGTCGAGGCCTGAGGTCGGCTCGTCCAGGAAGATCAGCGACGGCTTGGTGAGCAGCTCCAGGGCCACCGACACACGCTTGCGCTGGCCACCGGAGAGGGAGGTGACCTTCTTCTCCTTGTGGATGTCCAGCTTGAGCTCGCGCAGGACCTCGTCGATGCGCTGCTGGCGCTCCTGCTCGCTGGTGTCCGAGGGGAAGCGCAGCTTGGCGGCGTACTTGAGGGCCTTCTTGACGGTCAGTTCCTTGTGCAGGATGTCGTCCTGCGGGACCAGACCGATGCGCTGGCGCAGCTCGGCGAACTGCTTGTAGAGGTTCCGGTTGTCGTAGAGGACGTCACCCTGGTTGGCGGGCCGGTAGCCGGTGAGCGCCTTGAGGAGGGTGGACTTTCCGGAGCCCGAGGGGCCGATGACCGCGATGAGCGACTTCTCCGGGACGCCGAAGGAGACGTCCTTGAGGATGTCCTTGCCGCCGTCGACCGTCACCGTCAGGTGGCGCGCGGAGAAGGAGACCTCACCGGTGTCGACGAACTCCTCAAGCCGGTCGCCGACGAGCCGGAACGTCGAGTGGCCGACGCTGACGGTGTCGTTCGGGCCGATGAGGGCCGTGCCGGACTTCGCGATCGGCTGGCCGTTGATGTACGTGCCGTTGTGCGAGCCGAGGTCGTGGATCTCGAAACGGCCGTCCGGAGTGGCCGTGAACTCGGCGTGCAGCCGCGAGACCTGGAGGTCGGAGACGACCAGTTCGTTCTCCAGGGCACGGCCGATGCGCATCTTGCGGCCGAGCGAGAGCTGGTGGAACGTTGTCGGGCTGCGGTCACCGTAGACCGGCGGGGCCCCCGCGACACCGCCGGAACCCGCACCGGGACCCTGCTGCTGCGGGACCTGCGGCTGCTGAGGCTGCGGCCAGCCCTGCTGCTGCCCCTGGTACGGCGGCTGCTGCTGGGGTGCCTGCTGCTGTTGGGGTGCCTGGGCAGCCCAGCCGGGTCCGCCCTGTTGCTGCGCGTGGTGCTGTGGTGCCTGGTGTTGCGGCGCCTGGTGGGCCGGTGCCTGCTGAGCGGCCTGCTGCGGTGCGGACACGGCGGCGGCCGAGGCGCTGCCGGACACGTTCAGGCGCGGACCGTCGGTCGCGTTGCCGAGGTTCACGGCCGAACCAGGGCCGATTTCCATCTGGTGGATCCGCTGGCCCTGCACAAAGGTGCCATTGGTGCTGCCGTGGTCCTCGATGACCCAACTGCGGCCGCTCCAGCTGATCGTGGCGTGACGCCAGGACACCCTGGCGTCGTCAAGCGCGAGATCCCCCTGCGGATCACGTCCGAGGGTGTACGACCTGGACGGATCGAGCGTCCAGGTCCTTCCATTCAATTCCAGTACGAGTTCCGGCACTCCAGCCCCACTGAGTTGTCCCCCGAGCTAGCCCCCATATGGGGAGTCTAGGGATGTCGAACATCGGGAGGAACTATTTCAGGCGGAGGCCTCTGACCGAAAGTCGGGCCTTGTGAAGACTGCGTACGGGCCTCTACGGCCGCCCCGTTGACGGGGCAGAAAACGCCCCGGAGAGTAGTAACCGCCCATGAGTGCATACGGATCATGCGCATTGCGCACATCTCGTATGAACAGGGCGAAGCGGTGCGAGTCGGGGGGTCCTGATGAAGACCGGCGGGAAACGGGCCGAAGGCCGGGGTGTGCGGTGGGGCGATGTGCTGATCTCCGCGATCGCCGCCGTGAGCTGGGCTCTTGTCGGGATGGCCGGCACGGCGGCGCTCGGTCTGCATCTGCTGGGCGCGGACGCGGTGGGGTCACTGGGGCCGATGACCGCCGCTGTGGTGGCGCTCGGCGCGGGTGGCTCGGTCACCCCGTCCGGTGACGTCTCGGCGTTCGGGCTCGAAGGGGCCGAGGCGACCACCGCGATCGACGTCGCGCCCTTGGGGGTGGGGCTCGCGGGCGCCGTGCTCCTTGCGTATTTCTTCCTACGCTCCCTGCGCGGGGCGGGAGTTGTGATCGCACCCGCCGAGCTCGCCGCGCGCGCGGGCGCCGTGGTCGTCCTCTTTCTGGCGATGCTCGGGGGGCTCGCATGGGCGGGTCACGACATCATCACGATCGACGGCTCCAAGCTGGGGATCGACAAGGGCATCGACAAAGGGCTCGACCAGCTCCCGGGCGGCATCAAGGACAAACTTCCCGGCGGGCTCGGTGACATCGGCGGCCTGCTGCCCGACCGGCTCGGCGATCTCGCGAAGGCGAAGGCGTCGGTCGGCTTCACCGTGGACACGGGTCCGACGCTGCTCGGGGGCGCGGTGTGGGTACTCGCCGTCCTGCTGATCGCGCTGCTCGTGTCACGTCGTACGCCGCTGCCGCACGGGTGGGACGCCGTGCACCGCGTGGTGCGGCCCGCCTCGTCCGCCCTTGTCACGGTGGCGCTCGTGGCGGTGCTCGCCGGACTCGCGGCGGCGGCGTACGCGATGATCGGCGACGCCCATCCCAAACGGATCGCGGGCGCTGCGCTGCTCGGGGCGCCGAACGGGGTGTGGCTCGGGGTGCCGATCGGGCTCTTCGTGCCGTGGGACGGCGAGGCGACGGGCGCGCTCGCGAAGCTCCTGCCGGATCCGCTGGACGACCTCCTGACGGGGTCGGGCCCCTCGGGGAAAGAGGCGGTGACGCTGGGGCGGCTCGCGGAGCTCGACAGCCGGGTCTGGCTCCTCGGTGTCGCGGCGGCGCTGATGATCCTGTTCGCGGGGGTGCTCACCGCCGTCCGTACTCCTTACTCACGTGGCGAGAGCGGCGCCCTGAGGTTCGCGGGGCGGTGCGCGGTGCGGCTCGGTGCGGTGACGGCGCTCGGCCTTCCGTTGATGGTGTGGCTGACGGGGTTGTCCGCCGATGCCTCCCTTTCTGTGCTCAGCTTCGACGCGTTCGGGGCGGGCATCGAGCTGCACGGGCGCCTTGGGATGGCGTTCCTCCTCGGCGCGGCGTGGGGCGCGGGGGCGGGAGCGGTGGGGGCGTTGCTCGCTGTGGCGAGCGGGGCCGCGGGGGGACGGGTGGCGGTGCTGGCCCGTGCGGGTGTCGGTGCCGGTGCCGCGGGGTCGCCTGGGGTGGTGCCACCCGTTGAGGGGGCGGCCGAGGAGGCCGGGGCAGCTGGTCCGTACAGCCCCAGCTCGCCCTTCCGGCCCTCGAATCCCGACACCAATCCCTACCTCCGGCCGCCGCGGGATGTCTCCGGGGCGCCGACGGTGGTGGGGCCGATCACTCCGCCTCCGCAGCCGAAGCCGCGGCCCCGTTCCTCGGGCAACGGTGACTGGCCGCCTCCTCCTCCCCCGCCGCCACCTCCGCCTCCGCCCGGTGGCCGGGGCGGCCGGTAAGCGTTGCCTCCGGCTGTCGGCCGGTGGTGGGTCCCTGTCCCGCCGCTTCGAGGCGGATCTCTGCCACCCACTCACCCATTATCCGGCGATGCATTGCGTTGAGCCGTCGTGTCGCGGGGTGATCGGGTAGGTGGGAGGGAAAAGATCCGCCGCGAAGCGGCGGCACGAAGCCAGAGCGACGGGGCGACGGGGCGACGGGGCGACGGGGCGACGGGGCGACGGGGCGACGGGGCGAGAACACGACTCGGCCCTGGAAGGTGTCCGGCACGCGGACCACTTCGCCGCTCGCGCAGGGCACCCGGATACGGTGGCCTCACCATGAGCGCTCCTCAGCCACAGCAGCCCGCCGATGTCCCCACGCTCCTCGTCAAGATCTTCGGCAAGGACCGCCCCGGAATCACAGCGGGGCTCTTCGACACCCTCGCCGCCTACTCCGTCGATGTCGTGGACATCGAGCAGGTCGTCACCCGTGGCCGCATAGTGCTGTGCGCGCTCGTGACCCAGCCGCCGGCCGGTCTGGAGGGCGACCTGCGGTCCACCGTGCACAGCTGGGCCGAGTCCCTGAAGATGCAGGCCGAGATCATCTCGGGTATCGGCGACAACCGCCCGCGCGGCCTCGGCCGTTCCCACGTCACCGTGCTCGGCCATCCCCTCACCGCCGAGTCGACCGCCGCCATCGCCGCCAGCATCACCGTGACCGGCGGCAACATCGACCGTATCTTCCGGCTCGCCAAGTACCCGGTCACCGCAGTCGAGTTCGCCGTCTCCGGCGCGGAGACCGAGCCGCTGCGCACCTCCCTCGCCCTTGAGGCGGCGAAGCTCGGCGTGGACGTCGCCGTCGTCGCGGCGGGCCTGCACCGCCGTGCCCAGCGGCTCGTCGTGATGGACGTCGACTCGACCCTCATCCAGGACGAGGTGATCGAACTCTTCGCGGCGCACGCAGGATGCGAGGACGAGGTCGCCGAGGTGACCGCTGCCGCGATGCGGGGCGACCTGGACTTCGAGCAGTCGCTGCACGCCCGCGTGCAGCTCCTCGCCGGGCTCGACGCCTCGGTCGTCGACAAGGTCCGCTCCGAGGTCCGCCTCACCCCCGGCGCCCGCACCCTCATCCGCACGCTCAAGCGACTCGGCTACCAAGTGGGCGTCGTCTCGGGCGGGTTCACCCAGGTCACCGATGATCTGCAGGAACGTCTCGGCCTCGACTTCGCCCAGGCCAACACCCTGGAGATCGTCGACGGCAAGCTCACCGGCAAGGTGACCGGCGAGATCGTGGACCGCGCGGGCAAGGCGCGGCTCCTTCGCCGGTTCGCCGCGGAGGCCGGGGTCCCGCTCGAACAGACCGTCGCGATCGGCGACGGCGCCAACGACCTCGACATGCTGAACGCGGCCGGTCTCGGTGTCGCCTTCAACGCCAAGCCCGTCGTCCGCCAGGCCGCGCACACCGCGGTGAACGTCCCCTTCCTCGACACCGTCCTCTACCTCCTCGGCGTCACCCGCGAAGAGGTCGAGGCGGCGGACACGCACGCCGACTGACGTCGGGCGAGCAGCTCCTTCGTCAGGCCGTACGCCGATGGGCCCCGGTACCGCAGTGGTACCGGGGCCCATCGGCATACGTGCGTCAAGGACCTGCTCGCGTCACAGGTCTGCTTGCGTCAAGGGTGTGCTTGCGTCAGAGACCTACTCGGAAGGTGCCCAGTAGTCGACGAGTGTGCCGACCCCGGGCTCCAGGGCCTTCCACGAGCCGGAGTACGTCAGGACGGCGAAGGCCGAGGTGGGGAAGCCGCGGCGGTCCATCCGCGTGCGGGCGTCGCCCTCGGCGTCACCGGCGAGGATGTCGGCGAGCCCCTGCACTCCGGGGTTGTGGCCGATCAGCACGACGTTCTGCACGTCGTCCGGGGTTTCGTTGAGCACGGCGATCAGCTCGCCAGGGGAGGCTTCGTACAGCCGCTCCTCGTAGACGGTCTTGGGCCGGTCCGGCAGCTCATGGACGGCGAGCTTCCATGTCTCGCGGGTCCTGGCGGCGGTCGAGCAGAGGGCCAGGTCGAAAGGGATGCCGCTGTCAGCCAGCTTGCGGCCGGCGACCGGGGCATCCTTGCGTCCGCGCTCCGCGAGCGGCCGCTCGTGGTCGGAAACCTGAGGCCAGTCGGCCTTCGCATGCCGGAAGAGGACAATCCTGCGGGGTTCTGCGACGCTCATGCGTCCCAGCTTCGCATGAAACCCGCCAGTGGGCGCAGGGAGTTGGACTGCTCCCCCGGCACGGGTGACGGCGTCCACCCGGGGCAGGTCACGAGGCCGTACGGAAGACCGTCTCCTGTATACGCTCGAGCACCTGCGTGACCACCTGTCCGCTGCCCGCCGCATGTGCGTCGGCGGGGTTCAGCACCAGCAGGAGCAGGGCCGCGAAGGCGATGGCGGGGAGGGCGATGGCCCACCACGGAAGCTGGATCTCGACGCTCGCGGAGTCCTTGGTGGCTCCCGGGTCGCGCCGTGTGTGCGAACGGGCCGACATGCCGCCTCCGTGGTCTTCGAGTCCTGCGTGCCGCGTCTTCGCGGCCACATCTCGAAGGTACGGATCCGGCGACCCTCAGCACATCCGGTGATCCACCCACTTGACCCTGACACTGGCCCCCTAGGGGATGGTGGTGCTAACCCCACCACCGGCCCCGCCGGGGTCAGTTCACGGCGAGGCGACGGAGGCGATGATCCCGATGATCACGGTGATGGCCAGCATCGCTCCCAGCACGAGGAGCAGCTTCTTCTGGCCGTTCTGGGGGTTCGGGTCGAGCACTGGCATGGGGAGAGTCTCGCACCCTTTGTCCGACGGGGCTCCGCCGGGGTCGGGGAACCGGGGTCAGGAAGCCGAAGCCGCCGCGACCTCGTCCTCGACCGTGCGGTTGCGGCCCGCCAGGATGCCCACCACGATCTGCGGCACCATCAGGCCCGCCATGAGCGCGATCGGCAGCCCCCAGCCGCCGCTGTGCTGGTAGAGCACGCCCACCAGGAGCGGTCCCGGAATCGAGATCAGGTAGCCCGTGCTCTGCGCGAAGGCCGAGAGCTTGGCGACGCCCACACTGCTCTTGGCCCGCATGCCGACCATGGTGAGGGCGAGCGGGAAGGCGCAGTTCGAGACGCCGAGCAGCAGGGCCCACACCCAGGCGCCGCCCTGAGGGGCGAGGTAGAGGCCCGCGTAACCGGCGAGACCGCAGGCGCCGAGCACGACCACCACAGGACCCTGGTTCGTCAGGCGTGTGGCGACCCGGGGGATGACGAAGGCCAGCGGCACGCCCATCGCCATGATGACGGCGAGGAGCACACCGGCCTGTCCCGCCGGAACCCCCGCGTCACGGAAGATCTGCGGCATCCAGCCCATCGTGATGTACGCGGCGGTGGCCTGGAGCCCGAAGAAGCAGGCCAGCGCCCATGCCGTACGGCTGCGCGTGATGCGCAGGTCGGCGTCCTCCCGGCGCACGGTGGAGCTGATGTGCTCCGGGGCGGCCGACGCGGCGCTGCGGTCCCGCACGAGCGGCAGCCACGGCACGACGGCGACGACGGCGAGCGACGCCCACACCGCGAGCCCGGTCTGCCAACTGCCGCCCATCGCATCGGTCATGGGCACCGTGATGGCCGCCGCCAACGACGTGCCGAGCGCGAGCGCCATCGAGTAGAGCCCGGTCATCGAGCCGACCCGGTCGGGGAACCAGCGCTTGACGATCACCGGCATCAGGACGTTGCTGACCGCGATGCCCATGAGGGCGAGCGCGCTCGCGGCCAGGAAGCCGACGGTGCCGCCCAGGAAGGGGCGGATCGCCAGGCCCGTGGCGATCGCGACCATGCCCGCGCAGACCACGGCGCTGGGGCCGAACCGGCGGGCGAGCCGCGGAGCCATCACGCCGAAGACCGCGAAGCAGAGCGGCGGGACGGAGGTGAGGAGACCGGCGAGCGTGCCGCTCATGCCGAGCCCGTCACGTACCTCTTCGAGGAGGGAGCCGAGGCTGGTGATGCCCGGACGGAGGTTGAGGGCGGCGAGGACGATGCCGACGATGACGAGACGCGTCGCCCACGCGCGCGTGGCGGGCTGTTTCTCCGCTGCCCCGTCCGCCGCGTCGGTACGTGTCGGTGTCGTCGTCGGTGCGGGTGTCGGTGTCATCGTCCTGGTTTCCTCACTAGCCATGGGGCCATCATAGAATCATGGGATGATTGGCTGTCCAATCCGTTGTCTTTGTTCTCGCCACCCAGTTGCCTCTGTTTCCATCACACCGTTGCCTCCGTTCCATCACCCCGTTGCCTCCGTTTCCGTCACACCGCGCACGAAGGATCGTCATGCCGCTGACCACCCCTCACCGCTCTGCGCTCTCCGAGCAGGTCATCGCCGAGCTGCGTAACCAGATCTCATCGGGAGAGTGGCCGGTCGGCTCCCGCATCCCCACCGAGCCCGAGCTGGTCGAACAGCTGGGTGTGGCGCGCAACACCGTCCGGGAGGCGGTCCGCGCCCTCGCGCACAACGGCCTGCTCGACATCCGGCAGGGCTCCGGAACCTATGTGGTCGCGACGAGCGAACTGGCCGGCGTGATGCAGCGCAGGTTCGCCGACGCGGAGCCGCGGCACATCGCGGAGCTGCGCAGCACGCTGGAGTCGAGCGCGGCGAAACTGGCCGCGCAGCGCCGCACGGAGCGTGACCTCAAACAGCTCGACGCCCTGCTGAAGCGGCGCGAGGAAGCCTGGTCGTCGGGCGACGCGGAGGCCTTCGTGACGGCCGACGCGACCTTCCACCTGGCCGTCGTGGCCGCCTCCCACAACGACGTGATGACGGCGATGTACGCGGACCTCGGCGAGGTCATGCGGGACTGGCTGCGCGAGGACGTCGGCGAGAAGCTGACCCCCGAGAGCCACATGGACCACGCCCGGCTCGTCGACGCGATCCGGGAGAACGACGAGGAGGCGGCGGCCAAGGAGGCTGCCGCCTACCCGTTCATGTGCCGCCCGGAGCTGTTCACTTCTCGTAGCTGAACTCGTGGCTGATCTCGTAGCTGACCCAGAGTGGTCACTTCGCGTGGCTGACCCAGACGGACCGGATCTCTTTCCAGCACCGCCCGGTGAGCCGCACCGTCGAGGCGGGCCCCGCCTCGACCTGCACGCCGTCGCTGTCGATGTCCCACCACTGCTCGCACTCCACGTGCAGCCGGACCCGGTCGGTCTCGGGGTACGGGTTGTGGCAGGACGCGACCGCGTCCGAGCCCGCGACGCTGGTGCGGCACTCCGAGCCGAACGGCCGGGGTTCGACCGCCTCCACGCGCGCGCGTGGAGGCTTCGCCTCGGTGACGGCATGCGACGCGGCGCCGTACGGCAGGGCGATCAGCAGAGTGAGAGCGGCGAGCACCGCAGGAGATGACGGGCGCACACCTCAGGGTGCGCGGTTCTGCCACGACCGCGCCCGGCCGGTGGGCCGAACGGGTGACGCCCCGCCTCCCGCGCTGCGCGGGGAACGGGGCGTCAGGAACGTACAGAATTCCTGGTCAGGACTTGTCAGGCACCCATCATGTGCACGCCGCCGTCGACGTGGATGATCTCGCCGGTGGTCTTCGGGAAGAAGTCCGAGAGCAGCGCGACGATGCCGCGGCCCGCGGGCTCCGGGTCGGCCATGTCCCAGTTCAGCGGCGACCGGGTGTTCCAGACGTCCGCGAGCTCGCCGAAGCCCGGGATGGACTTGGCGGCCATGGAGCCGAGCGGACCCGCCGAGATGAGGTTGCAGCGGACGTCCTCCTTGCCCAGGTCGCGGGCGAGGTAGCGGCTCGTGGCCTCCAGGGCGGCCTTGGCCGGGCCCATCCAGTCGTACTTGGGCCAGGCGAACTGCGCGTCGAAGGTGAGGCCGACGACCGAGGCGCCGTCCTCGAACAGCGGGCGGCAGGCCATGGTGAGCGACTTCAGGGAGAACGCCGAGACGTGCATCGCCGTCGCGACGTCCTCGAAGGTCGCCTCGAGGAAGTTGAAGGCGCCCTGCGGGGCGAAGCCGATGGAGTGCACGATGCCGTCGAGGCCGCCGAGCTCGTCCTTCACCACACCCGCGAGGCGGTCCAGGTGCTCCTGGTTGGTGACGTCGAGCTCGATGACCTTGGCGGGCTTCGGGAGCTTCTTGGCGATGCGCTCGGTGAGCGTGGGCCGCGGGAAAGCGGTCAGGATGACCTCGGCGCCCTGCTCCTGAGCGACCTTGGCCGCGTGGAAGGCGATGGAGGCCTCCGTCAGCACACCGGTGACGAGGATCTTCTTGCCTTCGAGAATTCCGCTCATGGTGATCAGTGACCCATGCCCAATCCGCCGTCAACGGGGATGACGGCTCCAGTGATGTACGACGCGTCGTCCGAGGCGAGGAACTTCACCGCGGCGGCGATCTCCTCGGGCTCCGCGTAACGCCCGAGCGGCACCTGCTTCACGATGTTCGAGCGCTGCTCGTCCGTGAGCACCTTGGTCATGTCGGTGTCGACAAAACCGGGCGCGACGACGTTGAACGTGAGGTTGCGCGACCCGAGCTCACGGGCGAGCGAGCGCGCGAAGCCGACCAGGCCTGCCTTGGAGGCGGCGTAGTTCGCCTGCCCCGGGCCGCCCATCAGGCCGACGACGGAGGAGATCAGTACGACGCGGCCCTTCTTGGCGCGCAGCATGCCGCGGTTGGCGCGCTTCACGACACGGAAGGTGCCGGTGAGGTTGGTGTCGAGGACGGACGTGAAGTCCTCTTCGGACATCCGCATGAGGAGCTGGTCCTTGGTGATCCCGGCGTTCGCCACCAGGACCTCCACCGGACCGTGCTTCTCCTCGATCTCCTTGTACGCCTGCTCCACCTGCTCGGTGTCAGTGATGTCGCACCTGACGGCGAGGACTCCGAGCTCCGTGAGGGCCTGAGGCGGTTCACCCGAGCGGTAGGTGATCGCGACCTTGTCGCCCGCGTCGGCGAAGACGCGGGCGATGGCGAGGCCGATGCCCCGGTTTCCTCCGGTGACGAGAACCGAGCGGCTCAACGGATCACCCTTTCGATAGCGGTCTGTTAACTCGAAAACCTATCGGTACGGTGCTCCATACGGAGAATCGACCACCGACAGTGGCGTACCGGACTCGCTGTCGGGTCCCTACAGAAAACTCTGGTCGCCGGGCCCCCGAGCGCGACATGATTCTGACCGACCGGTGCCGACAGCAGGGAGACATCCGTGCCTCATTCCATCGATGGAGCCTTCACGGCGCTGCCCCTGCGGGCTCTCGCCGACGCCGCGCTCGCCCGCGCGCGTGCCCTGGGCGCGGACCACGCGGACTTCCGCTTCGAGCGGGTGCGCAGCGCGTCCTGGCGGCTGCGGGACGCCAAGCCGTCCGGTACGTCGGACACCACGGACCTGGGCTACGCGGTCCGTGTCGTGCACGGCGGGACCTGGGGGTTCGCGTCGGGCGTCGATCTGACGATGGACGCGGCGGCGAAGATCGCGTCCCAGGCCGTGGCGATGGCGAAGCTCTCGGCGAAGGTCATCAAGTCGGCGGGCTCCGACGAGCGTGTGGAGCTCGCCGACGAGCCGGTGCACGCGGAGAAGACCTGGGTGTCGTCGTACGAGATCGACCCCTTCTCGGTGCCGGACGAGGAGAAGAGCGGGCTGCTCGCCGAGTGGAGCTCGCGTCTCCTGGCCGCCGACGGTGTCTCGCACGTCGACGCCTCGCTGCTCACCGTGCACGAGAACAAGTTCTACGCGGACACGGCGGGGACGGTGACCACGCAGCAGCGGGTCAGGCTGCACCCGCAGCTCACCGCGGTCGCGGTCGACGGGACGAGCGGCGAGTTCGAGTCGATGCGGACCATCGCGCCGCCTGCCGGACGCGGCTGGGAGTACCTCACCGGCACCGGCTGGGACTGGGACGCCGAGCTGGACCGCATCCCCGAGCACCTCGCCGAGAAGATGCGGGCGCCGAGCGTGCGGGCGGGCTCGTACGACCTGGTCATCGACCCCTCGAACCTCTGGCTGACCATCCACGAGTCCATCGGCCACGCCACCGAGCTCGACCGCGCCCTGGGCTACGAAGCCGCGTACGCGGGGACGTCGTTCGCCACCTTCGATCAGCTCGGCAAGCTCGCGTACGGCTCGTCGATCATGAATGTGACGGGTGACAGGACGGCCGAGCACGGGCTCGCGACCATCGGGTACGACGACGAGGGCGTGGCCGCTCAGTCCTGGGACCTGGTGAAGGACGGCACCCTGGTCGGCTACCAGCTGGACCGTCGCATCGCGAAGCTCACCGGCTTCGAGCGCTCCAACGGCTGCGCGTACGCGGACTCCCCCGGCCATGTGCCGGTGCAGCGCATGGCGAACGTGTCGTTGCGGCCCGACCCCGGCGGTCTCTCGACGGAGGACCTGATCGGGGGCGTCGACCGTGGCATCTACGTGGTGGGCGATCGGTCCTGGTCGATCGACATGCAGAGGTACAACTTCCAGTTCACCGGACAGCGCTTCTACCGCATCGAGAACGGCCGCATCGCCGGCCAGCTGCGCGACGTCGCCTACCAGGCCACGACCACCGACTTCTGGGGCTCGATGGCGGCGGTCGGCGGCCCACAGACGTACGTGCTCGGTGGCGCCTTCAACTGCGGCAAGGCCCAGCCGGGCCAGGTCGCGGCGGTCTCGCACGGCTGCCCCTCGGCCCTTTTCCGGGGCGTCAACATCCTCAACACGACGCAGGAGGCGGGTCGATGACCTCTCGTACGAACGGTGCGAAGCGTACGAACAAGCCGCACGAGATCGTCGAGCGCGCCCTGGAACTGTCCACCGCCGACGGCTGCGTCGTCATCGCCGACGAGCACTCGACCGCGAACCTGCGCTGGGCGGGCAACGCCCTGACCACGAACGGCGTCACCCGGGGCCGCACCCTCACCGTCATCGCGACCGTCGACGGCAAGGAAGGCACCGCGTCCGGCGTCATCTCGCGCTCGGCCGTGACCGCCGCCGATCTCGAGCCGCTGGTCCGCGCCGCCGAGCACGCGGCGCGGAGCGCGGGACCCGCCGAGGACGCGCAGCCGCTGGTGACCGGCGGCGAGGAGTCCCCCGGCTTCAGGGACGCGCCCGCCGAGACGTCATCGGCGGTCTTCTCGGACTTCGCCCCCGCGCTCGGCGAGGCGTTCGCCACGGCCCGCGCCGGCTGGCGTGAGCTGTACGGCTTCGCGAACCACGAACTCGTCTCGAGCTACCTCGGTACGTCGACGGGGCTGCGCCTGCGGCACGACCAGCCCAACGGCACCCTCGAACTCAACGCCAAGTCCCCCGACCGCACGAAGTCGGCCTGGGCGGGGCGTGCGACCCGGGACTTCAAGGACGTGGACCCGACGGCGCTCGACGCGGAGCTCGCCAAGCGTCTGGGGTGGGCACAGCGACGCATCGACCTGCCCGCTGGCCGGTACGAGACGCTGCTTCCGCCGACGGCCGTCGCCGACCTGCTGATCTACCAGCTGTGGTCGGCCTCCGCGCGGGACGCGGCCGAGGGGCGGACGGTGTTCTCCAAGCCGGGCGGCGGCACCCGCGTCGGCGACCGGCTCGCCGAGCTGCCCCTGACCCTGCGCAGCGACCCGGACGAGCCGGGCCTTCAGTCCGCGCCGTTCGTGCTCGCGCACGCCTCGGGCGGCGACTCGTCCGTCTTCGACAACGGGCTTCCGCTGGCCGCCACCGACTGGGTGCGCGCGGGCGAGCTCGCGCATCTGACGAGCACCCGGCACAGCGCGTCCCTGACCGGCCTTCCGGTCGCCCCCGCCATCGACAACCTCATCCTGGACGGCGGCACCGACCGCTCCCTGGAGGAGATGGTCGCGGGCACGGAGCGGGGGCTGCTCCTGACCTGCCTCTGGTACATCCGCGAGGTCGATCCGGCCACCCTGCTGCTCACCGGGCTCACCCGGGACGGCGTCTATCTCGTGGAGAACGGCGAGGTCGTGGGCGAGGTGAACAACTTCCGCTTCAACGAGTCGCCGGTCGACCTGCTCTCGCGGGCCGCCGAGGCAGGGCGCACGGAAAAGACGCTGCCCCGGGAGTGGGGCGACTGGTTCACTAGGGCGGCGATGCCCGCCCTGCGCATCCCCGACTTCAACATGAGCTCGGTCAGCCAAGGCGTGTGACGCCCATAGACTGGCCGGTACCAACCGGACCAACCGGTACCGGCCAGGAACCTTTCGCAGAACCTTTCAAGGAGACACAAGACCGTGACGGACATCGTCGACGAGCTGAAGTGGCGGGGTCTTTTCGCCCTGTCCACTGACGAAGATGCACTGCGCAAGGCGCTCGCGGACGGTCCCGTCACGTTCTATTGCGGCTTCGACCCGACCGCGGCCAGCCTGCACGTCGGGCACCTGGTGCAGGTCCTCACGGTCCGCCGCCTCCAGCACGCGGGGCACCGGCCGCTCGCCCTGGTGGGCGGCGCCACGGGCCAGATCGGTGACCCGCGGCCGACCGCCGAGCGCACCTTGAACGACCCGGAGACGATCAGGAACTGGGTGGCCCGGCTGCGCTCGCAGATCGAGCCGTTCCTGTCCTTCGAGGGCGAGAACGCCGCGCTGATGGTCAACAACCTGGACTGGACCGCGGGGATGTCCGCGATCGAGTTCCTGCGGGACATCGGCAAGCACTTCCGCGTGAACAAGATGCTGACCAAGGACTCCGTGGCCCGCCGCCTGGAGTCCCAGGAAGGCATCTCGTACACGGAATTCAGCTACCAGCTCCTCCAGGGCATGGACTTCCTGGAGCTCTACCGGCGCTACGGCTGCACGCTGCAGACCGGCGGCAGCGACCAGTGGGGCAACCTCACCGCGGGCATCGACCTGATCCACCGCCTGGAGCCGGACGCCACGGTGCACGCCGTCGGCACACCGCTGATGGTCAAGGCGGACGGCACCAAGTTCGGCAAGTCCGAGAGCGGCGCCGTCTGGCTCGACCCGGAGATGACCACGCCGTACGCGTTCTACCAGTTCTGGCTGAACGTGGACGACCGGGACGTCTCGACGTACTCGCGCATCCTCAGCTTCAAGTCCCGCGAGGAGCTCGAAGAGCTCGAGAAGCTCACCGAGGAGCGTCCGCAGGCCCGTGCGGCCCAGCGCGCGCTCGCCGAGGAGCTGACGACGCTGGTGCACGGCGCCGACCAGTGCGCCGCGGTCATCGCCGCGTCCAAGGCGCTGTTCGGCCAGGGCGAGCTCGGCGACCTCGACGAGGCGACGCTGAGCGCGGCCCTCTCCGAGCTGCCGCGTGTCCAGGTCAGTGAGCTCGGCCCGGTGGTGGACCTCCTCGCGGAGGTCGGCCTGGTGGCGAGCAAGTCCGCGGCCCGGCGCACGGTCAAGGAGGGCGGGGCCTACGTGAACAACGCGAAGGTGGCCTCCGAGGACGCCGTGCCCTCCCGCGAGGAGCTCCTGCACGGGCGCTGGCTCGTCCTTCGCCGGGGAAAGAAGAACCTGGCGGCTGTCGAGGTCACCGCGGTCACCGCGGGCTGACGTTCCCGTACCCGTGCGAAGGGGGTCGGCCCGTGCGGGCCGACCCCCTTCGCATGCCGCGTACCCGCAGGTCAGGCCCGCTGCTGTTTGTTGCCTCTGATCATCTTGTACAGCATGTCTCCGACGCCCACGACGACGAGAGCCGCCACGAGTTGCAGGGCGTGCCGGCCCCAGTCGATGCCCTTGGTGTCAGCGATGCCGAACCCAGAGGCAAGCGAGTTGCCGATGATCGCGCCGATGATGCCGAAGATCGTGGTCAGCCAGAGCGGACTGTGCTGCTTTCCGGGCAGGATCGCCTTGGCGATAAGCCCCAGCACGAATCCGACGACGATGGCCCACAACCAGCTCATAGCTGCCTCCTCATCCGGCTCAACATGAGCATTACGGTCAGTGTCGACCGATCCTCCATACGGCGCATGTCGGGCAGGCCCATACGTGGCATGACGCAGGCAGGACACCGAGAAGGGACCTGCCCCGGTCTCGAAGGCTGCGCAGCCCCGGCGTAACGTGGAGCGGGTCCGGGCCGGGAGCGTCCGGCGTCTTGTGAGCAGGCGGTGGAATGTGATGCGGAAGCAGAGCGGCGCCCAGGTCTTCCGGATCACAGGGGCCCGGCAGTCACTGGCGGACGATGTGCGCGGCAGACAGCGCCGGTACGTGATCTCGATGTCGATCCGTACTCTTTCGGTCATCGCCGCGGCGGTGCTGTGGAACGTCGAGCGGCATGTCGCCCTAGTCGCTCTGGTGCTCGGCATCCTCCTCCCGTACGTCTCCGTCGTGATCGCCAACGCGGGCCGGGAGAACAATCCTTCGCTGCCGTCGACCTTCGTACCGGCACCGTCCCGGCCGATGCTCCCGTCGCTGACGGCGCACGGCGAGTCCGCGGAACCCGTCCCGGAAGCCGGGACCGGCCCCGCACCGGGCGAGCCCAACGCCCCGTCAGGTCACCAGAACTGACCGTCGACGTTGCGCCAAGCTCAAGAAAACCTCAGATCAATCATGTAGTTCCGGTGCCAGGCACTGGGTCCCCCATGACATACTTCGTACGCGCTCCGCATCCCCCGTCGGAGCGACAGACCGACGCCGGGCAGCTCCCCCCGTGGCTGCTCGGCGTCGCCTTGTTTTGAACGCACTTGGACGTTACCTGTGAGCGACGAAACACCGATCTGTTCCGCCAAGGGCTGCCGCGCCGCCGCGGTGTGGGTGCTCGCGTGGAACAACCCGAAGATCCACACTCCGGAGCGCCGCAAGACGTGGCTCGCATGTGAGGAACACCGCGAGCACCTCTCTCAATTCCTGGGCGTACGCAGCATGTTGAAGGACGTCGTGCCGCTGGCCGAGTGGGAAGCGCGCAGCGAGCCCTCCGACTCCTAGCCGCCGATCGCCGACATCGGGCGCTCGGGCTGCAGGAACGTCGGGTCGTCGAGGCCCGAACCCGCCTTCTTGCCCCACATCGCGAGCTTCCATATGCGCGCGATCGCCTCGTCCGAGCCGGACTCGCTGTCTTCTTCGTGCGCCCGCAGGGCCGCCCGCAGGTCGGTCTCCTCGGAGGCGAACAGGCACGTGCGGACCTGGCCGTCGGCCGTGAGGCGGGTGCGGTCGCAGGCCGAGCAGAACGGGCGGGTGACGGAGGCGATGACGCCGACGCGATGCGGGCCGCCGTCCACGAGCCAGCGCTCGGCCGGCGCGGAGCCGCGCTCGCCGGAGCCCTCGTCGGTGAGCTCGAAGCGCGTACGCAGCGACTCCAGGATGTCACCGGCGGTGATCATGCCGTCGCGCTTCCAGCCGTGCTGGGCGTCCAGCGGCATCTGTTCGATGAAACGCAGTTCGTAGTCGTTCTCGACGGCCCAGGCGAGCAGGTCCGGGGCCTCGTCGTCGTTCAGGCCCGGCATCAGGACCGTGTTGACCTTGACCGGGGTCAGGCCCGCGTCGCGGGCGGCCTCGAGGCCCTCCAGGACGTCCTTGTGGCGGTCGCGGCGGGTGAGGGTCTTGAAGACGTCCGGGCGCAGCGTGTCCAGGGAGACGTTGACCCGGTCGAGGCCCGCGGCCTTGAGGGCCTCGGCGGTGCGCTTGAGTCCGATGCCGTTCGTCGTCAGGGACATCCTGGGGCGCGGCTCCAGCTGGGCGCAGCGCTCGACGATGCCGACGAGGCCGGGGCGCAGGAGCGGCTCGCCGCCGGTGAAGCGGACCTCGGTGATGCCGAGCTGCGTCACGGCGATCCGGACGAGGCGGACGATCTCGTCGTCGCTGAGGAGCTCGGACTTGGACAGCCATTGCAGGCCTTCTTCGGGCATGCAGTACGTGCACCGCAGATTGCACTTGTCGGTCAGCGAAACCCGCAGATCGGTGGCCACTCGGCCGTAAGTGTCGATGAGCACGTGGGCCCCCTCCCTGATCCTGGTTGAGCCAGTTCGGTTCAGATATCACGAGCCTACGCGACGGGACTGACACCGACCCGGGCCCGATCCCACGAGGAGCGGCACGGCCGCGTCGTAGAGATCTACCAACGATCTACGACGCGGCCGCTGACGTGCGTGTTTCAGAGGGAACCAGGCAGGCTCAGTGAGCTCCGGTACCCGTGAGGGAGCGCACCTCCAGCTCCGCGTACTTGCCCTTGTCGGGCTCCTCCTTCGAAAGCATCGTGCCGAGCCAGCCGAGCAGGAAGCCCACCGGGATCGAGATGAGGCCCGGATTCTCCAGCGGGAACCAGTGGAAGTCGACGCCCTTGAACATCGACGTCTTCGGGTTGCCGGAGACGACCGGCGAGAACAGCACCAGGAAGACCGCCGTGAAGAGGCCGCCGTAGATCGACCAGAGCGCACCCTGCGTGGTGAAGCGCTTCCAGAAGAGGCTGTAGAGGATCGTCGGCAGGTTGGCGGAGGCCGCGACGGCGAAGGCGAGCGCGACGAGGCCCGCCACGTTCAGGTCGCGGGCGAGCGCGCCGAGCGCGATGGAGACGATGCCGATGAAGACCGTCGCCCAGCGGGCCGCCTTCATCTCCTGCTTCTCGGTGGCCTTGCCCCTCTTGATGACGTTGGCGTAGATGTCGTGCGCGAACGACGAGGACGAGGCGAGCGTCAGACCGGCGACGACCGCGAGGATCGTGGCGAACGCGACCGCGGAGATCGTGGCGAGCAGGATCGCGCCCCACGACGAGTCGACGCCGCCCAGATGGAGTGCGAGCAGTGGCGCCGCCGTGTTGCCCGCCGGGTTGGACGCGATGATCTCGGCCGGCTTGATGAGCGCGGCGGCACCGAAGCCGAGCGCGATCGTCATCAGGTAGAAGGCGCCGATGATGCCGATCGCCCAGTTCACGGACTTACGCGCGGCCTTGGCTGTCGGCACCGTGTAGAAGCGGATCAGGATGTGCGGCAGGCCCGCGGTGCCGAGCACCAGGGCGATGCCGAGCGAGATGAAGTCCAGCTTCGAGGTGGACGTGGCGCCGTACTTGAGCCCCGGTTCGAGGAACTTGGTGCCCTGGCCGCTGTTGGAGGCGGCGGTGCCGAGCAGGTCCGAGACGTTGAAGTCGAACTTCAGGAGGACCAGGAAGGTGAGGAGCAGCGTGCCCGCGATGAGCAGGACGGCCTTCACCATCTGGACCCACGTGGTCCCCTTCATGCCGCCGATGGTGACGTACACGATCATCAGTACGCCGACGAGGGCGACGATCCCGACCTTGCCCGCGTCGGACGTGATGCCCAGAAGCAGCGAGACCAGGACGCCCGCGCCCGCCATCTGCGCGAGCAGGTAGAAGATCGACACGACGATCGTGGACGTGCCGGCGGCAGTACGTACTGGGCGCTGGCGCATGCGGTAGGCGAGGACGTCGCCCATCGTGTAGCGGCCGGAGTTGCGCAGCGGTTCGGCGACCAGGAGGAGCGCCACGAGCCAGGCGACCAGGAAGCCGATGGAGTACAGGAAGCCGTCGTACCCGAAGAGCGCGATGGCGCCCGCGATGCCGAGGAAGGACGCGGCCGACATGTAGTCGCCGGAGACCGCGAGGCCGTTCTGGAAGGCGGTGAACTGGCGGCCGCCCGCGTAGAAGTCGGCGGCGCTCTTGGTCTGGCGTCCTGCCCAGACGGTGATGACCAGGGTGGCGACGACGAAGACGGCGAACAGGGAGATGATCAGCGGCCGGTGCTCGCTCGCCTCACCCGCGGCCAGGACTGTGGTGTTCAGCGCGGGGCTCATGCGCCGCCCTCCAAACGGGACTTGATCGCTTCAGCCTTGGGGTCGAGCTTGGTGGCCGCGTGGCGGGAGTACCACCAGGCGATGAGGAACGTCGTCAGGAACTGCGCGAGACCGAGGACCAGGGCGACGTTGATGTTGCCGAACAGCTGGGTGCCCATGAAGTCACCCGCGTAGTTCGAGAGCAGCACGTACGCCAGGTACCAGACGATGAAGGCGACGGTCAGCGGGAAGGCGAACGAGCGGTGTGCCTTGCGGAGTTCACCGAACTCGGGGCTCGCTTGCTCCTCGAGGAATTCTGCCGTGGTCGGCGCGTACGGAGCGGGGGCTTCTCCGTCCTTGGACGGTGGGGATGCTTCGGGGGCCACGGAGACTCCTCGTGGTGCGGGTGCGGTGGGGACGGACAGCTGATCCATGGGCTCTCATCGATCCGGCAGTGATGCGGATCACGTGAGCCACGGATGGCGATGCTAAGGCCACAGGGCGTGATCCGACAGGGGGGTTGATGTTGCTTCTGTTAACGGTTCAACGTCATAGCGGCACGCACGGCGCGGCACGGTGCGCTGCTTTCTTCCGGAATCCATTGCTGGCCTGGGAGTTCTGGGGATAGCTTCACCCTGCACGCCCCGTCATGTACCTGCCCGATCACTAGATGTGTTCGGGCAGTTCACGTATCCGGATGATGTGGAGACCCCATGGCTCATCTGCGTTCCAGACGCCGAATCGCGCTCACCGTGCCCCTCGGGATAGCGCTCGCCGCGTCGGTCGGCTTCGCCCCGGGCATCGCGACCGCGGCCCCCGACGCCCCCGCCACCGCGTCGGCCAGGGCAGAGGCCCCGAAGCTCGCGTACGTCGTCAACACCCGTACGGACTCCAAGACGATCGCGTCCGTCAAAAGGGCGATCGCCAAGGCGGACGGCTCCGTCGTCGTCGCGTACCCGAAGATCGGCGTCATCGTCGCGCACTCGGCCAACCCCGACTTCGGCAAGCAGCTGCGCAAGGTCAAGGGCGTCCACTCCGCGGGCGCGACCCGCACCTCGCCCCTGACGGCGGCGGGCACGACGGAGGAGGGCGCACCGACCCTCCTGTCGAAGTCCGAGGCCAAGTCGCTCAAGGCGCAGGCCGATGCGGGCGCCGAGCCGCTCGAGGCCGACCAGTGGGATCTGCGCGCGATAGGCGCCGACAAGGCAGCGAAGATAAACCCGGGCAGCAAGAAGGTCACCGTCGGCGTCATCGACACCGGAGTCGACGACACCCACCCCGACCTCGCGCCCAACTTCTCGGCCTCGCAGTCGGCGAGCTGTGTCGGCGGCAAGGCGGACACCTCGCCCGGCGCCTGGCGCCCGGAGAAGCCGGACCACTACCACGGCACGCACGTGGCCGGCGAGATAGCCGCCGCCCGCAACGGCGTGGGCGTCGCGGGCGTCGCGCCCGGCGTGAAGGTCGCGGGCATCAAGGTGGCCGACCCGGTCAGCGAGCTGTTCTACCCGGAGAGCGTCGTCTGCGCCTTCGTGTTCGCCGCCGACAAGGGCATCGAGGTCACGAACAACAGCTACTACGTGGACCCGTGGCTCTACAACTGCATGGACGACCCGGACCAGCGGGCCATCGTCGACGCGGTCAACCGGGCCCAGCTGTACGCCCAGAAGAAGGGCACCCTGAACCTCGCGTCCGCGGGCAACTCCAACCACGACCTCGCCGCCGACGAGATCCTGGACGACTCGAGCCCGGACGACTCGACGCCGGTGCCGCGCACCATCGACCCGTCCGAGTGCTTCGACATCCCGACGCAGCTTCCCGGCGTGGTCACGGTCAGCGCGACGGGCGTGCAGAACCTCAAGTCGTACTACTCCACGTACGGCAAGGGCGTCATCGACATCGCCGCCCCCGGTGGCGACGCCCGCCAGATTCCGGCCGACACCCCGTCGAAGAACGGCCGCATCCTCTCCACGATGCCGGGCAACCAGTACGGCTGGCTGCAGGGCACATCGATGGCATCGCCGCACGCCGCGGGCGTGGCCGCGCTCCTGAAGTCGACGCACCCCAAGGCGAGCCCCGCCGAGATCCAGCGGCTTCTCAAGAAGCAGGCCGACAACCCGGGCTGCCCGACGACGCCGTACGACCCGGACGGTGACGGCAAGGTCGACGCCGTCTGCGAGGGCGGCAAGAACAAGAACGGCTTCTACGGCAGCGGGATCGTCGACGCGCTCGACGCCGTGAAGAAGTGAGGGGCTCGCACATCATGACCGCACGTTTCACGCGCTCCCGGCGCGTGCTCGCACTCCCGCTCGGCATGGCGCTGGCATCGGCCGTCGCCTTCCTGCCGGGCACGGCGTCGGCTCAGCCCGATGCCGCGTCCCGGCCGGGCGGCCCGGTGTCGTCCGTCGTGTCCGGCCTCGGCGCGTCCCTCGCGGACGGCACGTCGATGAGCTACGTCGTCAATGTCCGCGCCGGGCACGGCGGTTCACCGTCCGGCAAGACATCGGCGTACGTGAAGAAGGCCATCGCCCAGGCGGGCGGCAAGGTCGTCATCGCGTACGACAGGATCGGCGTGATCGTCGTCCACTCGTCGGACGCGGACTTCGCCAAGAAGATCCGCAAGGCGAAGGGCGTCGCTTCGGCGGGCGCCACCCGTACGGCTCCGCTGTCCGCGCAGTCCGACGACGCACTGGAGGCCGACAGGCCGCTGAGTGCCGCCGAGGCGAAGCAGGCGGCAGGGCAGGCGGCCCCGGGCCAGGACGAGCTGGAGCCGCTCCAGTGGGACCTGCCCGCCATCAAGGCGGACAAGGCCCACAAGGAGTCCCTGGGCAGCTCCAAGGTCACCGTCGGCGTCCTGGACTCCGGCGTGGACGACACGCACCCGGACATCGCGCCGAACTTCGACGCGAAGGCGTCCGCGAGCTGCCTGGGCGGCGTGCCCGTGCAGAAGGGCGACGCGTGGCGTCCGGTGGCCGGGGAGAGCGACCACGGCATGCACGTGGCGGGCACGATCGCCGCCGCGAAGAACGGCACCGGCGTGACCGGCGTCGCTCCGGGCGTGAAGGTGGCGAGCCTGAAGGTGGCCGAGCCGGAGACCGGCATGTACTACACGGAGGCCGTGGTCTGCGGCTTCATGTGGGCGGCCGATCACGGGGTCGATGTCACCAACTCCAGCTACTACACCGATCCGTGGCTCTTCAACTGCAAGACGGACGACGACCAGAAGGCCCTGGTCGACGCCGTCGGGCGGGCCACCCGGTACGCGGAGCGCAAGGGCGCGGTGAACGTCGCGGCGGCCGGTAACGCCGAGACGGACCTCGCGCAGGACGAGATCGTGGACGACTCCAGCCCGGACGACACGACGCCCACGGAGCGGACCATCAAGACAGCGGACTGCTTCGACCTTCCGTCGCAGCTGCCGGGTGTCGTGACCGTCTCGGCCACGGGCGCGAAGGGCATCAAGTCCTCGTACTCGAACTACGGCAAGGGCGTCGTCGACATCGCGGCGCCGGGCGGCGACTCCACGAAGTTCCAGACGCCGGACGCACCGGCCACGGACGGCCGCATCCTGTCGACGCTCCCGGGCGGCAAGTTCGGCTACAAGGCGGGTACGTCGATGGCGTCACCGCACGCCGCGGGCGTCGCCGCGCTCATCAAGTCGGCCCACCCGCACGCGTCATCGGAGAAGGTGAAGGCGCTGCTCTACGGCGAGGCCGACGCCATGAAGTGCACCGATCCGTACGACATCGACGGTGACGGCAAGGTCGACGCCGTCTGCGCGGCCGGCAAGAACAGGAACGGCTTCTACGGCGTGGGCATGATCGACGCGCTGGACGCCGTGCGGAAGTAGCGGGTTCGTGAGGCGGGGCCGGGCGGTTGTGTGCCGCCCGGCCCTTCGCGAGAGGATCTCGTCCCATGTATGAGTACCGGAATTCCGCATTCGGCTCCGTCGACACGGACAGCTGGGTGCCCCGGCCCGTCCGGCCCACCTGGCAGCTGGTGCTCCAGTTCGTGGCCACGGTGACCGTGTTGCCCGTGTGGTGGGTGGTGTGGATCGCCTTCGCGATCGTCCTCATCGCGATCGCCATGATCACGGAGATCTTCACGTACATCGTTCCCGGCTACGAGCGCGGCTTCGAGAAGGTCATGGACGCGACCCTCGGCCGCATGGAGCTGTGGCCGCTGTGGGCCGTGACCTGGCCGGAGTTGCAGCACGAGGGGCACGCCGACTTCTACCGCGCGCGGGTCGACAATCACCTCGACAAGTGGACGCGGAAGCTGTCGGCCCCGAAGGACCCCAAGGCCCCGGAGCTGCCCAAGGAGTGCGTGGTCCCGCTGCGGTTCTACCGCGGCGTCGGCGGCTCCTACGTGGTGCGGACGGCGGCCCCGCTGGGCTGGGACCTCCAGCCGTCGGAGCCGGAGAAGGAGATCAAGCTCGGGTGGACGGCCGCCGCTCCCACGGAGTAGCCCGCACCGGTACGCCGCTCGCGAAGCTCCTGCCGGGCGGAATGAGCTTCAGCCAGTTGTTTGCCAGGACTTGCCCGTTAAGGGTGCACCTGGTGAAGATCATGTGGTGAGCTCCATACAGCCGTCCGCCGACTCCGGCGGCGAGGCCTCGGCGGACGCGGTCGCCGCCACGCCCCACGCCTCGCACAGCGCGCCGCGCCGACGCCCCTCCACGGCCCGTGCGGTCGCCGTGCTCGTCCTGGTGCTCGTCGCCGCCCTCATCCCCCTCATCGGCCCGTCGGCGGCGCTGAACGGCACCGGGGAGGCCGAGGCGCCCGGCACGGCCGGGATCACGTTCCTGCGGACGGTCATGTTCGCCGCGCTGTGCGTGCAGTTGGGCGAGATCTACGCGATCCGTCTTGCCCGCAGGGTGCCGGGGGCGCCGCTCGACCGTGAGCCGCGGAGCTGGGCGGCGTACGCGGCGGGCGCCGGCATCGTCGCCGCGCTCGGCCTCGCTTCGGTGGTCGCCACCGGCAACCTGGTGCCGCACCAGCTCTCCGACATGGACATCGGCGGCCTCTACGCGTCGCGGGACGGCAGGCTGGCGCTCCTGGAGGTCAACGCCTTCATCGTGGCGCTGCTCTGCTCGCGCTCACGGCGGCCTTCGACTGCCGCGCTTCCGCTGGCCGCGGTGATCGTGGCGGAGGCGCTGCGGGCCCACTCCCCGGTGGAGGACACCCCGCTCATCGGCACCGGTCTGACGCTGGTGCATCTGACCTGCGGGGTGCTGTGGGCGGGCGGCCTGTTGCAGGTGATACGCATGCTGCGGCTGTGGCGGCCGTTCGCCCCGGAGGCGGGCGCGGCGGTACTGGGGCTCTACGCGCGCGTGGCGGCCGTTCTGTTCGCCGCGATCACGGTGACAGGGGTGTGCAGCACTCTGCGCCGGATGCCGGCGAGCACGGTCGTCGGCCAGCTCACGGACACGGCCTACGGCCGCACGCTGCTCGCCAAGGTGCTCCTCGTGGTGGTCGTGTCCGCCCTCGCCCTGCTCGCGCGCCGACGGCTGCGCGGGGCCGCCGACCCGGTCTCCGCGTACTCCCCCGCGCGCGGGGAGGTCATCGCGCTAGGTCTGGTCGTGGCGGTGTCGGCGCTCCTGACGGCGTTGCCGCTGCCGATTCGCTGGTGAGTCGCGCGGAACGTGCCCCCAGTACGCCTCTGACCAGCAGGAACTGCGCGGCGATATAGGTGAGCATGATCCAGAAGTCGGGGCGCGGGGCCTGTGGCCACTCGGCGACGCCGGTCGCGATGAGGGTGTCGGACAGGAGGAACAGCGCGCCGCCCGCCGCCGCGGTGGGTCCCAGCCTCGTGGCGGCGAACGCCATCGCGGTGAGCAGCAGGCTGTAGCCCGCCACCGGGCCGCGCATGTCCGCGGGGAGGTCCGGCCAGAGGAGGGCGACCGTGCCGATGAGGGCGGTGGCGTACGCGGCCACCAGCCATGCGCCGCGCGCGCGTGACGTGCCCTCGCGCTTGGAGCCGTGGCGCTTGAAGAGGACGAGGTAGCAGACGTGGCCCGCCGCGAAGGAGCCCATTCCTGCCAGGAACGCGGGGTCGGCGTCGAAGAGGAGGAGGGTGTCGCCTCCCCAGCCGAAGAGGAGAGCGGCGGTCAGTAGGCGCGGGCCTTTGACCGTGAATACGTACCCCGCCAGGAGCGGCATGAGGAGGGGCTTGAAGACGGTGTGGGCCGCGTCCGAGCCTGCCAGGAGTGCCGTCAGGTCGCCGACTGCGGCGAGGCCGAACGCCGCGAGGAGCAGCCGTGCTCCAGTCGACGCCTCTGGTTCGGCACCCGGTGCCGCGGGTCGCGCCCGCCCTTCCCCGAGCTCTCGGCTCCGCTTGAGCAGGGGAGGCCGCACTCGCCTCGCGGAACGCCTGCCCACAGCGGGGACAGGGCTCATGCCGCCCCCTCCACCACCGGCTCTGGTGCCGCCTGTGGCGCTGTCTGCGCCGGTGGCTGCCAGCCCGGCCCCCGGAACAGCCGTCCGCCCCGCTCGCGCCAGCTGGTCGCCTTCCTGAGGTCCTTGGCTATCGCCGCGTACTCGTGCGTGGCCACCCGCAGTGGGTTGTGCGTGGCGATGTTCTTCGTGAGGCCGTAGACCGGGCGGTCCGTCTCCGCGACCCAGGAGCCGAACACGCGGTCCCAGATGATCAGGATGCCGCCGAAGTTGCGGTCCAGGTAGCCGCCCTGCGACGCGTGGTGGACGCGGTGGTGGGAGGGCGTGTTGAAGACGAACTCGAAGGGCCTTGGCAGCTTGCCGATGCGTTCGGTGTGGATCCAGAACTGGTAGACGAGGTTCGCCGACGAGCAGAACGCGAGCGCCGCCGGGTGCACGCCGAGGGCGATCAGCGGGATGTAGAACGGCCAGACCGTCAGGCTGGTCCAGGGCTGGCGCAGCGCCGTCGTGAGGTTGAACTTGCGGCTCGAGTGGTGCACGACGTGGCAGGCCCACAGGATGCGGATGACGTGGTGCCCGCGGTGCGACCAGTAGTAGAAGAAGTCCTGCCCGAGCAGCATCAGCGGGATCGTCCACCACAGGACGGGGATGTGCAGCGGCGTCAGCGCGTACACCGCCGTGTAGATCGCGACGATGGGGATCTTCCACAGGAAGTCGAAGACGAGGCTGCCGAGCCCCATGGTGATGGAGGTGGCGGCGTCCTTCGTCTCGTACCCGGCTTCGTCCTCGTCGGGATGGATCCGGTGGCTCACGATCTCCACCACGGTGAGCAGCACGAAAGCGGGGATGGACCACAGCACGACATCGGGCAGGTTCGGCGGCATGCGTGCACCGTAAGGGCCCGTCGTCGGCCGCCGCTAGACGTAGTTACCGACAAGTATTACCAGCGGTAAGGCGGTGAACGTTGGCGATCTCCGCCAAAAGCGGAGGCTCAAACACATGCGGACGCTGGGACACATGCGGGCGCTCAGACACATGCGGGCGCTCAGACACATGCGGGCGCTCAGACCCCCACCGCCCCGAGCAGCGCCCCCGCCCCGTACGTCACCGCCATCGCGAGCGCCCCTCCCCCTATGTTGCGCACCACGGCGGGCCGCACCCGCGCCGAGCCGAGCCGCGCGCTGCTCCAGCCCGTGAGGGCGAGCGCGCCGAGGACCGAGACGACGGTGACCCCGAGACGCCAGTCGGCGGGCGGCAGGACGATGGCGAGAAGCGGAAGGAGCGCGCCCACCGTGAAGGCCACGAAGCTGGCCCAGGCGGCGTGCCACGGATTGGTGAGTGCGTCGGGGTCGATACCGAGCTCCACGCGCGCGTGCGCGCGCAGCGCGTCCCGCTCGGTGAGCTGCTCGGCCGCCTGTCTTGCCACCTCGCGGCTCAGCCCCCGGTCCGCGAGGAGATCCGTCAGCTCGACCAGTTCGGCCTCGGGCTGCTCCCGCAGCTCGCGCTTCTCCATGGCGAGGGCGGCCTTCTCGGAGTCACGCTGGGTGGACACGGAGACGTACTCGCCCGCGGCCATCGACATCGACCCGGCGAGCAGCCCGGCGAGACCGGCCGTGAGCAGCGTGCTGCGGTCGCCGGTCGCACCCGCCACGCCGACGACGAGTCCCGCCGTGGAGACGATGCCGTCGTTGGCCCCGAGCACCGCCGCACGCAGCCAGTTGAGGCGCGACGCGAGAGCGCCGCCGTGCGGTTCGTCATGTCCAGCTGCCTGATCGCTCACCCGGGGAGGGTCTCACCCCCGGGTGGGCGAGTTCGGCAGGGGCACGCCGTCACCAGACGCGCGCCGACCCTCCCTTGGCGAACACCGGGCTCGTCGCTCCCGCCGGTGTCTCCTTGAGGGGCTCGTCCAGTTCCTGGACCGTCGGTCCCACGCGTGCGGCGACCGCCCCGAGCCGCTCCAGGTCGAAGCCGTAGACACCGGCCGCGTTGCCTCCGACCATGGCCGCTATCTCGTCCTTCGGGAGGCCCGCGTAGGCGATGCGGAGACCTTCGCGCGAGTACGGGTGCGTGCCCTCGTCGTGCGGATAGTCGCTGCCCCACATGATCTTGTCCAGGCCGATCCGGTCCCTCATCAGCGCCTCGTGCGGGCGCATGAAACTCGCACCGACGAAGCAGTTCTCGCGCCAGACCTCGGACGGGCCCTTGCCCATCGAATCGGCGAGCCCCGCACCGAACTTCGCCTCTGCGGTCCCCGCGGTGTCGGCCTTCGACGCCGACGCGACCAGGCGCCCGTGGTAGTAGTCCAGCATGTCGAGCACGCCCGGGATCCAGCCCGAGCCCTGCTCGGTGAGCACCAGCCGCAGCTCGGGGTGGCGCCGGAAGGCTCCGCCGAACACCAGGTGCCACAGCGCCCGGTGCGAGAACCACGTGGTCTCCACCATGAAGACGGCCCGCGCGGCCGGTTCGTCGCCCAGCGGCGGCGACGCGGAGCCCGCGTGGTGGTTGGCCGGTACGCCGCGCTCGGCACAGGCCGCCCAGATCGGGTCGTACGTCGCCGAGTAGAGCTCCGGGAGTCCACTGCCCGGTGGCGTGCCGGGCAGCAGCAGGCCGCCGTTCAGGCCCGCGTCGGCCGAGCGGTGGATCTCCTTGACGGCCTCGTCCACGTCGTTCAGGAGGATCTGGAAGACGCCCGCCCTGCGGCCCGGGGCCGCGCCGCAGAAGTCGGCGAGCCAGCGGTTGTGGGCGCGCAGACCCGCCCAGCGCTGCTCGAACTCCGCACGCGTGGGAGCCGGCGCCATCAGGGAGGCGGTAGGGAAGAACGGCGGGATGGTGTTCGGGAAGACGACCTCGGCGACGATGCCGTCCTTCTCCAGCTCGGCGAGGCGGCGGTCCGAGTTCCAGTTGCGGTCGGCGGTGTCGGCGAGCAGGTCCTCGTACGGATTGACGTAGGTGGCCGCCCACGCGTCGAACGCGTCGTGGAAGCGGGACTCCAAGTAGGGCTTGTAGTCGAGGAGATCGGCGCCCGCGTGGCAGTCGGCCGAGATGACGGTGTAGCGCTCTTCGGCCGTGTTCCCACTCATGGCTTCGGTCGTCTTCTCACTCATGGCTTCGGTCGTCTTCTCACTCATGGCTTCGCTCGTGTCCTCGGTCATGTCTGGGCCCCCAGTACCGGGAAGTCGTGGTCCGTCAGCCAGTGGCGCCCCACCTCGCGCGAGCGCGCCCAGGACGCCTCGACCGCCGCCTGATCGGCCCCCTGGCCCAGTTCGGCGGGTGTCGGGCCGATCCGGCGGGCCAGCGGCGCCAGCTTCTCGGTGTCGAAGCCGAACACCTCCGCGGCCGCCAGACCCAGCATCCGGCGGGTCTCCCCCACCGGAATGTCGTGGAAGGTCTTCTTCAGCCACGCGCGCGTGTCGGGCCAGGTCCCTTCGGGGTGCGGGAAATCGCTGCCCCAGAGGATGTTGTCGACGCCGATCTCGTAGCGCTGGGCGAGTTCACGGCGCTTGGTGTTGGTGGCGCAGATGAAGATCTGCCGGTCCAGGTACTCGTGCGGGGGCCGCTTGAGCTCCGCGAACGGCGAGAGCTTCTTGCCGCCGTGCGCGCCCAGGTAGAGGCGGTCCATGAACCACAGGAGGTTCGGCAGCCACCAGCAGCCGGACTCCGCGACGCCGAACTTCAGCCCCGGATGACGTTCGAAGACGCCGGACCAGAGCATGAACCACAGCGGCCTCGCGGGCCACCAGGTCACTTCGGAGACGTAGATCCCCAGGTGATCGCCGTACTCATGGCGGGGCGCCGCCCCGGAGTGGGTCACCACGGGCATCGCGCACTCGGCCGCCGCCGCCCACACGGGGTCGTAACGGCGGTCGTGGTAGGGCGCCTTGTCGACCCACATGGAGGGGATCATCAGCGCGCCGAGCCCGGACTCCTTGGCCCGGTGGACCTCGGCGACGACACGGTCGACCTCTCCGGTGATGGGCAACAGGGCGACACCGCAGTGCCGTTCGGGATGCTGGGACACGAACTCGGCGAGCCAGCGGTTGTGCGCCTGCGCACCCGCCATGCCGAGCTCCGGGTCCTGGTCACCCGAGAGGCCGAGGCCCACCCCGAAGGGCGCGGCCGTCTGGCTGTCGACGGCGTCCGCGTCGGGGAAGACGACCTCGGCGACCACCCCGTCGCCGTCGAGCTCCTTGAGTCGCTGCGCGGTCTCCCAGCCGCCGCGCAGGCCCTCCTCGTTGTCCTGGAACCACTTGGCGGCGAACGCGTCGTTGCGGATGCCGAGCCGGGTCGCCTCCGCGCGGCGGGCGTCGCGCTCCCCCAGGAACTGGTCGAACTCCCGGTGGAAGCGGCTGTCGAGATAGGGCCGGTACTCCTCGGTGGGCAGCCCGGCGTGGCAGTCGGAGGAGATGATCAGGTACGGGTCGTTCTGCTGGGCGCTTCGCTGAGCGCCTTGCTGAGCGCCTTGCTGAGCCGTCATCACACGTCCCTCAGTCAGTCGAGGATGAAGCTTTCCAGGTACGCCGGGTTGGCGCGGTCCAGCATCGAGAGCGACCTGGCCTTGATCTGCCGGTCGCTGTGCTCGCTCTCGGGGAGCAGCCAGAAACGGTCGGCCGCGATCCCCTCCGCCACGAAGTCCGCGACCTGCTCGACCGGGGTGAACTCCACCTCCTGGCCCGCGTCCTTCATCGCGGACTCCCACTGGTCGAGGCTGCGGTAAGGGGTCTTGCGGGGGCGGGACTTGGCATACCGGTCGGGCCGGTTGCGGTGCGACTCCCACAGCCCCGTACGCAGCATGTGCGGCCCCGGAAAGAGCACGGAGGCGCCCACGCGCGCGTGCTCCGCCCTCAGATGCGCGTACAGGGACTCCGTCATCGTCACGACGGCCGCCTTGGTGACCGCGTACACGGACGCCGTCGGCAGCGGTGCGATGCCGCCGTCACCGGAGGACGTGTTGACGACATGACCGGGCTCGCCGCCGGCGATCATCCGGGGCACGAAGGCCTGGATGCCGTGGAAGACACCCCACACATTGACCTCGAAGGCCCACTTCCAGTCGTTCGGCTCGTGCTCCCACATGCGGCCCTCGGCGCCCGAGCCGACACCCGCGTTGTTGCACAGCACATGGACGGCGCCGAACTTCTCGTACGCCGCTTCGGCGAGGGCGAAGACCTGCTCGCGCGAGCCGACGTCGACCACGCGCGCGTGCACGCTCGCCCCGCCCTCGCGCAGCCCCGCCGCCGCCTTCTCCAGGGCGCCCTCCTCGACGTCGGCCAGGACCACCTTCAGCCCTTCCGCCGCGAACCGCCGCGCCATGGCGAGGCCGATGCCGCTCGCCGCGCCCGTGACGACGGCGACCTGCCCTTCCCGCAGCTCCATCTCAGACGCTCCCCTCGGGCGGACCGTCGAGGATCTGCTGCGGATCGTCGTAACGCTGGTGGATGTAAGGAAGCAGCGCCTGCGCGCTGACCCGCTCGGCCACCCGGCCCTTCTGGTCGGTGGTCTTCTCGCCGATGGTGATCTCGACGACCGCGCGTACGGGAAGGTCGGCGACCGGGTCGTACATCGACTCGCGCAGGACGACGTCCCCGGTGATGCCCTCCAGCTTGCGGACCTTCTCGTTGCGTACGCAGTGCACGAGCACCGGATCGGCGTCGAAGCCCGAACCGTCCACCGCGGGAAGGAACTTGAAGTAGAAGTCGGTCTTCTGGACCGGCGCCGGGAGCGGCAGGTCGCCGCTGACGGCGCCGCGCACCTCCACGAAGGCGATGCCGTGCCGGGCCAGCGAGGCCCGGACGACCAGGCCGTCGCGCTCCACCTCGACCTCGCCCAGCTTCTTCGGCTCCCCGAAGACCTCGCGCCCGCCGATCAGCGCCCGCTCGTGGGTCATCGGCATCACCAGCGGATACCAGCCCGGCACCCCGTCGTGCTCGGCGGCGACGGCCACCGAGCCCGCGCCGAGCGGATACCCGGGCAGGTCGACCTTGCTGATGTTGGCCCGCACCAGGGGCCGGTGCGTGGGCTTCAGCGGAGGCGGCAGGACCGCCGCCACCGCGTCCGGATCGCTCTCCCAGACGGCCACCACACCGGTGGACCAGATGTCGGGCAGCTTCGAACTCGCGGTGCGCGCGGCGGCGATCTCCGCCTCGGTGCGCGCTCCATAACGTACGCGTGCCATGTCGTACCACCCTTCGTCAGGACTACAAGAGGTCTTGCGGGCGGTTCTGTAACACAGTTACAACAGGAGGCGTGAAGAGTGAAGAGACGCGTGCGCATCCGGACCCGGAACCTGGCCGCCCCGACCGGGAACCCGGCCATCCCGACCGGGAACGCGGCCGTCTCGACCGGGAACAGGTCCTCGCCGCCGCCGCGGCCCTCGTGAAGCAGCACGGCCCGGCGGCCCTGACGATGCGCAAGCTCGCCGCCGAGCTCGGCACCGCTGTCACCTCGATCTACTGGCACGTCGGCAACCGCGAGTCGCTCCTGGACGCCCTCGTCGAGCGCACCCTCGCCGACCTCGGCGCGATCCACCCCGCGGGACGCACCCCCGACCGGCGCATCGTCTCCGTGGCGCGCGCCCTGCGCCGCCAGCTGCGCGACCACCCGCACCTCGTCGCGATGGTGCACGAACGCGGCCTCACCGAGCGGATGTTCCTGCCCGCCCAGCAGGTCCTCGTCCACGAAGTGCACGCGGCGGGCCTGCGCGGCGCCCGCGCGGCCGACGCCGTACGCGCCGTCCAGGTCCATGTCGTCGGCCACGTCCTGGTCGAGCGCAACCGCGAACGCGCGCCCGTGCAGCGGCCCGGCGAGGAAGAGCTGTGGGGCGCGCGGACGGCCGAACACGACCCGGCACTCGCCCGCGCGCTCGCCAGGCCCGCCGACCCCGAGGCACTGTTCACCCTGTCGACAAGGGCACTGGTGTCCGGGCTTCTCGGCGAGGAATCCGACAGAAGCACGCCCCCCGGCGACCGAATCGGCCACGCGACAGACCCGCGTACCGGACCGGGGACCTGACTGTCAGTCGCGGCCCGTATCCTCAGGGACCATGCTCGAAGACCAGACGACCGCAGCGTCCGCAGCCACCTGGCCGGCCGCGTACCCAACGGGGTACGCGGTCGTCGACGTCGAGACCACAGGTCTCGCCCGCGACGACCGCATAGTGTCGGCCGCCGTCTACCGGGTGGACGCCCAGGGCGACGTGGAGGACCACTGGTACACGCTGGTCAACCCCCAGCGCGACCCCGGACCCGTATGGATCCACGGCCTCACCAGTGACCTCCTCGCGGACGCGCCGCTCTTCAAGGACATCGCCGAGGAGTTCGCCGCGCGCCTCGCCGACCGCGTCCTGGTCGCGCACAACGCCGTCTTCGACTGGTCGATGATCGCCAGGGAGTACGCACGCGCGGAGCTCACCGCCCCGGTGCGCCAACGTCTGTGCACCATCGCCCTCTCCAAGGAACTGCAGCTCCCGCTGCCCAACCACAAGCTGGAGTCGCTCGCCGCGCACTTCGGCGTCGAACAGCGCAACGCGCACAACGCGCTCGACGACGCGCGCGTGCTCGCCGAGGCGTTCCGTCCCAGCCTCAAGGCCGCGGCGAGCGGTGGGGTGCGACTGCCGCTCCTGGAGTGCCGTCCGCTCACCGAGTGGACCGACGGGGCGGCCCGGATCGTCCGCCAGCCGACAGGTCCGGGCTCCGGCTCATCCTCGTACTCCTCGTTCGGTCCGGGGAGTTGGCGCCCCTCGCGCAAGCGGCCCGCCTGCCCCTACCCCAACCCGGGGCGGTACGAAACGGGCAAACCACTCCAACAGGGTATGCGTGTCGCGTTCTCCGGCGACACCTCCATCGAGCGCGAGCTGCTTGAGGACCGCGCCGTCGAGGCCGGTCTGCACATCGCCACGAGCGTGTCGCGGCTGACCAGCCTGCTCGTCACGAACGACCCGGACTCGGGCACGTCCAAAACCGTGAAGGCGCGGTCCTTCGGCACGCCCGTCATCGACGAGGCCGCGTTCGGCCAGCTCCTCCAGGATGTCGCTCCGGCGGCGGAGGGCTGAGCCGCCCGCGGACGTCAGACGGGTGATTATCGGCCCGGCTCCCGCCTGCTTGCTCGCATGCGGGCGCCGCGCGTCCCACCCTGTGGCGCATGGCACGTTGCGAGGTCTGCGGAAACGACTACGGCATGTCCTTCGAGGTTCATGCCCAAGGGGCGGTGCACGTCTTCGACTGCTTCTCCTGCGCCATTCACCGCATGGCGCCCATCTGTGAGCACTGCCGCTGCCGGATCATCGGCCAGGGCGTGGAGGTCGAGGGGCAGTGGTACTGCGGTGCGCACTGCTCGCGGGCGGAGGGGCAGGTGGGCATCGTCGACAGGGTGTGACCCGGACGCGTGACCCGGACGCGTGACCCGGACGCGTGACCGGGCCGTGTGACCGGGCGTCCGGGGTGCTCCCGCCGCTGCGGGATCCGGCCCTCGACGGGACCCCTCCCGCCGGGGGCCGAAATGGGACGGGTAACGTCAAAGGCGTGTACCGCTTCCTGTTGACCCGGCAGTGGGTGATCCTTACCCTCATCGGCCTCGTTCTCATCCCCACGATGATCGAGCTGGGCTTCTGGCAGTTGCACCGCCATGAGCACCGCGTCGCGCAGAACGCGGAGATCTCCAAGGCGCTCGACGCGAGGCCGGTACCGGCCGAGCAGCTGACGTCGCCCGGCCACTCCGTGGCGGACTCCGAGCGCTACCGCAGGGTGACCGCGCACGGGACGTACGACACGAAGGACGAGGTCGTCGTGCGGCGTCGCACGAACTCCGACGAGGAGATCGGCTTCCACGTCCTGACCCCGTTCGTCCTCGACGACGGCAAGGTACTGCTCGTCAACCGGGGCTGGATCCCGGCGAACGGACCCCAGACCGCCTTCCCGAAGGTCCCCGCGGCACCCAAGGGCGAGATCACCGTCACCGGCCGCATGAAAGCCGACGAGACGTCCGGGCAGAGCGGCATCAAGAACATCCAGGGGCTGCCGGACCGTCAGATCATGCTGATCAGCAGCGAGCAGCAGGCGCACAGCCTCGGCAAGGAGGTGCTCGGCGGCTATGTCGAGCTGACCTCGCCGGAGCCCGCAGGGGGCTCCCCCCAGCTGATCGGCGAGCCCGAGCACGGCGACATCGGGCCGCACATGGCGTACGCCGTCCAGTGGTGGCTGTTCTGCGCGGGCGTGCCCATCGGCTGGGTGGTCCTGGTGCGCAGGGAGCTGAAGGACCGCCGCGCGGCCGCCGCAGAGACACCGGCGCCGGAGGCCACGCCCGCCTCGGTGTAGTCGCCCCGCCCTCGCGTTCGGCTGCCGCGAGGCGGCAGGATAGGGCCATGGATCTTGGACTGAAGGACCGCGTCTACGTCATCACCGGCGCCACCCGGGGCCTGGGCAACGCCGCCGCGCGTGCGCTGGTCGCGGACGGCGCGAAGGTACTGATCACCGGCCGGGACGAGAAGACGGTCGCCGACGCGGCGGCCGAGCTCGGCGACAACGCCCGGGGCATCGCGGCGGACAACGCCGATCCGGCCGTCGCGGGCCGGCTCATCGCCGCCGCGCGTGAGCACTTCGGGAGCTTCGACGGTGTACTGATCAGCGTCGGCGGGCCCGCGCCGGGTTTCGCCGCCGACAACACGGACGAGCAGTGGGAGTCGGCTTTCGAGTCCGTCTTCCTCGGGGCGGTGCGCCTTGCCCGGGGCGCGGCGGCGGAGCTCGGTGAGGGGGGCGTCATCGGCTTCGTGCTCTCCGCCTCGGTGCACGAGCCGATTCCGGGTCTCACCATCTCCAACGGGCTGCGGCCCGGACTCGCGGGCTTCGCGAAGTCGCTCTCCGACGAGCTCGGCCCCCGGGGCATCCGCGTCGTCGGGCTGCTGCCGTCCCGGATCGACACGGACCGGGTGCGGCAGCTCGACGGACTTTCGGCGGACCCCGAGGCGACTCGGGCGGGCCACGAGTCGCGGATTCCGCTGCGGCGGTACGGGACTCCGGAGGAGTTCGGACGTACGGCGGCGTTCTTCCTCTCGCCCGCGGCGTCCTATCTGACGGGGGTCATGCTGCCGGTGGACGGCGGGGCGCGGCACGGGTTCTGATCCCCGATCCCGCCCCTTTCCGAAACCCTGGGGCTGCCCCGCCCCAGGGCCCCCGAAAGATGCCATCGAACGCCGGCCGGGCCAACTCTGCCCGTCCGGCGTTCGAGGACCTCAACTCACCCGCTCAGCCCGATGCTTCACACCCCGCAGCTGCACCACCGCGGGCAACCGGTCGAGCCCCGCCGAGTCCCTCGCATGCGCCAGCGCCTCCGCGGAGAGCCGGTGCAGCGCATCGCCGGGGGTCGCGTGGGGCTCCAGGAGCAGGGACACCCGCGCGTGGGGCGCGTTACGGCGGCCCGTCAGGGCGACCGCGGCCCGCTGGACGCCCTCGATCGACTCCGCCTCCCCCACGAGCACGTTCTCCAGGGCCCGCCCCCGCAGCAGCGCGCCCTCTCCGTCCCCGGTCTCCACAAGCACCTCGGCCAGCCTCCGCCGCCGCACCTGCGCCACCAGCCACCACAGGGCGAGCAGCACGCACACCGCGAGTACGGCGATGACCGTGGGCCAGAACCAGCCCTCGTCCCGCCACCTGGCCCGGTCCGCGTCGCTCAGCAGGACGTCACGCTTCCCGTCGTGGACCCACCACGACGGCGGCGAAGCCCCGAGCCCGACCGCGAGCACCGAACCGCCGCCGAGCACAAGCACCAGGCCGATCAGGCCGAGCACCACACGGTTGACCGTCTTCAGCATCGCGCGCTCAGCCCTTCCTGCCAGGCCGTGCCACCCGGACCGAGAGCGCGGGGCCGCGGCCGAGGCCCAGGTCCCTGATGCCGTCGGCCAGCGTGGTGTCCAAGTCGTTTCGTACGTCGTCGAGTTCACGGAAGTGCGAGACCGCGCGGACATCCACCTTGGAGCGCTTCATGCGGACCCGCACCGACTGCACGCCGGACACGTCCATCGCCCGGTCCCGCAGCACCATCGCGGCGGCCCCCCGGTGCAGCCCCGCCCGTACGTCCGGGTCCCCGCGCCGCATCGCGAGGACCGCCCGCAGCCCGGGCGTCGCGGCGAGCACGATCAGCCAGAGACCGGCGGCCGCGGCCACCCCGGCGCCGACGAGGACGGCCGTGTCCGCCAGGGGCCGCTCGGCCAGTTCGCGGGCGAGGTCGCGCCGCCAGCTCATGGCCAAGTGCCCGGCCCGCACCGCGGCGATGTCGTACAGCACGAGTCCCGCGCCGCCGAGGACGAGCAGCGCGAGGACGGCGGCGGGCACACGCCGCGGTGACCAGAAGCGGGTCGCCTTGGTGTCGTCGGCCAGTGTGGGCCGCGGGTCGTAGGACGCCGCGGACGCCGACTGGTCGAGTTCGCCGTCGGCCCGTTCGATGACGGGCAGCGGCTGTGTGCCGCCACCGGCGCCCGCACCCTGGGGCCCCTGAGCCTCGCTCATCGTGTCCTCCCCTGCGTCGCGGCGTGAACGTGTGCCGAGTGCAGCCGTTCGACCTGGACCGCGACCTCGGGCACTTCCATCCCCGCCAACGCCTCTACCCGCTGGACGACTTGGCGACGCACCGCGCCGCACTGCCCGCCGATGTCCGAGGGGTAGTCGAGCTCGACGCTGATCCGCACGCGGGCGACGTCATGGCGCACGGTGACGGTCGCGTGCGGCGGTGAACCGTCGGCGGGCACCGCCGTCAGCGCCTCACGTGCCGCCTGTGCCGCGATCTTCGCGACGACCCGGTCGGCGATCCTGGTCGCACCTCGCTCCCCGGGCGCGACCTGTGCCGCCATGACTCACCGCCGCCGGTCGTCGCCACGGGTACGGAAGAAGTCGCCGAGCTCCAGGTCCCCCTCGAGGAACCGGCCCGCGACAAACCCTATGGCGCCCAGGGCTGCCACCAGGAGAAACGCCCCGAACCCACCGAAGTACCCGGCGAAGCCGAGTGCCATTCCGGCCACCATGCCGATAACGGCCATGCTCATCGTGCGCTCCTAGAGTTCGGGCCCCCGGCGACAGCGTTGCTCCTGGCGACCGCGTTACTGAAGGCGGCCTTGCGGCTCATCGTCTTCCTCGTCCGGGAGCTTCACATCGCTCACCGCGATGTTGACCTCGACGACCTCGAGCCCCGTCATGCGCTCGACCGCCCCGATGACGTTCTCCCGTACGGCGCGCGCGACGTCCGCGATCGAGACGCCGTACTCGACGACGATCTCCAGGTCGAGCGCGGTCTGTACCTCGCCGACCTCGGCCTTCACGCCGCGCGACACCGACTTGGAGCTCGAACCGCCGGGCACGCGGTCGCGTACGGCCCCAAAGGTCCTGGCGAGTCCGCCGCCCATCGCGTGCACTCCGAGGACATCCCGGGCCGCGAGGCCCGCGATCTTCTCGACCACGCCGTCGGCGATGGTGGTGCGCCCTCGGGTGGCGGGGTCGCCGCCGCCCCTCTTGGTCGAGCCGCTCTTCCCCGCCTCGTCCGGAGACTCCTTCGCGAGGGTCTCCTGAGGCCGGTTCCGCTGTCCGGTGTCACTCATTGCGGTCTGTCCCTTTCGAAAGGGGATCTGCTCCTTCGCCCACACTAAGTGCGCTTACGTCCTCGCGCGCCAGGGATGCGGCAGGCTGGGGGAATGACCGGTGACGGATGGACCGAGGCGGTACGGCGACAGCTCGGCCTGGGGCGGGTTCTGCCCCTGGGCGGCCCGGGTGACGGCTCCTGGCTGACCGAGGCGTGCGCGGGCGGGGTACTGCGCCAAGCGGCGGATCGGGTGAGGGGCGTACGCCTCGGTGACCTGCGGTTGGCGCTCGCCGATCCGTCGAAGGCGGACGTCTCCCCCGTGCCGTCACCGCCGAGCGCGCTGCCGCCGGGCCCGCTGCGGATCACGGCGGAGTTCGCTGCCGAGTCGACCGAGCCGCTTCCCGAGGCGGCGGCCCGGCTCCGGGCGGCGCTGTTCGCGGCAGCCGACGAGCGGCTCGGCCTGGTGGTCGACGAGGTGGATCTCAGCGTGACGACGCTGCTCGACGAGGGGCAGGCCCCGCAGGCCTCCGTCGACGTACAGCCGGACGACGAGACGCCGCCGGACGGCGGGCAGGCGGCCACCGGGAGCGGGGACGAGGCCCGTGCGGCGGGCGCCGCCCTCGGCGTGCCGGGCGTGCGGCGGCTGACCGGCGCCCTCGGCGGCTTCGGCCGTGCCGTTCACATCGACGAGCTACCGACGGCGGACACCGCCCTGCCGCGCCGCCACGCGCGCGTGGAGCTGGCGACGGGCCGCGAACACCGCGCCCTGGACGTGGCGCTCGCGGTCCGTGCAGCGGTCGGCAAGGCTCTGCCGGACCACCCATCGGTGGCCGTCCTGGTCACCGCGGTGGAGTGAGAAGTGACGAGGTGAAGAGGTGAAGGGGGGTCAGTCGCCGAGCCCCGCCAGGTCCCGCAGGCGGCGCCCCTGTGCGGCACGCTCGGCGGTGCGCTGCTCCTCGTACGTACGGCCGGCCACGCCCTGCAGGAGCGCCTTGGTCTCGATGACCGCGTCACGCGGGGCGGTGAGGAGCGCGGCCGCCAGGTCGCTCACGGACGCGTCGAGCTGGTCGGCGGGCACGACGAGGTTGGCCAGGCCGACGCGCTCGGCCTCGGGCGCGTGGACGAACCGCCCGGTGGCGCAGATCTCGAGCGCGCGGGCGTAGCCGACAAGCCCCACGAGGGGGTGCGTGCCGGTGAGGTCGGGCACCAGGCCCAGGCTGGTCTCGCGCATGGCGAACTGCACGTCGTCGGCGGCGATCCGCAGGTCACAGGCGAGCGCGAGCTGGAAGCCCGCACCGATGGCATGCCCCTGGACGGCGGCGATGGACACGATGTCACTGCGCCGCCACCAGGTGAACGCTTCCTGGTACTCCGCGATCGTCGCGTCGAGGACGTCGTCGTCGCCGCGCGCCAAATCGATGAATGACGGCTCACCGTCGAAGCCCTCGGGCGTGAACGCCTGCCGGTCGAGGCCCGCGGAGAAGGACTTGCCCTCACCGCGGAGCACGACGACACGGACACTGCCCGGCAACATCCGGCCTGCCTCGGCCAACGCCCTCCACAGCGCGGGAGATTGGGCGTTGCGCTTGGCCGGGTTGGCCAGCGTCACCGTGGCGACGGCCTCGTCGACAGTCAGGCGTACGCCGTCCTTGTCGAGTACCGGTGCGGATCCGCCGAGTTCACTGCCGGGCGAAACCATAGGGGCCTCCGATGGTGGTGTGCGGTCGGTCCGGGCGCGCACGCGCGCCCGTAAGTGACTGCACAGTAACCACCCGACCGATCAGCCGATCGACCGGGTGGCCACCGTCGAAACCGGTGAACCGCCCGCAGCTGTCAGCCAGCTGCGGCCTTCTTGCCTCGCGTCGCCCCGCCGCGTCCCCGCAGCGTGACTCCGGACTCGCTGAGCATGCGGTGCACAAAACCGTACGAACGGCCAGTCTCCTCGGCCAACGCCCGGATGCTCGCACCGCCGTCGTACTTCTTCTTCAGGTCTGCCGCGAGCTTGTCGCGCGCGGCGCCGGTTACCCGGCTGCCCTTCTTCAGAGTCTCGGCCACCCGTGCCTCCTCGTGGGAAGTGCGCTCTGGACTTCTCATGATCACCCCTCCCGGCCTTCCTGGCCACCCATTCGGCAAGGTCCGTACGACGAGGTTTCCCGCCAGGGAAGGCGGGACCACGATCGGAATTAACGATTCCGCGTGTCGAATTCCGTACGGCTGAATGAGTTGCGGGACAAAACACCAGGTCAGCGCGGTGACGGGAGAGAGTCGAGTTCCAGGCCCAGACCACAGGGGAAATCCGTGTATCCCACACTTCGGTACGAGGAGACCTCACACAGATGAAGGATCACGGATCGGCCGAATGATCCATACGCAGTGGATCAGTTATTCGATCAACCAATGTGGACGCCTCGACGGCATCAGGCGAGCGCGACCAGATCCGCGTAATCCTGGCCCCACAGGTCCTCGACTCCGTCGGGCAGCAGGATGATCCGCTCCGGTTGGAGCGCCTCCACCGCGCCCTCGTCGTGCGTGACGAGGACGACCGCGCCCTTGTAGGTGCGAAGAGCGCCGAGGATCTCCTCGCGGCTCGCCGGGTCGAGGTTGTTGGTGGGCTCGTCGAGGAGCAGCACGTTGGCGGAGGAGACCACCAGGGTCGCGAGCGCCAGACGGGTCTTCTCGCCACCGGACAGGACGCCCGCCGGCTTGTCGACGTCGTCGCCGGAGAAGAGGAACGAACCGAGCGTCTTGCGCACCGCCACGAGGTCGAGGTCGGGAGCGGCCGAGCGCATGTTCTCCAGGACCGTGCGCTCGGGGTCGAGGGTCTCGTGCTCCTGCGCGTAGTAGCCGAGCTTGAGGCCGTGGCCCTCGATGACCTGCCCGGTGTCGGGCTTCTCCGCGCCGCCGAGGAGCCGCAGGAGCGTGGTCTTGCCCGCGCCGTTGAGGCCGAGGATGACCACGCGCGAGCCCTTGTCGATGGCGAGGTCGACGTCGGTGAAGATCTCCAGGGAGCCGTACGACTTGGAGAGGCCCTCGGCCATCAGCGGGGTCTTGCCGCAGGGCGAGGGGTCCGGGAAGCGCAGCTTGGCGACCTTGTCGCTCTGGCGTACCTCGTCGAGGCCCGCGAGGAGCTTGTCGGCGCGCTTGGCCATGTTCTGGGCGGCGACGGTCTTGGTGGCCTTGGCGCGCATCTTGTCGGCCTGCGAGTGGAGCTGGCTGGCCTTCTTCTCGGCGTTCTGGCGCTCGCGCTTGCGGCGCTTCTCGTCGGACTCGCGCTGCTGCTGGTAGAGCCGCCAGCCCATGTTGTAGACGTCGATCTGGGCGCGGTTGGCGTCCAGATAGAAGACCTTGTTGACGACCGTCTCGACCAGGTCGACGTCGTGGGAGATCACGATGAAGCCGCCGCGGTAGGACTTGAGGTAGTCCCTGAGCCAGACGATGGAGTCGGCGTCGAGGTGGTTGGTCGGCTCGTCCAGGAGGAGCGTGTCGGCGTCCGAGAAGAGGATGCGGGCCAGCTCGACGCGGCGGCGCTGACCACCGGAGAGCGTGTGGAGGGGCTGGCCGAGCACGCGGTCGGGGAGGCTGAGCGCGGCGGCGATGGTGGAGGCCTCGGCCTCGGCGGCGTACCCGCCCTTGGTGAGGAACTCCGTCTCCTGGCGCTCGTACTGCCGCATCGCCTTGTCGCGCGTGGCGCCCGAGCCGCTGGCGATGCGCTGTTCGTTCTCCCGCATCTTGCGGATGAGGGTGTCCAGTCCGCGGGCGGAGAGGATGCGGTCGCGCGCGAGCACGTCCAGGTCACCGGTGCGGGGGTCCTGCGGGAGGTAGCCGACCTCTCCGGAGCGGCTGATGGTGCCGCCGGCCGGGACGCCCTCACCGGCGAGGCACTTGGTGAGCGTGGTCTTGCCCGCTCCGTTGCGGCCCACCAGGCCGATGCGGTCGCCCTTGGCGATACGGAAGGTGGCGTTCTCGATGAGGATGCGGGCGCCGGCGCGCAGCTCGATGCCGGAAGCGGTGATCACGGACAGACTCCTGGGCAGGGGGGATGGACGGCGGAAGAGGGGAAGGCGATCACGCCGTCTAATGCACGAGGAGAATGGCCATGAGGGCAATTCTAACGGGGCGGTGCAAACTCATTTTCTGCCCGGGTGCGTACGCCGTCGGGGGCGCCGCCCGGCAGCTCGTTGCCCAGGGGCGTGCGCCGGGGCACGATCCGGCCGAGGTCGTCCACGGCGATCAGCTGCGAGGTCCACGGCGTCGCGGCGTCCTCGCAGGGCTGGGCGACCAGCAGAGCCTCGCGGTGGCGCACCGACCGGGCGGGTTCGAAGGCGCAGCCGGGTTCGGCGGGCAGCACCCAGCGCAGGTCGCCGTCGGCGCTGCGGTAGGCGGCGACGCGCTGCGGGGTGACGACGGCGAGCATGCGGCCGCGGGCGTCGAGCCGCTGAAGGACCCCGGCGGCGCCGCGGGCCGCCGGAGTGCGCAGCCAGGGAGCGCTGTCGGGGATGGCGCGGTGCCAGCGGACGGCGCTGCCGTCGGCGCGCGCGGTGTCGGTGACCAGGCCGTCGTTCCAGAGCGCGACGGCGTGCCCGGGGGCGTAGAGCAGGGCCAGCGGCCTGGCTCCCTCGCGGCGGTACGTCCAGCGCGGGCGGCCTGTCGCCTTGTCGTACGCCTCGACCGCGCGGCCGGTGGTCCGCAGCGCGGGGGCCGCCGTACCGGCGTCCACGCGCGCGTGGACGGTGACGTGGTCTCCGTAGGGGGCCGGTCGTGAGTGGTGGGCGGCGGTGATGAGCGGCAGGGCGAGGAGACCGAGGACCACCGGGAGGGCGAGCCGGGGGCCGCGACGGGGGCCGCGACGGGCGGGCACCGGCCGCACGGGCCCGGATCCGGGCGCCTCGCGCGGCACGGGCCCAGATCTGGTCGCCTCGAACGGTACGGGCGCGGATCCCGTCGCCTCGCACGGCACAACGGACACGACGCCCCCCTCTTCGGCATCTCTGCCGGTACCTCTGCCCACGCGACAGGCGCAGAGCGTAGCGGCGGCGTGAGCGCGCGGGCCCGGGCGGCGGCCGCGACACGGCGCGCCATGTCGCCGGGGTCCCCCGTTCGGACCCCCGTCCGGCGCCGCACGGGATGGGGCATATCAGGATGAAGGCGCCGGCATCTCGGCACAGGGCGGCGAGCGGCCGCCCCGGATGCGAGGCAGAGGGTGGTGCGCCCATGCAGTTCGACGACGACGCCGATCTGGACACGTCCGAGGTACAGGATGTGCGGGGCAGCCGGATTCCCGGCGGCAAGGCGACGGTCGGCGGCGGCATCGCGGGCCTGATCGCGCTGGTCCTCGGGCTGCTCTTCGGGGTCGGCCCGGATCAGCTCGGGCTCTCGTCGGGCAGCGAGGAGCCCGCGGCCGCGTCCTCGTCGCTCGCGCAGGTCCAGCAGACCTGCCGTACGGGACAGGACGCGAACACCAAGGACGACTGCCGCATGGTGGCGGTGGTCAACAGCGTGCAGGACTACTGGCGCCCCGAGTTCCAGCGCAGGAAGGGGACCTACTCCCCCGCGCCGACCGTCCTCTACACCAGCCGGGTGGGCACGGCCTGCGGCGCCGCGTCGTCGGCGGTCGGCCCCTTCTACTGTCCCGGTGACCAGAAGGTCTATCTGGACCTGGGCTTCTTCGACGAGCTGCGGACCAAGTTCGGCTCAAGCGGCGGCCCCTTCGCGCAGGCGTACGTCGTGGCGCACGAGTACGGGCACCACGTGCAGAACCTCATGGGGACGCTGCAGCGCTCCCAGGACGGGCGTACGGGACAGAACAGCAACGCCGTGAAGGTCGAGCTGCAGGCGGACTGCTACGCGGGTGTCTGGGCGCGGCACGCGACCCGTACCGCCGACGACAGGACGGGCAAGCCGCTGATCACCAGCCTCGACGACGCGGACATCCGCGAGGGCCTCGACGCGGCGGCCGCGGTCGGCGACGACCGCATCCAGGAGAAGTTCCAGGGCCGGGTCACCCCGGAGTCCTGGACGCACGGCTCGGCCGAGCAGCGGCAGCAGTGGTTCTACCAGGGCTACCGCACCGGCGACATGGGGCAGTGCAACACCTTCCGGTGAGGCGCCTTCCAATGAGGCACCTTCCCGTGCGGCGCTACACCCCTCCGGTGTGCACCTGGAACGCCGCCCGGCGCACGGCCTTCGCGAGCGCCGGGTCGGGGTGGGCCGCGGCCAGAGCGACAAGGACCTGGACGGTACGGGGGTGACCGATGCGCCGGACCTCGTCGAGGAGCGCGGGCACCGTGGGCTGCACCGCGGACTCCAGATGACGTACGAGGAGATGGATCTCCCCGTGGTCGGCGACGGCGGCGGCGGTGTCGACCCACAGCCACGTCGACTCGTCCCGCGTCAGAACGAGGTGGACGTCCTCGGGGTCGGCCCCCTCCTGCTCGGCGATCCAGATGAGGGCGTAGGGCCGCAGCGAGACCTCGTCCACGACGGCCCGCACCTCCGCCTCGGCCGGGGCGCCGACCACCCGCAGGGCTTCGAAGGCGAGGCCGCGCAGGAGGGCGTCCTCGCCGCGGGCCGCGTCCAGGAGCTCGGTGACGGCGCTGCCGACGGGGCGCGGGGCGAGCCAGGCGCGGTACTCGGAGCGGGCCGCGTTCGGGCGAAGCCGCGCGCAGCCGCGCAGCATGTCCTCGGCGGACTGCTCGATGTTGCCCGCCGGGCTCTGCGCGGCCACGCAGATCTGCTCGAGCTTGACCCAGACCGCCCAGCTGCCGAGCGGCGTGAGCGTGGCCTGCCCTTCTGCGAACGTCAGCGCGCCGACGGCGGCGAGGCCGCGCAGCGCCCAGTCCAGGAGGGTGGCGAGGGGCGGGGTTTCGGCCGGGTCCACCGGCTCGGGCTGCGGGCCGTAGGGGATCTCGCAGCGCTCCGTGCGCAGTTCCGTGACGCGCTGGTCCAGGAGGTCGAGGAGCTGCGGTACGGGGACGGGGCCCGCGGAGAGCTGCAGCAGGGTGAGGAGCTGCGGCATGGCCTCGACGGTCTCGGCCACGGTGGCGGGCGCCAGTTCGCGTGATGCCGCGTGCGCGAGCGACCAGGCGTCGAAGAGGGCGACCCAGCCGCGCAGCACGGCGGCGTCGTCCCGGTCCCAGGCGCGCAGCCGCCAGCCGGGGCGCGCGATGTCGCCGTGCACCTCGATGAGTCCTGCGAGGCGTGCGGTGTCCCAGTCGGCGCGGACCTGATCCGGGGTCAGTGCCAGTTCCGCGGCGGCCCGTTCGGCGATGGCGACGGAGAGGGTGCCTTTGGTGCCTTCGGCTCCGTCGGCGGCGCCGGGTGTTCCCACGCGGCTGGGCCCGGAGCGCAGGGACGTGTCGGCCCAGCGCGCGACCCGGACGGCGTCGGCGAGGCGCTTGCGCGCCATGCGGGCCAGCTCTCCGGGGGCGGGTGTGCCCTCGGGCGGCCGGGGCGCGGGACGGCGCGCACGCTGCTGCGTCACTGCGCCGGGGGCGGTCAGGGGCCGCGCTGTGTCGCGCTCCGCCCCCGCTCGCCTCTCGGCCCTGGGGGATTGAGCGCGGACGAGTCGAAGCCTTGAGTCGCGCGGGATACGGGACGTCACAGGAGCAGTCTTCCTGTTGACGGTCCGAAAACCCAAACGGAATGCCTTCGCGAGGCTCCGGAGAGCTACCTCAGAGGGCTCTCGCGCGCTACATGAGAGGCGTGAGGAAGCGCCGCAGCGCCTCTTCGTAGCCTGCGGGGTCGGCATTCCACATGGCTCCGTGGGGCGCATCCGGAACGGTGTGGAGGGTGACGAGTTCCGGTCGCCGCTCGGCGAGTTGGCGGGAGAGCGCCCAGGGGGCGATCACGTCGTCGGGGCCGTGGAAGAGGAGCGTGGGGACCTTGAGCACCTCGGGGTCGGCGGCCTCCAGGATGCGGTCGCCGCGCAGGCCCGTGCGGCCCTGGGCGGCGCGCACCGCGAGGGGCAGAAGGGGGCCCGGTGTACGCCGGGCCGCGGCGAGCGCGCGCAGGGTGGTCTCCCAGTTGAGCACCGGGGAGTCGAGGACGAGTCCGCTGATCCTCTCGCGCAGGGCGGAGTGCGCGGCGGCGCGCAGCGCCATGGCGGCGCCGGTGGACCAGCCGTGCAGGATCACGTTCCGCGCTCCGTGGCGCACGGCGTAGCGCATGGCCGCGTCCAGGTCGCGCCACTCGGTCTCACCGAGGTGGCCGAGGCCGTCCGGGGAACGGGGCGCGCCGAGGTCGCCGCGGTAGGCGATGTCGAGCACCGGGAACTGCTGGCGGTGCAGGAAGTCCATGACGACCATGGGGTGCTCTCGGGTCGTGCCGAGGCCGTGCACGGTGATCACCCAGGTGTCGCGGACACCCGGCACGAACCAGGCGGGCAGGCCGCCGAGTTCGCCGGGGATGTCGACGTCCGCGTGGTCGATGTCCAGTGCGGCGTGCGGGTCGCCGATGTGGACCTGCGGGGTGAGCCAGACCTTCGCACCGGGTTCGAGGGAGCCGTGCGTGACGCGCTCCAGGCGGCGTACGACGGCGTCCGCCTCGTGCGGCGCCCAGTCCAGGACGGGGCCGATCACGGCGTGGCTGCCGTTGCCGCTGAGGCCGTACGTGCCGGGGCGCAGGCTCGCGAGGGCGCGGGTCAGGGTGATCTGGCCCGCGGTCGTGGAGTGGACCGTGAGGCGGGGGTCGGTCGGCAGCGGGCGGCCCGCCGGTGCCTTCAGGGCGGCATTGCTGGCGAACCGACCCGCGGCGACGGCGGCTGCGCCGCCCAGGAGGGCGGTGGTGACGGCGGTGACGGCCGTTGCCGTCGCTTTGGCTGGGCGCACCTGCCCAGTGTCCGGCGGGCGAGTGGCCACGGCCAGTGGGCGTAGCCCGCGGGGTGACGTCATGCCGTCCGCGTACCCGTGGGCGAGGTGCTGAATCCGCGGGCCCCCGGGACGAAGCCGACCCGGCCGGACGCGCCCCCGGGGCCGTCACTGCTGGCCGTAGCCCCGCAGCCTGTCCTCCGCTTCCCTCAGCTGCCCCGCGGACAGGAGCGTCGGGGTGTGACCCGGGACCGCGCTGGCCGTCAGCCAGAGGCGGGACATCCATTCCAGCTGCGCCGTGCGGTCGTACGCCTGGTCCAGGGTGTCGCCGTAGGTGACGGTTCCGTGGTTCTGGAGCAGGCAACCCGTGCGGTCCCTGAGGGCCCGGAGCATGTTCTCGGCCAACTCGTCGGAGCCGTACGGGGCATACCGGGCAACCCGGGCCGGGCCGCCGAGGGCCGCCGCCATGTAGTGGATGGGCGGGAGCTCCGGGACGAGGGTGGAGACGGCGGTGGCGTGCACCGCGTGGGTGTGGACCACGGCTCCGGCGTCCGTGGTGCGGTAGACGGCCAGGTGCATGGGCAGTTCGCTGGTGGGGGCGAGGTCACCGAAGAGCTGATTGCCGTCCGTGTCGACGCCGACCGCGTCCCGCGGCCCCAGGCGGTCGTACGGCATGCCGCTCGGGGTGACCAGGATCGTGCCGCCGACCCGCACCGAGACGTTGCCCGACGTGCCCACCACCAGGCCGTCCGTCACCGTCCTGCGGGCAGCCGCCACCAGCTCGCCCCACGCCCGCTCCACCGCGTCCTGCCGAACTTCGTCCCGCTGCTCCGTCATGCCGCGATCCTGCCAGCCGTGAGGCGCGGCACCGTAGGGGCGGAGGCAGGGAGTCCGTAAGAGTACAAATGTGCATACATCCCTCCCTGGCATTGATTGGCTTGCCATCGGCGGCCATCGACTGCCATCCGATGGTCTTCCAGTACTCTCCGGAAGAATTTGTCCCGCACGTCGCAGTCCGGGAGGAAATATGGCTCATGACCACAAACCGTCCCGTCGCCGCGCGCGCGTCATCGCGGCCTCAGTAGTGACTCTGGCCCTTGGGTGGACCGTCCTCGCCGAGATTCCGGTTTCGGCGGCGGGCAAGCCCAGGGGGCACGACGTCTCGTCGCACCAGAAGCGAGTCAACTGGCACAAGGCGAAGAGCAAGGGCGCACGCTTCGTCTACATCAAGGCCACCGAGTCCTACACGTACCGCAATCCTCGCTTCAAGCAGCAGTACAACGGCTCCCGCAAAGCGGGCATCCTCCGCGGCGCGTACCACTTCGCCGTGCCGAGCAAGTCCTCGGGCAAGAAGCAGGCCGCCTATTTCATGAGGCACGGTGGACGGTGGAGCGCAGACGGCCGGACGCTGCCGCCGGCCCTCGACATCGAGCACAATCCGTACGGCAAGCGGAAGTGCTACGGCATCAGCAAGCGGGGCATGGTCCACTGGATCAAGTCGTTCAGCAACGAGGTGAAGCGGCAGACGGGACGGCGTCCCGTGATCTACACGACCACCAGGTGGTGGAACAAGTGCACAGGCGGCAGCCGTGCCTTCGCGGCGCATCACGCGCTGTGGCTCGCGCGCTGGTCGGCGGGGTCGGGGTCGCTGCCCAGGGGCTGGTCGTACCTGACCTTCTGGCAGTACGACAACGGCGGCAGGCTGCCAGGTGATCAGAATCTCTTCAACGGCTCGCTGAGCCAGCTGAAGAGGTTCGCCCGAGGGTAGCCACGCGCTGCCGGACACCCTCGGAACCCCGCATTCCAGGCCTCTGGAAGCTCACGTTCCAGGCCTCGCGACGCCACTCCGGGCGATCTTCGTCAGGGCCACGACGGAACCGGAGTGGCAGTGCCCCGAATTGGGTCACCGCACGGCCCGACCCAGTTCACTTTCCGTTCACTCAGCTTGCCTACGTTCCACTTGCCACTGACGTCCAACAGAAGCCTGGGTAAATGGAACACATCACGCTTCTCCTCGGGATCGTGATCGTTACCGCTCTCGTGTTCGACTTCACGAACGGTTTCCACGACACAGCCAACGCGATGGCCACCACCATCTCGACTGGCGCCCTCAAGCCCAAGACGGCGGTGGCCATGTCCGCCGTGCTGAACCTCGTCGGCGCTTTCCTGTCGATCGAAGTCGCCAAGACGATCTCTGGCGGCATCGTCAACGAGGACGGACTGAAGACAGAGGTGATCTTCGCCGCCCTGGTGGGCGCGATCCTCTGGAATCTCCTGACCTGGCTGGTGGGCCTGCCCTCCAGTTCCTCCCACGCGCTCTTCGGCGGCCTCATCGGCGCCGCGGTCATGTCGATGGGCTGGTCGTCGATCAACGGCGGCACCGTCGTCACCAAGATCCTGCTCCCCGCGATCGCCGCGCCCCTCGTCGCCGGCATCGCCGCGACGCTGGCCACGCGCCTGACGTACCGCATCGGGCGCAACACCGACACCAAGGCGACCGCCAAGGGCTACCGCGCCGGTCAGATCGCCTCCGCGGGCCTCGTCTCGCTGGCGCACGGCACGAACGACGCGCAGAAGACCATGGGCATCATCACGCTCGCCCTGATCACCGGCGGCGTCCTGAACCCGGGCGCCAACCCCCCGATGTGGGTCATCGTCTCGGCCGGCATCGCCATCGCCCTCGGCACCTACCTCGGTGGCTGGCGCATCATCCGCACGATGGGCAAGGGTCTGACGGACCTCGCGCCGCAGCAGGGCTTCGCCGCCCAGACCAGCGCCGCGACCGCGATCCTGGCCTCCTCGCACATCGGCTTCTCGCTCTCCACCACCCAGGTCTGCTCGGGCGCCGTGATGGGCGCGGGCCTCGGCCGCAAGGGCGGTGTGGTCCGCTGGTCCACGGCGACGCGCATGTTCGTCGCCTGGGGCCTCACGCTCCCGGCCGCCGGTCTGGTCGGCGCGGGCGCCGAGTTCCTCACCAAGCAGGGCCCCTGGGGCGTCGCGGCGACCGCCACGCTCCTGGTGGCCGGCTCCGCCGTCATCTGGGCGCTGTCCCGGCGCGACGCCGTCGACCACACGAACGTCGCCGACGACGAGATCGGCGGCTCCCCGGCCGCCGAGCCCGCCGGTGTCGTGACCACCGCGATCGCCGCCGTCACGCCGCCGCCCACCGGCTCGGCCGTGACGACCGCGGACGTCGACCTCGTCAAGGCCACCATCCCGGCCCCGACCCCGACTCCGACCGGCACCGTGGCGGACCCCGCCCGGCCCGCCACGGTGTAAGGACAAGTCAGCATGAACATCGACTGGGCAGCTCTCGGCTCCGTGTTCGGAGTCAGCCTCGCGGTGACGGTGGCCCTGGTGGGCCTGTTCACCCTCGGCATCGTCGGCCTCTCCAAGCGCGAGGCGGCAACGTCCGGCGCCGCTTCGACCGCTTCCACCGCTTCCACCGCGGGCGGGCCCCCGATGGCGGCACGCACGGGCGCGTACGTGTGCTTCGCGCTCTGCGCGGCGGCGGTGGCGTACGGGATCTCTCTGATCGTCGCCTGACGATCGCAGCTCCGGGTGGGGTGCGGGACGCTTCGGCGGCCCGCACCCCACCTCTGTGCGCGGGCCCGGTGAGGGTTCCGGCGAGAGGCCCGGCTGTGGGCCTCGGCACACTCTCCCGCCCCAGGTCAACGGCAAGTTGACGGGCGTTCGCGGGCGTGGTGGACTGCCGGAGCCATTACGGCGGCAGAAGAGGAAGCCGGTGCGAATCCGGCGCGGTCCCGCCACTGTCATCGAGGAGACGACTCCTCGGAAGCCAGGAACTCTCGCCGCCGATCTCGTCGAATCAGGGCGCGGACACCCTGAGTGAGGACATATCGCCATGTGCGGCCGCCCGTTGCCGGTCTCTGTGCCCCCGCCTGTCCAGGCCGGGCCCCTCGCTCCCCTCCGCGTCACGGCCGGCTGAAGCCATGCGTGCCGATCGCGACTTCGCGTACGGCGCCGCCGCCGGCCTCCTCGGTGATCTGTTCCTCGGCGATCCTCGCCGCGGGCATCCGGTCGCCGCGTTCGGCCGGGCCGCGGGAGCCGTCGAGCGTGTGCTGTGGCGTGACCACCGCGGGTGGGGCGCCCTGCACGCCGTGGTGTGCGCCGGGGGCGCGGCCGGTGCCGCCGCCCTCGCCTCTTCCCTTGTACGTGACTCACGCGCCGCATCCGTCGCGCTGACCGCCGCCACCACCTGGGCCGTGGTCGGCGGGACCTCGCTCGGCCGCGAGGCGCGGGCCGTCGGCGGTGCGCTCGCCGCCGGGGACATCGAGGTGGCCAGGGAGCGCCTTCCGCATCTGTGCGGGCGGGATCCGCAGGCGCTCGACGCCGATGGCATCGCGCGGGCCGTGGTCGAGTCCGTCGCCGAGAACACGTCCGACGCGGTCGTCGGCGCCTTGGTGTGGGGTGCGCTCGGCGGGGTTCCCGGGCTTGTCGCCTTCCGGGCCGTGAACACGCTCGACGCCATGGTCGGGCACAAGTCGGTGAAGTACCGGAGGTACGGGTGGGCCTCCGCGCGGCTCGACGATGTTCTGGGGTGGCCCGGGGCCCGGCTCACCGCGGTGCTCGCGGCTGCCGCCGGGGATGCGCCGCGAGGAGCCCTGAAGGCCTGGCGTGCGGACGCGGCCAAGCATCCGAGCCCCAACGCGGGGCCCGTCGAGACCGCCTTCGCCGGGGCGTTGGGGGTACGGCTCGGGGGGACCCTCTCGTACGGGGGCCGGGTCGAGCACCGGCCTGTCCTGAACGGGGACGGGCGGGACGTCGAAGTCGCCGACATCGAGCGGGCCGTGAAGCTTTCGCGACGGGTCGGGCTGCTCGCCCTGGGGGTCGCGGCCGTGGTGAGCACTATGCGGAAAGGCAGGGCCTGATGAGTGGTGGGCTGCTCGTTGCCGGGACCACGTCCGACGCGGGGAAGAGCGTGATCACCGCCGGGATCTGCCGGTGGCTGACCCGCAAGGGGGTCTCCGTCGCGCCCTTCAAGGCGCAGAACATGTCCCTCAACTCCTTCGTCACACGCGAAGGCGCCGAGATCGGGCGGGCCCAGGCCATGCAGGCGCAGGCCGCGCGGGTCGAGCCGAGCGCGCTGATGAACCCCGTGCTGCTCAAGCCGGGCAGTGACCGCAGCAGCCAGGTCGTCCTCATGGGCAAGCCCGTCGGCGAGATGAGCGCGCGTGGCTACCACGGAGGGCGCCAGGAGCAGCTGCTCTCCACCGTCGTGGGATGCCTCGAAGAACTTCGGGGCAGCTATGACGCCGTGATCTGCGAAGGCGCGGGCAGTCCCGCGGAGATCAATCTGCGGCGTACGGACATCGTGAACATGGGGATCGCGCGGGCCGCCCGCTTCCCGGTCCTCGTGGTCGGCGACATCGACCGCGGCGGCGTCTTCGCCTCGTTCTTCGGTACGACCGCGCTGCTCAGCGCCGAGGACCAGAAACTGGTCGCCGGTTATCTCGTCAACAAGTTCCGGGGCGACGTCTCACTGCTCGAACCCGGGCTCGACATGCTGCACGGGCTCACCGGGCGGCGCACGTTCGGTGTGCTGCCCTTCCAGCACGGCCTCGGCATCGATGAGGAGGACGGCCTTCGGGTGTCCCTGCGGGGCGCCGTGCGGGAGTCCGTCGTCGCTCCCCCGGTCGGTGAGGACGTGCTGCGGGTCGCCGTCTGTGCCCTGCCACTGATGTCGAACTTCACGGACGTGGACGCCCTGGCCGCCGAACCCGGCGTCGTGGTGCGGTTCGTGGACCGCGCCGATGAGCTGGTCGACGCCGATCTCGTGGTCGTACCGGGGACGCGCGGCACCGTCCGCGCCCTTCAGTGGCTGCGCGAGCGCGGTCTCGCGGACGCCATCGCGCGGCGCGCCGCCGAGGGGCGGCCCGTGCTCGGTATCTGCGGTGGCTTCCAGGTGCTCGGCGAGCACATCGAGGACGACGTGGAGTCGCGGGCAGGAGCCGTGGACGGGCTCGGCCTGCTGCCCGTGCGCGTGCGGTTCGCGCGCGAGAAGACCCTCGCGCGGCCGGTCGGCGAGGCGCTCGGCGAACCCGTCGAGGGGTACGAGATCCATCACGGCGTCGCCGAAGTCCTGGGCGGTGAGGCCTTCTTGGACGGCTGCCGCGTCGGCGAGGTGTGGGGCACGCACTGGCACGGCTCGCTGGAGAGCGACGCGTTCCGGCGCCGCTTCTTGACCGAGGTCGCCCGCGCCGCCGGGCGCCGCTTCGTGCCCGCGCCCGACACCAGCTTCGCCGCACTGCGCGAGGAGCAGCTCGACCTGCTCGGCGACCTGATCGAGCAGCATGCGGACACGGACGCGCTGCTCCGCCTGATCGAGACCGGCGCCCCGTCCGGCCTCCCCTTCATCGCACCCGGGGCGCCCGCACGACCGGCGGAGGGGGACGGGTGAGAGCCGCCGCCCCCTGCCCCGCCCTGAACCACGTAATGGAGGCCTTGTGAGTACCCCCTATCCGTTCACCGCCCTCGTCGGGCAGGACGACCTGCGGCTCGCCCTGCTGCTCAACGCCGTCTCGCCCGCCGTCGGCGGTGTGCTCGTGCGCGGGGAGAAGGGCACCGCCAAGTCCACCGCCGTGCGAGCCCTTTCGGCCTTGCTGCCGCAGGTGCCCGTCGTCGCCGGATGCCGCTTCTCCTGTGACCCGGCCGCCCCCGACCCCGCCTGCCCCGACGGTCCGCACGACGTCGGCGGCGCTTCGGTGCGGGACGCGCGGATGGTCGAACTGCCCGTAGGGGCCTCCGAGGACCGCCTCGTAGGGGCTCTCGACATCGAGCGGGCGCTCGCCGAGGGCGTGAAGGCCTTCGAGCCGGGTCTTCTCGCCGACGCCCACCGCGGCATCCTCTACGTCGACGAAGTCAACCTGCTGCACGACCACTTGGTCGACCTGCTGCTCGACGCCGCCGCCATGGGCGCCTCGTACGTCGAGCGCGAGGGCGTGTCCGTCCGGCATGCCGCGCGGTTCCTGCTCGTGGGCACCATGAACCCCGAAGAGGGCGAACTGCGCCCGCAGTTGCTCGACCGGTTCGGGCTCACCGTCGAGGTCGCCGCATCGCGCGAGACCGATCAGCGGGTCGAGGTCGTGCGCCGACGGCTCGCGTACGACGACGACGCGGAAGGGTTCGCCGCGCGGTGGCACGAGGACGAGTCCGCGCTGCGGGACCGGATCGTCGCGGCACGTGCGCTGCTTCCCCACGTGCGGCTCGGGGACGGTGCGTTGCGGCAGATCGCCGCGACCTGTGCGGCCTTCGAGGTCGACGGGATGCGGGCCGACATCGTGATGGCGCGTACCGCGACGGCTCTGGCCGCCTGGGCCGGCCGCGACGACGTACTCGCCGAGGATGTACGGCAGGCCGCTCTTCTCGCGCTTCCGCACCGGCGCCGTCGCAACCCCTTCGACGCGCCGGGCCTCGACGAGGACAAGCTCGACGACACGCTGGAGCAGAACGGCGACGACGAGAACGGCGATGACGGGGGCGAGGACCCCGAGCCCGACGGCGACGGTCCCGGCGGGGGCGGACAGCCGCCCCAGGAGGGGCCCGACACCCCCGACGCCCCGGCGCCCGACGCACATGACGCACCCGCCTCCGACACCGACGCCGGGACCGGGCAGGACCAGGACGACGACGCATCCCCGGCACAGGCTCCCGCGGCCGGTGGCGGTGGCGGTGAACAGCGGCCCGTGCAGGCCTCCGAGCCGTTCCGTACGAAGATGCTGAGCGTCCCCGGTCTCGGTGAGGGTGCCGCGGGGCGCCGATCGAGGGCGCGGACCGAGCACGGGCGGACCACCGGGGCCCGGCGGCCTCAAGGAGCGCTCACCAAGCTGCACTTGGCGGCCACCGTGCACGCGGCTGCCCCGCATCAGCGGGCGCGGGGGCGCGTGGGGCGGGGGCTCGTCGTGCGGCGGGACGATCTGCGGCAGGCGACGCGGGAGGGGCGTGAGGGCAACCTCGTGCTCTTCGTCGTGGACGCCTCCGGGTCCATGGCCGCACGCCAGCGGATGAGCGCCGTGAAGGGTGCGGTGCTCTCGCTGCTGCTCGACGCCTACCAGCGCCGGGACAAGGTCGGTCTTGTCACCTTCCGCGGCTCCGACGCCGAGGTGGCGCTGCCGCCGACCTCGTCCGTCGACGCGGCTGCCGCCCGGCTCGAGACGCTGCCCACGGGCGGGCGTACGCCGGTCGCGGCCGGGCTGCTCAAGGCGCACGACGTACTGCGCGTCGAGCGGCTGCGGGATCCGGCACGGCGCCCCCTGGTCGTGGTCGTCACGGACGGCCGGGCCACGGGTGGCGTGGATCCGGTGGCCCGCGCGGGGCGTGCCGCGCGTCTCTTCGAGGCCGCCAACATCGCCTCCGTGGTCGTCGACTGCGAGTCGGGGCACATCCGGCTCGGGCTGGCCGGGCAGCTTGCGGGCGAGCTCGGCGGGACGGCCGTGACGCTCGACGAGCTGCGGGCGGACTCCATCGCCGGGCTCGTCAAGGACGTACAGGGAACTCAGACGCAGATGAGGAGCGTGGCCTGATGCCGCAGGGACAGCCGAACGTGGTGCCGGACGACGGGCTCACCACGCGTCAGCGGCGCAACCGGCCGCTGGTCATGGTGCACACCGGGATCGGCAAGGGAAAGTCCACCGCCGCCTTCGGGCTCGCGCTGCGGGCCTGGAATCAGGGATGGCCCATCGGGGTCTTCCAGTTCGTGAAGTCGGCGAAGTGGAAGGTCGGCGAGGAGAACGCCCTGAAGGTGCTCGGCGCCAGCGACGAGGGCGGCCCCGTCGACTGGCACAAGATGGGCGAGGGCTGGTCGTGGATCCAGCGTGCGCCCGCCGAGGGCGAGCCCAGCCACGAGGACAAGGCCCGCGAGGGGTGGGAGCAGGTCAAGCGCGACCTCGCAGCGGAGACGTACTCGCTGTACGTCCTCGACGAGTTCGCCTATCTCCTGCACTGGGGGTGGATCGACGTGGACGAGGTGATCGAGGTTCTCCGGGACCGTCCAGGGCACCAGCACGTCATCATCACCGGGCGCAACGCGCCGGAAGCCCTGGTCGAGTTCGCCGATCTCGTCACCGACATGTCCAAGGTCAAGCATCCGATGGACGCGGGGCAGAAGGGCCAGAGGGGCATCGAGTGGTAGCTCGGCTCGTCGTCGCCGCGCCGTCCTCCGGAAGCGGGAAGACGACCGTGGCCACGGGGTTGATGGCCGCGTTCTCCGCGGCGGGGCTCACGGTGTCCCCGCACAAGGTGGGCCCCGACTACATCGACCCCGGGTATCACGCGCTGGCCACCGGCCGCCCCGGGCGGAATCTCGACGCGTACATGTGCGGGCCCCAGATGGTGGCGCCCTTGTTCAACCATGGGGCACGCGGCTGCGATCTCGCCGTGGTCGAGGGCGTCATGGGGATGTACGACGGGGTCTCCGGGCAGGGTGAGCTCGCTTCCACCGCGCATGTGTCGAAGCTGCTCCGGGCGCCGGTGGTCCTTGTCGTCGACGCGTCGTCGCAGTCCCGCTCCGTCGCCGCGCTCGTGCACGGGTTCGCGTCCTGGGATCCGGAGGTGCGGCTCGGGGGCGTGATCCTCAACAAGGTGGGGTCCGCGCGGCACGAGGAGCTGCTGCGGGACGCGCTGGGCGAGTCCGGGGTGCCCGTGCTCGGCGCGCTCGGCCGGGTGCAGCAGGTCCGGGCGCCCTCGCGGCATCTGGGGCTCGTTCCGGTGGCCGAGCGGCAGACCGAAGCCGTCGAATCGGTGGCCGCGCTGGCGTCCCGGGTGCGGGAGGGCTGCGATCTCGACGCGATTCTGGCGTTGGCGCGCAGTGCGCCCGCGATGACCGGTGAGACGTGGACGCCTCAAGAGGTGCCGCAGGGCGAGGTGCCGCAGGAGGAGGTGCCGCAGGACGATGAGCGTCGGCCGGTGGTCGCCGTCGCCGGCGGGGCCGCGTTCACCTTCTCCTACGCCGAACACACCGAGCTGCTCACGGCCGCGGGCGCGGACGTCGTCACGTTCGATCCACTGCACGACGAGGAACTGCCGCCCGGCACCGCGGGACTGATCATCGGAGGCGGATTCCCCGAGGTGTACGCGCCCGAGCTCTCCGCCAACGAGCCGCTGCGGAAAGTCGTCGCCGAGCTGGCGCTGAGCGGTGCGCCCGTCGCCGCCGAGTGCGCCGGGTTGCTCTATCTGACCCGGGAGCTGGACGGGAAGCCGATGTGCGGGGTGCTCGACGCCCGCTCCCACATGTCCGAGCGGCTCACGCTCGGGTACCGCGAGGCCGTCGCCGTGTCCGAGAGCCCGCTCGCGGTGGTCGGGACCCGGATGCGCGGGCACGAGTTCCACCGCACCGTCGTCGAACCGGGCGCCGGGGCCGCTCCCGCCTGGGGGCTGCACTCCCCCGAGCGGCGCGTCGAAGGCTTCGTGCAACAGGGTGTGCACGCGAGTTATCTGCACACGCACTGGGCCGCCGAGCCGGGTATCGCGCGTCGGTTCGTGGAGAGGTGCCGGGGATGAGCGGTACGCGGGGTGGGGGCGGGGCCGGAGTCGAGGTCGGGTTCGGGTTCGAGGTCGGGGGCGGCCGGAGCGGAAGACCGTGACCTCGGTCCACGCCGTGGCCGTCTCACTCCGCGATGCCCACCACCAGCCAGATGAACGCCGCCCCCGCCACCGTGCACAGCAGTGTCGAGCGCGCCGGATGCTCGTGGTGCGCCTCCGGCAGGATCTCCGCGGCGGCCAGGTAGAGCAGCGCGCCGCCGAAGAAGCCGAGATATCCCCCGAGCAGTTGCTCCGGAATGGTGAACAGGAGCGTCGACGCGGCGCCCACCACCGGGGCCACCGCGTCCGCGAAGAGCATCGCGAGGGCCTTGCGGCGGGCGTTCCCGTACAGACTGGTGAGCGTGTACGTGTTGAAGCCGTCAGCGAAGTCATGGGCGATGACCGCGAGCGCCACCGCCACGCCCATGCCGCCGCCCACCTGGAACGCGGCACCGATCGCGACACCGTCCATGACGCTGTGCCCGACCATCGCCCCGGCCGCCGTCATCCCCACCTGCGGGATCCGGCCGTTCGTGTCCTCGCCCGCCCCGTGGGCGGCCTGGCGGCCCGCGAGGAGGTGTTCCACCAGGTGCGCGGTGAGGAAGCCCGCGACGAACAGGAGCAGCGCCGCCGGTACCCCGAAGACGGGGCTGCCCGCGGCGTCCAGCGCCTCGGGCAGCAGGTCCAGACCGACCACGCCGAGCATCAGACCGCCCGCGAGCCCCAGGACGAGGTGGCGCCGGTCGGTGACCCGCTGGGCCGTCCAGCCGCCCACCAGGGTCATCACAAAGGCGCCGAGCGCCACGAACACCGCCATGCGCCCTTGCTAGCCGATTGACCCCCTGCCCCGCACATCCACATCGGGCCCGCCGAGCGGACACCGACCCGTTTCTGTCCTGTTTCCGTCCCGTACGAGAGGAGCCCCCGCCCATGGCCGCCGCCGAAGCCACCGCCGAAGCCGCCACCGGCGAGGTCTCCCCTGCCGGGTCGGGGACGGCCGACCTCCCGGGGGCGGCGGTCATCGAACACACGAGGGAAGGCGCAGAGGCCGTCGGCCCGATGACGATGTCCCCCGAACAGGTGGCGGCCGGTGGCTCCCTCGTGGTGGGCGTCGGTGCGAGTAAGGGTGCGCCCGCCGAAGAGGTCATCGGCCTCGTCGAGGACACCCTCCGGGACGCGGGGCTCTCCCCCGCCCGCGTCACCGCGCTGGCGACGCTCGACACGAAGGCCGAAGAGCCCGGCATCGTCGGGGCGGCGGCGCGGCTCGGGGTACCGGTCGTGTCGTACGCGGCCGACGAGTTGGCCGGTGTCGACGTGCCGAGCCCCTCCGACGCGCCGCTCGCCACCGTGGGCACGCCCTCTGTGGCGGAGGCCGCCGCGCTGTGCGGAGGCGGTGAACTTCTCGTACCCAAGCGGAAGTCGGCACCCGGCGGCCGTGCACCCATGGTGACCTGTGCGATCGTGCGCTGCGGGCCCGCGCCGAGCCCGGCGACGAACGCGGCGAAGAATGCGGTGAAGAACGCGGTGAGCGCGCCGCGGGTGTCCGCACCTGATCCGAACGAAACAGGCAAAGCAATCAAGGAGTCCGAGTGACCACCCCGCCCGCACCGCTCCCCGCACTGCTCATCGCCGGACACGGCACCCGGGACGAGGCCGGGGCGGCCGCTTTCCGGGGCTTCGTACAGGAAATCGCCCGCCGCAACCCCGAACTCCCGGTCGCGGGCGGCTTGATCGGGCTTTCGCCGCCACCGGCACCGCCGTCACCCGCGTCACCGCCGTCGCCGCCCCCGTTGGCCGACGCGGTCACCGACCTCGTCGACCGGGGCGTGAAACGTTTCGCTTCGGTACCGCTGACGCTGGCGCCGGACGAGCACGCCAAGGGCGACATCCCCGTGGCGCTCACCCGTGAGCAGGAGCGCCACCCCGGCATCTCGTACACCCACGGCCGCCCGCTCGGACCGCACCCCTCGCTCCTGAACGTCCTCGGGCGCCGCCTGGACGAGGCGCTCGGCGGCTCGGCCCGCCGCACGCCGCAGGACCGCGCGAACGTCACGGTGCTGCTCGTGGGCCGCGGTTCGAGCGACCCGGAGGCCAACGCCGAGGTGCACAAGGCAGCTCGGCTGCTGTGGGAGGGGCGCGGTTACGCGGGTGTGGAGACGGCGTTCGTGTCGCTCGCGGCGCCGGACGTGCCGTCGGGGCTCGACCGCTGCGTCCGTCTGGGCGCGCAGCGGATCGTCGTCCTGCCCTACTTCCTCTTCACCGGCACCCTGCCGGAGCGGGTCCTCCAGCAGACGGAGGGCTGGGCGGCGGCGCACCCCGGGATCGAGGTGCGCTCGGCGGAGGTGATCGGCCCCGAGGAGGAGCTGCTCGACCTCGTCATGGAGCGCTACCGGGAGGCGGTCGGCGGCGATGACGCACATGCCCACTGAGTACGACGCCGAGTACGACGGCGGGCCGGATCTGCGCCACCACGGGGACGCGGAGGTCCGCGGCGCCGCCGACCTCACCGACCTCGCGGTCAACGTCCGCGCGAACACCCCGCCCGCCTGGCTCAAGCGACACCTGGCCGCCTCGCTCGACGGTCTGGCCGCGTACCCGGACGGCCGGGCGGCGCGGGCGGCGGTGGCGGCGCGACACGGCGTGGCCCCCGACCGGGTGCTGCTCACATCGGGCGCGGCGGAGGCGTTCGTGCTCCTCGCGCGCGCCCTGAAGGTGCGTCAGCCCGTGGTGGTCCACCCACAGTTCACCGAACCGGAGGCGGCGCTGCGGGATGCGGGGCACGTGGTGGGGCGGGTGCTGCTGCGGGAGGAGGACGGGTTCCGTCTCTCGGGGGCGACGGTCCCCCAGGACGCCGATCTGGTCGTGATCGGCAACCCGACGAACCCGACATCGGTCCTTCACCCGGCCGCCTCGATCTCCGAACTCGCCCGCCCCGGGCGGTACTTGGTGGTGGATGAGGCTTTCATGGACGCGGTACCGGGTGAGCGGGAGGCGCTGGCGGGCCGTACGGACGTACCCGGCCTCGTGGTGCTGCGCAGCCTCACCAAGACATGGGGTCTGGCGGGGCTGCGGATCGGCTACGTCCTGTCCGACCCGGAGACGATCGCGACGCTGGCCGCGACTCAGCCCTTGTGGCCGGTGTCCTCTCCCGCGCTCGCGGCGGCGGAGGCATGCGTGGCGCCCGCGGCGCTGGCCGAGGCGTCCGACGCGGCCCTGCGGATCTCCGCCGATCGGGCCCATCTCCTGGACGGACTCAGGGAGTTCGCCTCCCACGGAGTGCGGGTCGTGGAGCCCGCCGAGGGGCCCTTCGTCCTGCTCCGGGCCCCCGAAGCCCCGGCCCTGCGCGAACGCCTGCGGGAGCGGGGGTTCGCGTTGCGGCGGGGGGACACGTTTCCGGGGCTCGGGGCCGAGTGGTTGCGGGTGGCGGTGCGTGATCCGGGGACGACGGATCGGTTGCTGGGAACGGTGCGGGCCTTGCTGGGGGGCTGAGGCCTTTCCTTTCCCCGACCCCGCCCCTTCCCATATACCCGCTGGGCCCGGGGCCCTGTGCCTCGTGCCTTGTGCCTTGCGCCTTGCGCCTTGTGCGTACCGTCATCACTGGCTTCGCCAAGTTCGTCCTCGATCGCCGGACGGCTGAAATCTTTCAGCCGTCCGGCGATCGAGGACCAGGGCCCGGCCCTTCAGCCCTTACGCACCCGCCGGGCCATGAGCACCGCGCCACCACCCGCGGCAAGCAGCATCACGCCACCACCCACGAGGTACGGCGTCGACGAGTTGCCCCCGGTCTCGGCGAGGTTCGCCTGTGCGGGCTTCTCCGGCTTCGCGACCACCGGCTTCTCGCCGGTGCCACCCTGCGGCTTCACCGGCGGATCCGAAGGCTTCGCCGGTGAAGCCGCAGGCGCCTCGCACGACGCGCCCGCGAGGGTCACCGTCCCCTCGACCTCCGCGACATTCAGCTTCAAGGGGTTCACGGAGACCTTCAGCTCCAGCGCGGAAGCCGCCGCCGTACGCGATGTCGTGTGCGTCTTCGACAGGTCGAGCCGCACCTCTCCGACGCCCGGCACCTCCACATGGGTCGTACCCCCCGCCGACAGCGTGACCTTCTTGCCGAGCACCGTCACACCGCCCAGCAGGTTCGCCTCGGCCACCGGTCGCTCGCCCGCCGCGCAGACCGCCTTGGACGTCACCTGCTCGACCTCGATCAGGGACAGCAGCGGAAGCCCCGGCACGTGCACCTTCGCCCGTGCGATGTTGCTGTAGCCCTCAGCCTTCCCGTCCTCGACGGTCGCCTTCGCGGTGGCGACGTCCGCCCGCAGCACGCTGAACGGCTGCCCGCCGTTGACCCCGTTCAGCTCGGCGGTGAGCGCGGTCTTGTCGGCGCTGGCCGGCGCCTGTACTTCGTTGAGCGCGACCTTGAGCGGGACGTTCAGGGTCTTGTTGAGCAGGGACACATCGAGCCCGGTACGCAGCACGACGGCGTTCGCGCGGCCCTTGTCGCCGCCCGTGGCCGAGGCGGACCCCGCGGTGGCGAGCGCCGCGGGACCCGCGACGAGAACCGTGGCGGTGGCGATCACGCCGAGGCGGCGTGCGGGCAGGCGGAAGGCATTGCTGTTCAAGGTGGTGGAACCCCCACAAGAGTTACGGAGCCGCCGGAAGCCTCGCGCTTCGCTGGATGGGGACATCGCTTGAGCGCGACACCGGCAACATCGACAGGGGGAATCTTTACGCACTGAGAGTGAATAGCCAGCGACGAAGCGTGAGTTCACTCCAAAGGGAGGTTTCCGCCCCCGCTTTCGAATCTTCCGGCACGTACGTTCCCCACAGCCACCCGAGTAACTCCCTGGCTCGAACACACCGGTTGACGCGACCGGCATGGCCGAATCGTGTGCAACGAACCGACGGCCCTCCACGTAACGCTCCGTCAACGTGGCTCCCCTGCGGAACCCGCCGCGCCTACCCCACGACCTACCCCACGACCCGCCCGTTGAGGACCACCCTCTGAGGCGCCGCCAACACCCCCACGTCCTCCCGGGGATCGGCCCCGTACACCACCAGGTCCGCCGGTGCCCCCTCCACCAGGCCCGGGCGCCCCAGCCAGGACCTCGCCCCCCATGTCGTCGCCGAGAGCGCGTCCACCGCCGGGATCCCGGCGTGCCTCAGTTCGGCCACCTCGGCCGCGACCAGGCCGTGGGCCAGCGAGCCGCCCGCGTCCGTGCCCGCGTACACCGGCACCCCCGCGTCGTACGCGGCCCGCACCGTGTCGTAGCGGCGCTCGTACAGGCGCCGCATGTGCCGTGACCACTTGGGGAACTTCGATGCGCCGCCGTCGGCCAACTGCGGGAACGTCGCGATGTTCACCAGTGTCGGGACGATCGCCACACCCCGTTCGGCGAAGAGCGGGATGGTGTCCTCGGTCAGGCCCGTGGCGTGCTCGACGCAGTCGATGCCCGCCTCCACCAGGTCCCGCAGGGAGTCCTCGGCGAAGCAGTGCGCCGTCACCCGCGCGCCGAGGCGGTGCGCCTCGGTGATCGCCGCCTCGACCTCGGGCCGGGGCCAGCACGCCGTCAGGTCTCCCGCGTCGCGGTCGATCCAGTCGCCGACCAGCTTGACCCAGCCGTCGCCGCGCCGGGCCTCCTGGGCGACGTACGCGACGAGGTCGGACGGCTCGATCTCGTGGGCGTAGTTGCGGATGTAGCGGCGCGTGCGCGCGATGTGGCGGCCCGCGCGGATGATCTTCGGGAGGTCCTCGCGGTCGTCGATCCAGCGCGTGTCGGACGGGGAGCCCGCGTCGCGGATCAGGAGGGTGCCGATCTCGCGGTCGGTCAGCGCCTGCTTCTCGGCCACGTCCGGCTCCACCGGGCCGTGCGTGTCCAGGCCCACGTGGCAGTGCGCGTCGACCAGGCCGGGGAGTGTCCAGCCCTGGACCGTGACGTCCGGCGCCGCCGACGGGCGGTCGTAGGTGACTCTGCCCCCGACCACCCACAATTCGTCCCGCACCTCGTCCGGGCCGACGAGCACCCGCCCCTTCACGTGCAGCACCGTGTGATCGCTCATGTACAGCAGCTTAGGAGCCGGTCGGTACGCTCGGTCCGGCAGCCCGAACGAACTCGTGAGCGAAGTGAGCAGCACCGTGACGACGCATCCATTCCTTGACCTGGCCCCCTTGAGCGCCCGGCACTTCGCCTCCATCGAGGAGCGCGTCGCCGGACTGCTCTCCACCTCGCAGGACGTCGTGATCATGCAGGGCGAGGCGCTGCTTCCTCTGGAGGGCTGTATCCGGGGTGCGGCGCAACCCGGCACGACCGCGCTGAACGTCATCACCGGGCCCTACGGGCAGACCTTCGGCAACTGGCTGCGCGACTGCGGGGCGACCGTCGTCGATCTCGCCGTTCCCTTCCACACCGCCGTGACCGCCGAGCAGGTCCGCGAGGCCCTCGCCGCGCACCCCGAGATCGACTTCGTCTCGCTCGTCCACGCCGAGGCCGCGACCGGCAACACCAATCCCGTCGCCGAGATCGGTGAGGTCGTCCGCGAGCACGGCGCCCTGTTCATGCTCGACGCCGTCGCCTCGGTGGCCGCCGAGCCGCTGCTCCCGGACGCGTGGGGCGTGGACCTGTGCGTGATCGGCGCCCAGAAGGCGATGGGCGGCCCCGCGGGCGTCTCCGCCGTCTCCGTGAGCGAGCGGGCCTGGACCCGGCTCGCCGCCAATCCGCAGGCGCCGCGCCGCTCGTACCTCTCCCTCCTCGACTGGAAGGAGCGGTGGATCGACGGCGGGCGCAAGGCGCTGCTTCACGCCCCGGCGCAGCTGGAGATGCTCGCCCTCGAAGCGTGCGTGGAGCGCATCGAGGCCGAGGGTCTCGACGCGCTGATGGCGCGGCACGCCACCGCCGCCGCGGCGACCCGCGCGGGTGCGATCGCGCTCGGCGGCGGCCTCGAGCCGTACGTCCTTCAGGCGGGGGACGCCGCTCCGGTCGCCACGACGCTGCGCGCCCCCGAGGGCGTCGACGCCTCGGTGCTCGTCGCCAAGGCGCTCGCCGCCGACCCGGTGCTTCCGCTGGTCGCCGGTGGCGGTGCGCTGGCCAAGGAGATGATCCGGGTGAACCACTACGGCCCTGACGCGACCCGTGGCGTGGTGCACGCCTCGCTCGCCGCCCTGGGCGCCGCGATGGGCGAGGCCGGACTCGCGGTCGACCTCGAAGCGGCACGACGTGCGGTGACGGCCGCCTGGCAGTAGCCGAGCGGTGGACGGGTGGTGGGTGGCCGCTCACTCCTGCCCACCGTCCCGGCCCGTCATGCCCACAGCGGCCGCGCCAAGCTCACAGCGAACAGCGAGCGCCCCGCAGGGCGGGAGTGGCAGCGTGAGCGCCATGACCACGCTCCCGGACGGCCGCCCCGTGCCCGATCCGACCGCCGGCGAGCCCGCGATGCTGATGGGCTGGCTCGATTTCCATCGCGAGACGCTCGCGGTGAAGTGCTCGGGGCTCGATGACGCACAGACCCGTGTCGCCACTGTCCCGTCCTCGTCACTGACCCTGCTCGGCCTCGTGCAGCATCTGGCCGAGGTGGAGCGGAACTGGTTCCAGCGTGTGCTCGCCGGTCAGGACGTCCCGCCGGTGTACGAGGACGGGGTCACAGGCTTCGCCCTGGCCCCGGAGCGGACGTACGCCCAGGCCCTGGCCGTGTGGCGGCGCGAGGTGGCGGTGAGCCGCAAGCTCTGCGAGGGGCGGCCACTGGACGGGGTGGGGCGGCTGAGCGAGCGGGAGGCGGCCGTGACGGGCAGTGCCGAGGTCAGCCTGCGCTGGATCCTGGTCCACCTCATCGAGGAGTACGCGCGGCACAACGGCCACGCCGATCTCCTCAGGGAGGGAATCGACGGGGTGACGGGGCCTTAAATGGTCTACGTAAATTCACGGACGCATTCTCACCGCTTCATTATCCACTTTATCGGCACAGCTTTCCGTATTCTTCTTCCCGCTTTTCGGAGACCTAAACACTAAGGTTTCGGCAACAGTAAGTCTCACAATTCGGACACGCTTCGAGGGAGTTACGGTTCTGTGACGTACTCCACATAGCGTCCGTTATGCACCGTATGACCCCATCAAATCAGGCCATTTCGCCGGGGATTCCTGCGGGCGCGCACCCACGCGTGATAACACATAGGGCCCTCTTACGTAACCCCTTCCGGCGATGCAATTAAAGAAATTGCTCGGTAAATTCAATCCGCATGACCGCTGCACAAGCCGATGTACCGTCCGACCTGGAAGCGAATTCCCTGAAAATGCCCGAGGGGCTGCGCCTCGACACCCCCGACGTCGCCGACGGCGCCGCAATCTGGCGGATCGCGCGCGACTCGAAGGTGTTGGACCTCAACTCCTCGTACAGCTACCTGCTGTGGTGTCGCGACTTCGCGGCGACCTCAGTGGTGGCCCGGGACGCGAACGGTGAGCCCGCCGGGTTCATCACCGGCTACATCCGGCCCGAGCGGCCACGCACCCTGGTGGTCTGGCAGGTGGCCGTCGACCAGGCACATCGGGGCCGCGGCCTCGCCGGTGCGCTGCTGGACGGGCTGACCTCGAAGGTCGCCGCCGACCGGGAGCTGGTCTCGGTCGAGACGACCATCACGCCGGACAACAAGCCGTCCGAGCGGCTGTTCACCTCGTACGCACAGCGCCACGGCGCGTCGGTCGAGCGCACCGTGCTCTTCGACGCGGGGCTCTTCCCCGAAGAGGGGCACGAGCCCGAGGTCCTGTTCCTCATAGAGCCTGTCACCGAGTCAGGGAAAGCCGCGCGGAACAAGCCGGTCGAGCCAGTCGGCTGAGTTGCGCCGCCCTTCCCCCCAAGCACCACCTGTCACCCCCCACCTCCCAAGTCTTTCCATCTCCCAGGAGATCTGCTGTGACCATCACCCAGCCCGACCTGAGCGTCTTCGAGACCCTGGAGTCGGAGGTGCGCAGCTACTGCCGCGGTTGGCCCACTGTCTTCGACCGTGCGCAGGGCAGCCGCATGTTCGACGAGGACGGCCACTCGTACCTCGACTTCTTCGCCGGGGCCGGCTCGCTCAACTACGGCCACAACAACCCGGTCCTCAAACGCGCCCTGATCGACTACCTGGAGCGCGACAGCGTCGTCCACGGCCTGGACATGTCCACGGTCGCCAAGCGTGCGTTCCTCGAGTCGTTCCAGAACATCATCCTGCGCCCGCGTGACCTGCCGTACAAGGTCATGTTCCCGGGCCCGACGGGCACCAACGCCGTCGAGTCCGCGCTGAAGCTGGCGCGCAAGGTCAAGGGCCGCGAGTCCATCGTGTCGTTCACGAACGCCTTCCACGGCATGTCGCTCGGCTCGCTCGCGGTGACCGGCAACGCCTTCAAGCGCGCCGGCGCCGGCATCCCGCTGGTGCACGGCACGCCGATGCCCTTCGACCGCTACCTCGAGGGCACGACCCCCGACTTCGTCTGGTTCGAGCGTCTGCTCGAGGACCAGGGCTCCGGCCTCAACCAGCCCGCCGCCGTGATCGTCGAGACGGTCCAGGGCGAGGGCGGCATCAACGTCGCCCGCGCCGAGTGGCTCCGCAAGCTCGCCGACGTGTGCGAGCGCTGGGACATGCTGCTCATCGTCGACGACATCCAGATGGGCTGCGGCCGCACCGGCGCGTTCTTCTCCTTCGAGGAGGCGGGCATCACGCCGGACATCGTGACGGTGTCCAAGTCCATCAGCGGCTACGGCATGCCGATGGCGCTGACGCTGTTCAAGCCCGAGCTCGACGTCTGGGAGCCGGGCGAGCACAACGGCACCTTCCGCGGCAACAACCCGGCGTTCGTCACGGCCGCCGCCGCCCTGGAGACCTACTGGTCCGACGGCCCGGCCATGGAGAAGCAGACCCGTGCCCGCGGCGAGCAGGTCGAAGAGGCCTTCGCCGCCATCGCCGACGAGAACCCCGGCGCCATCAGGGAGTACCGCGGCCGCGGTCTCGTCTGGGGCATGGAGTTCATCGACAAGGCGCGCGCGGGCGCCATCGCCAAGCGCGCCTTCGAACTCGGTCTGCTCATCGAGACATCCGGCCCCGAGAGCGAGGTCGTCAAGCTCCTTCCGGCGCTGACGATCACCGCCGACGAGCTGGACGAAGGCCTTCGCACGCTCGCCCGTGCGGTGCGCGAGACCGCCTGAGCGGCCCCCGCGCCGCGTCGTCACCCCCGTAAGAGAAAAGGAACCGATTCACCGTGATCGTCCGTTCGTTCAAGGACATTGAAGGCACCGACCGGCACGTCAAGTCCGCGTCGGGCACCTGGGAGAGCAAGCGCATCGTCCTCGCCAAGGAGCGGGTGGGCTTCTCGGTCCACGAGACCATCCTGTACGCGGGTACGGAGACGTCGATGTGGTACGCCAACCACATCGAGGCCGTCGTGTGCACCAAGGGTGAGGCCGAGCTGACCGACGACACGACCGGCAAGAAGTACACGATCACGCCCGGGACCATGTACCTGCTCGACGGGAACGAGAAGCACACGATGCGGATCAAGGAGGACTTCCACTGCATCTGTGTCTTCAACCCGCCCGTCACCGGTCGTGAGGACCACGACGAGAACGGCGTGTACCCGCTCCTGACGGAGCCCGAGTCGGCCTGAAAAACTGAAGTGCCGGAGCCGGGGCAGCTTCTGCCCCGGCTCCGCGTCGCAGGGCTGAAGCAACACGCCCCCTGAATCTCCCCCGCCGCCCTCTTCCTCTGGGCGGCGGGGGTGTACATCCCGGAAAGGGCCGTACGAGAGGAGAGGCAGGCAACACCATGACCACCGCACCCGAACGCACCGCCGATCTGTACCCGACACGAGGCGCCGAAGAGGTCCTCATCGAACGCAAGGACCCCGTCGTGTGGTCCGAGCCGGGTACACCGGGGCCCATCGTGGCCGACGAACTGGCGGGGTTCGAACGGGACGGATTCCTGGCGATCGACCAGCTCATCACCCCGGACGAGGTGGGCGTCTACCACGCCGAGCTCACGCGGTTGATCGATGACCCCACGATGCGGGCGGACGAGCGCTCCATCGTGGAGCCGCGTTCCCAGGAGATCCGGACAATTTTTGAGGTGCACAAGATCAGCGAGCTGTTCGCGAAGCTCGCTGCCGATCCGAGGGTGGTGGGGCGGGCCCGGCAGATCCTGGGTTCCGACGTCTACGTCCACCAGTCCCGGATCAACGTCAAGCCTGGCTTCGGGGCCTCGGGGTTCTACTGGCACTCGGACTTCGAGACCTGGCACGCCGAGGACGGCCTCGCGAACATGCGGACCGTCTCGGTCTCGATCGCGCTCACCAAAAATCACGACACCAACGGCGGCCTCATGATCATGCCGGGGTCGCACAAGACGTTCCTCGGCTGTGAAGGCGCGACGCCGAAGGACAACTACAAGCGGTCCCTGCAGATGCAGGACGCGGGCATTCCCTCGGACGAGACGCTCACGGACCTCGCCTCGGATTACGGCATCCGGCTCTTCACCGGTGAGGCGGGTTCCGCGACCTGGTTCGACTGCAATGCCATGCACGGTTCGGGGGACAACATCACGCCGTTCCCGCGCAGCAACGTCTTCATCGTGTTCAACAGTGTGGAGAACACGGCGGTGGAGCCGTTCGCGGCGCCGATCCGGCGGCCGGATTACATCGGGGCTCGGGACTTCACTCCGGTGAAGTAAGCAGTCTCGTATGAGAATTGGCCCGGCACCTTGGAGTGCCGGGCCAAGCTTGGTTGTGACGTCCGGGTCGCGGTTACAGCACCGGGTAGTCCGTGTAGCCCTTCTCCGTACCGCCGACGTCCTCGGGCTCGTAGCTGCCGCAGCGCCTTGAGCAGGCCGGACACGTACAGCGCCGCCCGGACCCGGACGATCGCCGCGGGGTCCTCGTGGAGGCCACGGAGGCGAGCTGCGGGTTGCTGACGGGGTCTGGTGAGGCTTAGAGCCAGGCCAGCGACGCCGCTCGGGCCAGGACCTGGTCCGCGGCGGACAGACTGCCGGAGACTCCCCTGGGGACCTCCGCGGGATCGACCCGCCCGCCCATGAGCAGGCAGAAGTCCACCGGCCCCAGGACCAGCTCCGCGCTCACCGGCTCCGCCCCGCTGCCCAGGACCCACGACACCTCGTCCCCCTCGTTCCCCTCGTCCCCCTCATCCGCGACGGTCAGCGCGACGGCCGGCGCCTCGGAGCCGAGGGCCAGGTCCAGGATCCGTACGGCAAGGCGCACCAGCTGCCAGAGGTGGGGGGAGAGGGGCGGCGGGACCGGCCTGTCCAGGGCCCTGCCGATGTCGTCCGTGTGCACCCACGCCTCGAAGGCCCTGACCAGGAAGTGGTCCGCGAGCGGAAGCCGCGCGCCCATCAGCGTCGTGGCCCGCCCGGCCAGTTCCGGATCGTGCGCCTCGGGGGCGGAGAGGAGCGCGGTCGCCTGCTCCTGCCAGGACGCGACCGTCTCGGCGGGAGCGCGTCCGCGCTCACGGCGAAGGACCTCCTGCGTACGCCCCGCCCAGGCCGTACGCCACGGAGTCCCGTCCACGCCGTCCCACGGCCCGGCCGCCCGCAGGCCGAGCCGCACGGCCAGCGGCTCATCGGCGGCCACCAGATGCGCGACCGTGTCGTGCACGTTCCAGTCGTGCACGACGGGAGTTCCCCAGAGACCCTTCTCGTCCAACTCCCCGAGGAGCGCCCGGAGTCCGGACACGGCAGCGGCGTACGGCGCCGCGTGCGCGGCCGTACGGGGAACAGCCGGGCGGGCGCGCAGGGCCAGGGCGAGGCCCCGGTCGGCGGCGGGAGCGGGCCCGTCGGTGACGGGCGGGCCGTCCAGGTGCCGTACCGCCGCGCGCAGCCGCGACGCCTCCGCCGCGCACGGATCGCAGTCCGCCAGATGCGGAGCGACCGTCCGCTCGTCGCCCGGCATGAGCGCGCCGACGGCCCAGGCCCCGAGAAGCTCACGTACGGCTTCGTGATCCGTGGTCATCACGCGCCTCTTTCGCCTGGAGCGTCGGCAAGTGCCGCATCGGGTGGGTCGGGTGGGTCGGTCAGCGCTTCGGCCAGCGTGCGCAGGGCCGTACGCAATCGGGTCTTCGCCGTGCCCTCGGGAATGCCGAGTTCCACCGCGGCCTGGCGGTACGTGCAGCCCGCGAAGTACGCCAGGTGCACCACCTGGCGCTGCGGGAGCGGGAGCCTCGCCAGCGCGGAGTGCAGGAGCAGGGAGCGTTCTCGTGCCATGACCACGTCTTCCGGGGGCGGATCCGGGGTGGGGATCGTGTGCAGGGTCGTGTCGTCGGCATGGGCCGCCTTGCGGTGGCGCTCCTCGCCGCGTACCCAGTCCACCGCCCGCCGATGCGCCAGCATGCTCAGCCAGGTACGCAGACTTCCCCGCCGCGCGTCGAACGCGTAGGGCCTCGACCAGAGATGGGCAAAGACCTCCTGGGCGACGTCCTCCGCCCCGCCGGGGCTGCGGGTGACGCGTCCCGCGATGCGGTGGACGAGGGTGCCGTACCTGTCGTAGACCTCGGCGAGGGCCGTCTCGTCGCCGTACACAAGGCGCTGATGCAGGTCGGTGTCCCAATATGGCTGTTCCGCCGCTGACACTGACACCACCGCCTCGTGAGGCCACCCCGTCCTGCATTCCTAGTGCCCCGCCGCCCGGCGCGCCAGGGTTCAGCCGGAGAGCACGTCAAGGATCCGGTCCACGTCCGCCTCCGTGTTGTACAGGTGGAACGAGGCTCGCAGGTGTCCCGCGCGCGCGGCCGTGATGACCCCGGCCCGCCTCAGCTCGGGCTCCTTGTCGGCGAGGCCGGGGACGGAGACGATGGGGGACCCGCCGGGCACCGGCTCGTGGCCCAGGTCCGCGAGTCCCGCACGGTAGCGGGCCGCGAGCGCCGTGTCGTGGGCGTGCACCGCTTCGATTCCGGTCTCCTCCAGGTGGGCCAGGGACTGTGCCGCTCCGTGGTACGCGAGGAAGGCGGGGGGCTCGTCGAAACGGCGCGCGTCGGGGGCCAGTTCCGAGAGCGGTCCGTACGTGGAGTTCCAGGTGTCCGCCGCCGCCATCCAGCCCGCGTGCAGTGGGACGAGGGACTCCTGCGCCTCCTCGCTCACCGTCAGGAACGACGTGCCGCGCGGGCAGAGCAGCCACTTGAAGGCGCCGGTGACGGTGTAGTCGTACGGGCTCGCGTCGAAGGGCAGCCAGCCCGCGGCCTGCGTGGCGTCGTTGAGGATGCGGGCGCCGTGGGCGGCCGCGGCCGCACGTACCGCCGTGTCGTCGGCGAGACGGCCGTCGGCCGACTGCACGGCGGAGTACACCACGAGGGCCGTGGTGGGGCGGACCGACTCGGCGAGTTCCTCAAGCGGTACGTAGCGGATCTTGAGGTCGCCGCGCACCACGAAGGGGTTGATGATCGAGCTGAACTCCCCCTCGGGGAGCAGGATTTCGGAGCCCGGACGCTGCGCCGCCGCGATCAGGCCGCAGTGGACGGCGACCGAGCCGCCGGTGGCCACCCGTGAGTGGTCCACGCCGACAAGGCGCGCGAAGGCCTCACGGGCGGCGTTCACGATCCCGAAGTCACCCGAGCCACCGCCCGCGCCCATGCCGTTCTCGGCCGCGAGGCGCTGGATCGCCTCGACGGCGCGCGCAGGCAGCAGGCCGCTCTTCGCCGTGTCCAGATACGTCGACGTGGGCGCGAACTCGGCGCCGTTGATGATCCCCATGGGATCAACTCTCGCGCCCGTTCACGCCCACGTCCATCACGCATGCGTGGAGGCGACCGGTCAGCGGTGCTGGCGCGCCGCCGCATCAGGCCTGCGGAACCGCGCAGCCGTCGGGGCCGCAGGCGTCGCCGTCCGCGAGGGTGGTGAGCGGCGAGCGGCTGTCCCACGCCTGCTCCAGGGCCTGGGCGAAGACGTCGGCGGGCTGGGCGCCGGAGACGCCGTACTTGCGGTCGAGGACGAAGAACGGCACGCCGTTCGCGCCGAGTTCGGCGGCCTCGCGCTCGTCGGCGCGTACGTCGTCGGCGTAACGGGACGGGTCGGCGAGGACCGCGCGGGCACCGTCCGCGTCGAGACCGGCCTCGACCGCGAGCTCCACGAGCCGCTCGTCGTCGTCGAAGACGGACCGCTCATCGGCGAAGTTGGCGCGGTAGAGGAGCCCGAGCAGCTCGTCCTGCCTGCCCTGCTCCTTGGCGAAGTGCAGGAGGCGGTGCATGTCGAAGGTGCTGCCGTGGTCGCGGCCCTCGGTGAGATAGGCCAGGCCCTCGGACGACGCGTTGACGCCGAGGTTCCGCTCGGCCTCCTGGGCCTGCTCCTCGCTCATGCCGTACTTCTTGGCGAGCATCGGGATCACAAGCCCGCTGTCGCCCTTGGCGCGCGAGGGGTCGAGCTCGAAGGAGCGGTGCACCACCTCGACGTCGTCGCGGTGCGGGAAAGCGGCGAGTGCCTTCTCGAAGCGGGCCTTGCCCACGTAGCACCAGGGGCAGGCGATGTCGCTCCAGATCTCGACGCGCATGTGTCCAGCTCTCTTCAGGTCGAACGTTGACGGTGGTGCGGAGGATCCCTCCGGTCACTGGAAGAACGTACGGCCTGATCCGGTCATTCCCCGGTTGCCCCAGGACCCCCGGGCGTCACCGAGAGCCGCATCCGCAGGTGCGTGCCCGCGCCCTCGCCCGGTGCGGCCTGCTGCCAGCCGTGGCGGGCGTAGAAGGCCTGGGCGCGCCGGTTCTCCCGGTGGACGTCCAGGGTGGCCAGCCGGATGCCGTCGGCCCGCCACTCCTCCACGCACGCGGCGTGCAGGGCCGCGCCGACCCCCGCGCGCCAGTGGTCGGGGTCGACGTGGAACTGGAAGAGCGCCACGGTGTCCGCCGCCTCGCCCTCGGGCGTACGGAAGGAGGCCAGGCCCACGATCCGGCCCTCGCGGACCGCGCACAGCACATGCCCGTCACGGCGCTCGACGGCTCCCCGCCACATCACGAGTGCGTCGACGCGCTGTTCCGGCAGCCCCTCGGGGTAGTACGTGGCGCGGGCACGGGCGTGCAGGGCCGCGAGCGCCGGGGCGTCGGCGGTGAGGGCGGTGCGTATGACGGTCGGCATCACGGTCCGCATCGTCGTGGGGAAGGCTGAGTGGATCACGCTGCGACAGACGTGTTCCGGGAGCCCTGGGTTCCGAGGCGGTTGAACTGGGTGCGGTAGGCGCTCGGCGTGAGCCCGGTGCGGCGTACCAGATGGCCGCGGAGCGAGTCGGCCGTGCCGAGCCCACAGGCCTGTGCGACCTGGTCCATGGAGAGCGACGTCGTCTCCAGCAGTTCAGAGCATCTCGGGGATCGCGAGGTTGAACATCGACACGGGTGAGGGCGCGATGACGGCGACGCGGTGCGGTCGGTGCGGCTGGTCCGGCCGACGGGCGGGCTTCGGGCGGGGCATGGCCAGAACCTCCGGAGGTATGGCATCCAGGCCACTACTGTAGCCGCGCCGCCGTCAGCAGACTCATGGACATGGCAACGAACTCCCTCACCGAGGACTCCCACCCCACCGGGCATGTGGCAACGTCGGCACCCCACCCCGTGCCCGGCGGCAGCGGCAAGCGCCACCCCTCCCCCGGCCTCACACTCACCGCCGCCATGCTCGGCTTCGCCCTGATCACGCTCGACGCCTCCGTGGTGAACGTGGCGCTGCCCGCGATCGGCGACTCCCTGGGCGGCGGCATGTCCGGGCTCCAGTGGGTCGTGGACGCCTACACGCTCGCCTTCACTAGCTGAACGAACCATCAGGTCATATTTGTTGCTCTGACCGGTAGCGGACCATCCCTCCTGGGAGGCCTCGTCAGCATGCCCAACGGACGTACGCTGGACGGGAGGTGATTCGATGTCGTCGCTGCAAGAGAACGTCCGAGACCTTCGCCGTGGGGCGGGCCTGAGCCAGGAGGAGCTAGCCGACTCGGCGAACCTCTCCGTGGGCACGATCCGCAAGATTGAGCAAGGCGGAGACGCCAGGGTCGAGACCCTTCACATGATCGCGCGGGCGCTCGGTACGTCTACCTCCAGCCTCTTCGTGACGGAATCCCCTGACCCCGTGCACGCGAGCGCAGGGGACGGCCCAAAGCTGATGGAACTCAGGCGTGCTCTCATGCCTCCTATCGGCCTGGCTGAAGTGCTCACTGAGCCACACCAGATGGCCGACCTTCATTCGATTCAGCGCGACATCGACGACTCCCACAGCCTGTATCACGCGGACCGGTACGACTCCGTGGCGAAGAGGCTGCCCGGAATCCTGCGAGCCGCTGAGGCTGCTGTGGCCCTCAGCGCGGAGGGCGAGGCGCAGCAAAAGGCCATCATCACGCGGGCCGGTGCGTTCCTCCTTGCAGGCAAATACTTGACGCAGGTCCGCCGATACGACATGGCCTATCACGCTCTTTCGCAAGGGATCCGCGACGCCCGCGAGGCCGGGCAGGTGCAGATTGCCGCAACCGGCGTCGTGGGAATGGGCTGGCTGCTCTTGAGGCAGGACCGTTTCGACGAGGCGGAGCGGTTGGCCACTGTCACCGCTGCAGAGGTGGAGCCGCGGATCTCCAGCGCCTCCCCTGGGGAATTGGCGGTATGGGGGGAACTCCTCCAGCGCGTCGCTTCGGCGGCGATGCGCAACAACCGCCCGGACGTGGCCAAGGAAGCACGTCGAATGACTGCGACGGCGGCGAGCGCGCTGAATGAGGAACACGTCGACTTCCGTCAGCACTGGACTACCTTCGGGCCGGTGACAGCTGAGACGAAGGCAATTGAGGATCTCGCCCTGATCGGTGATGCTCGCGGGGTCATTCGCAGGTCTGACGAAGGACCGGTAGGGCGTAAGGCACTGAAGAGGTTCGGCCGGCCAAGTGCGAACAACTGGGACCGTCATCGCCTGGACGTTGCCTACGCTCACGCGCGGCTCGGATCGCACCAAGATTCAATGGAGGAATTGAACACCATCCTCCGCACATCCCCTGAGTGGCTGAAGCATCAGTCCATGGCTCGCCACGTCATGCACGATATCCTTTCCCACCGGAAGCGCACGTTGACTCAGGAAATGCGCATCATGGCCGCTCACCTGGGCGTTACTGGCTAACTACCACGCCACGTTGTAGTTCCATGCGGTCCGTCAGCGAACTACAACGCTACGTGTCTGTGATCCTCTGTGCAGCACCAATAACGTCGGGTGCATGGAGACGGCAGGGCCAGAGCCAGAAGAAACAGACACGGACGCGCCGCACACCCCCGCACTAGGCGAAACTGTCTTGGATTCGCGCAGGAACCTTGTGGGCGTCGTCATGGGCAACGAAGGCGGGATCTACCAGCTCCGCCCCCCCCTAAGGGGGGCCGCGAGTGGGACGCCAGGCCTGAACACATTCGCCATATCGAGCCGCATCGCTTGCTTCACGTGCGGGTGTCGACTGTCAACGCCAGAAGTGCGGCACGGCTGACGTGATCGCGGGCCGTCCCCAGTCAGTCGTGCGGCGCAGAGCGTTGCCTCCCCGCCCCGCTTGCGCTCGTGCGTCCTCTTGGCGGAGGCGTTGAGCATGCCGCCAAGCCGTCGGCCCGCTACGTCGCCCGGACCCCGCGACGGAGGAACGGTACGGCCTTAAAGCCCCGTTGGTACTGCACGTCGGAGTTCTGCAACGCCAACGGTTAAGGCCCGCTCTGCTCGCCCTCCTACTTCCACTCCCGGCTGAGGTCAACGAGCAGAGCGGGCCGTCCATTGCCTGACACAGGGGGCGCCGATGAAGCCTGACGAACTGACGTTCGGCCTGGCGGTGTACGACCTGGCCAACGTCCTTGTCGGACGCGTGCGCCTGGTGACTGCAACTGAGGTCATCCTTCAACGGCCTTCGGGACGGCAGTGGGCTGCGAACCCGGACGCGCTGAAGCCTGCAACCGCAGAGCAGAAACGCGTTCTCCGTAGATGAGACTAGGAGGAGCCATGACAGCACCGGTGATCACGAGCATTCCCTTACCCGCACGCCGAACGGAAGGGGCTTTCCTGTGGCTGGACCTGACCCGGAAGTGCCAACTGGAGTGCCTTCACTGCCTCAACGACTCGGGTCCTGCGGGGCAGCACGGGGAGATGGTCCTCACGGATTGGATCAGGGTCATTGACGAGGCCGCCGGAAGCGGCGTTCGTGCGGTGCAGCTGTTCGGCGGCGAGCCGCTTCTCCACCCTGACTCGATCGAAATCGCGAATCACGCCCTGACCTACGGTATGGCGGTGGAGGTCTATAGCAACTTCGTCCACGTCCCGGATCCCTGGTGGGCCCTCTTCATGATCGGAGGCGCCTATCTCGCCACGTCGTACTATTCGGACGACCCAGACGAGCACAACGCGATCACGGGCCGTCAGAGCCACGCCCGGACGAGGGCCAACATCGCTCAGGCCGTCAGACTCGGCATTCCGATCCGTGTGGGGATCATCGACTGTGGCGGAGGCCAGCGTGTCGAAGAGGCGCGTCGGGAACTCATCGCCATGGGCGTGCAGAGGATCAAGACGGACACGGTTCGCCCCTTTGGGCGCGCTGCGTGCGGGCAAGAGCCGAGCGTTGCCGGCCTCTGTGGCCGATGCGGTGACGGCCGTGCGTCGGTCGGCCCTAACGGCGACGTGTCACCGTGCGTCTTCTCCACGTGGCTGAATGTCGGCAACGTCCTTGTTGGCTCGCTGGAGGACATCCTCACTGGCGATGACATGACTGCAGCGGGCGCCCTCATCAACTCATCCATCATCCGCAACGGTGGCAACGGCGGAGACGATGACGACGATGACAACGACGACGAGTGCTCACCCGGGTATCCGGGCAGTGAGTGCACTCCTCGGAACTAGAAGGAAGCCGGAATGAACCGTCGCCTCCCCAGTCTCGAATTCCTGGACCTCATCCACTCCTACACGGGAGACATCTCCGACTCACAGATCACAGAGCGCGGATTCAGCTCTGACGTCTTGATGTTGATCAATGGCGCTCTGGGACGCTTCTTCGTCAAGGGGATCGCAAACCGGGCTGGGGGGCGTCGGGACTCGATCGTCAGAGAGCGGCTGATCAACGAAGCTGTGCATCCGCTCTCCCCGCGCCTCCTCTGGCACGCGGAGGACGCTCAATGGATCGCACTCGGATACGAGTTGGTCAGCGGTCGCCCCAGCGACTTCGCACCAAGCTCCGTAGATCTTCCTGCCGTTGCTCAGCTCGTCAACAGGATCGGGGAAGTCCCACTGCCGACCGTGGCCGAAGACTGGCCGGAGACCCGATGGGACCGCTTCGCGGCGGACCAGGACGAGGCCGCGCTCTTCAAGGGTGACAGCCTTGTTCACGGCGACATCAACCCCAGCAACCTCCTTGTCGGGGAGGCCGGGTCTTGGGTCGTCGACTGGGCATGGCCGACGAGGGGAAGCGCGTTGATCGACCCTGCACTCCTCGTACTGCAGTTCATTGCAGCGGGCCACAGCCCGGAGGACGCAGAGTCGTGGGTGTCTCAGTGTGCGGCGTGGTCGAAGTCCGATCCTGCGGCAATCGACGCGTTCGCGGTGGCCAACCTTCGGATGTACCGCAAGCGTGCGAAGCGGTTCCCTGATCAGACGTGGCTGAGCGCCATGGAAGCGACGGCGCAAGCGTGGGTCGACTACAGGCAGCGACCTGTTTCCTCCTCCGCGCGGTCCAGTCTTCCCACGGGCTGACCAGCTGCACCACCGCGATAGTTGCGCGCTGTGTGCTCACAAACACCACCTCCAGGCCCCAACTCTGGGCCTGGAGGTTCACTGCGTTGGATCTTGGTGGATAACCGCATGACTTTCGAAGCGTTCGAAGGCTCGCGCGACAGCAGCGTCAACCGACTCACGGTCAACCTGCTAGCCATCGCCCTCAGGCCCTTCAGGCTTCTCCCAGCTTCCGAGGAGCATGAGATGCCCATCGGCGACGTGACAGGCGGTGAGCGCCGTTGCGTCGTCACGTGGGAGGCGGTGCCGGCCCACCGGGCGGGCCTGGCCGCGGGAGTCCTCAACTCGGCCCGGCAGGTGTCCGGGGGCCTGGGGATCGCGGCCTTCGGGGGGCTTGTGGCCGGGGACTTCGTCTCCGGGATGCGGGTGAGCCTGCTGATCGCGGCGGGGCTGCTGACAGCCTCGGGGGTGGCGACGCTGGGGTTGCGGCGGGGGCGTTGATCTTCCCCGCCCCCGCCCCCGCACCTTCCCGGCTGTGACGTCTGAGGAGCGGTGTCAGGACCCGTCCCTCAGGCCCCGGGGCCAGTTGGGACGGAACTCGATCTCCTCGTACGTCACCACGCACCCCTCCCCCACCGGCGACTGCGCCATGAAGCCGACCAGGGCCGCTCCCGCCGATTTCTCCTCGCCGAGGGAGAAGATCCGGACGAACGTCCACTCCTTCCCGTCCAACGACGCGTGGAACGCGAACGCCGAACCCGTGCGGCTGATCCGGAGCCAGACGCTGCTGCCGTCCACCACGAACGCGTTCGAGTCGTCGGAGTGACCGCGGGTGACGACCGTGCAGACCGTCGCCTTGTCCGGTGACCGTTCGAGGCAGAGCTTCGCCCACTCCCGGTCGCCGACGTGGAGGTACAGCACGCCCGCGTCGAACGCCGCCGCGAAACCGACCGTCACCCGCGCGATCAGCTGGAAGTCCCCCTCGGGCGCGCCGAGAAGACGCGGCGCGTCCGAAGCGGGGTCAAGGGCCTCGCCCGTCGGCGGCACGAAGCGGTCCTGCCGGGCGCCCGCCCAGCCGGTGAGCGCCCCCTTCTCGTACGACCAGTTGCCGTCGGGACCGTACGTGCGCAGGGAGAAGGGCAGTTGGGGGATGTCGACGTCCATGGGCGTCAGTGTTGCAGGCGCCCGTCGTAGCGACGCGGCAGCCCCAGCGGATTGTCGTCCCGCAGCTCGGCCGGAAGCAGCGCTTCGGGCGTGTTCTGGTACGCGACAGGGCGCAGCCAGCGCTCGATCGCCGTACCGCCCACGGAGGTGGAGGTGGACGTCGTCGCGGGGTAGGGACCGCCATGGTGCTGTGCGGGCGCCACCGCGACCCCGGTCGGCCACCCGTTGACCAGCACGCGCCCGGCCAGCGGCGTGAGTTCGGCGACCAGTGCCGCGCCGCCTCCCTCGCCCGCGGCCTCCTCGGCGGACAGCTGAACCGTCGCCGTGAGGTTGCCGGGCAGCCGGGTGAGCACGGAGGTGATCTCCGCCTCGTTCTCGTAGCGTGCGACGACCGTCACCGGGCCGAAGCACTCCTCCAGGAGCAGATCGTGCTCACCGGAGGCGGCGAGCCGCGCCGCGGGAACCGTCAGGAAGCCCGCACTCACCGTGTGCTCGCCGCCCGCGCCCGGCGTCACCGGCGCGTCCACGTCCGGCAGTTCGCCCCGCTCGCGCACGCCCGCGACGAAGTTGTCCCGCATCCGGTGGTCGAGGAGCACCCCGGCCTCGGTGTCGCTGACCGCCTCGGTCAGCGACTTGACGAACCGGTCGCCGCCCGCGCCGGCCGGCGCGAAGACCAGGCCCGGCTTGACGCAGAACTGGCCGACGCCGAGCGTCATGGAGCCCGCGAGACCGGTCCCGATCTCCTCCGCGCGCTCCAGAGCCGCCGCCTCGGTCACGACGACCGGGTTGAGGGAGCCGAGCTCGCCGTGGAAGGGGATCGGCACGGGGCGGGCCGCCGCCGCGTCGAAGAGGGCACGGCCGCCCCGGATCGAACCGGTGAAGCCCGCGCCGGACACGAGCGGGTGCCTGACGAGCTCCACCCCCGCGTCGAAGCCGTGCACGAGGCCGACGACGCCCTCGGGGATGTCGTGCCGGGCCGCGGCCCGGCGCAGCGTCGCCGCCACGAGCTCGGAGGTGGCCGGGTGGTCCGGGTGCGCCTTGACGACCACGGGGCAGCCCGCGGCGAGCGCGCTCGCGGTGTCACCGCCGGGCACGGAGAAGGCGAACGGGAAGTTGGACGCGGAGTAGACGGCCACGACGCCCAGCGGGATCTTGTAGCGCCGCAGGTCCGGGATGGGCGGGGTCGCGCTGCTGTCGGGGTGGTCGATGACGACGCCGAGGAACCCGCCCTCGTCGACCACGTCGGCGAAGGCCCGCAGCTGGAAGCAGGTGCGGGCGAGCTCACCGGTGAGCCGCACGGGACCGAGCGCGGTCTCCGCGTCCGCGGCCTCCACCAGGTGGTCCTTGGCCCCGTCGAGCAGTTCGGCCGCGGAGCGCAGGAACGCGGCGCGTACGGCGCGGTCGGCGAGGGCGTCCTTGGCGGCCAGGGCGGAACGTACCGCCTGATCCACCTCTTGGGCCGAGGCTTCGACAGCGACCTGCTCGCGCTGCTTCCCGGTTCGGGGGTCGACACTCCAGACTGGTGCTGCTGCCACCGCGGGGTCCCTCCAAGGGTGATGCCACAGATGTGCTGCCACCCACCTGGGCTGTTCGATATGCTGAACGCTGTCTCCGGTGATGAATAGCGGAGACTTCGGAGACTATTTCTCGTCGAACTAAGGGGTCAAGGGCGATGTCGGCTGGCGAGACTGGCGGGGCACAGGTCAAGTCCGCGGTGCGGACCGTGGAGTTGCTCGAATACTTCGCGGGGCGCCCCGGAATGCACTCTCTGGCCGCCGTCCAGGAAGCCGTCGGGTACCCCAAGTCCAGCCTCTACATGCTCCTTCGTACGCTGGTGGAGCTGGGCTGGGTGGAGACGGACGCGACGGGCACGCGGTACGGGATCGGGGTGCGGGCCCTGCTGGTCGGCACCTCGTACATCGACGGCGACGAGGTGGTGGCGGCGGCGCGTCCGACGCTCGACCGCCTCTCGGACGACACCACGGAGACGATCCACCTGGCGCGCCTCGACGGCACGAACGTCGTCTATCTCGCCACGCGCCAGTCGCAGCACTACCTGCGCCCCTTCACGCGCGTGGGCCGCCGCCTCCCTGCGCACTCGACCTCCCTGGGCAAGGCCCTGCTCGCCACCCACACCGACGAGCAGGTCCGCAAGATGCTCCCGGAGACGCTGCCCGCGCTGACCGAGCACACGATCACCGACCGCGAGAAGCTGATCGAGGAACTGCGCACGGTCCGCGAGCAGGGCATCGCGGTGGACCGCGAGGAGAACACGCTCGGCCTGCGCTGCTTCGGCGTCGCGATCCCGTATCGCACGCCCGCGCGGGACGCCATCAGCTGCTCCGTGCCGGTGGCACGGCTCACGCCCGCGCACGAGCAGATGGTGAAGGACGCCTTGTTCGACGCGCGGGACCGGTTGTCACTGGCGACTCGTAGGCTCTGACCATGGTCGGTATGGATGTCATTCTGCGCCCGGTGCACGACAGCGATCTCCCGGTCTTCTACCGGCAGATGAACGATCCCGAGTCGAACCACGTCGCCGCGTTCACCTCGCCGAAGTCGGCGGACTGGACGCTCTTCGAGGCCCACTGGAAAAAGCTCCGAGTCTCGGACGACGTCGTCGCCCGTACGGTTCTCGCGGACGGCGATGTCGTGGGCAGCGCGGCGGTGTACGGGGAGCCGGGGGAGCGCGAGGTCACGTACTGGATCGACCGCGCGTACTGGGGCCGTGGTCTGGCCACGGCCGCTCTGCGGGCGCTGCTGGCCGAGGTGCCGGAGCGGCCCCTCTACGCGCGTGCGGCGTCGGACAACGCGGGGTCCCTGCGGGTGCTTGAGAAGTGCGGGTTCCGGGTCACTGCCGCTGCGCGGGGCTTCGCGCATGCGCGGGGCGAGGAGATCGATGAGGCGGTGCTGGTGCTGGCGTAGGGGCGGGTTCCTCTGCCCGATCTCCCCGCCCCTCCCCACCCCCGCCCCGGGAACGTAGGGGCCATGAGCCCGACCTACTCTGTGCGGATGACCATCGGAGGGCGTGTGGCCGCTCTCGGAGTGCGCTTCTTCAAGGAGCGGGCAGGCACCGCCGCGGTCGTCCCGCGGTCCCTGACGGCCCTGTTCGGGCGCCGGGCGCGGCGCCGGTGGATCCACCTGATCCTCGGCGGCGCGCTCGCCATGCCGTACGTCTTCGTGGGCTCCGTCGTCATCGGTCCGCTGCTCGGCGAGGACAACGTCTTCGGCTCGACCGTCGCCCAACTCGGCTCGTTCGCCGTGGGGTTGCCGCTCGCCGCCGTCACCGCGCTCTTCCCGCTCACGCGGCCCATGTCGGTGGCCGCCGTGCGGGCGCTGTGCGATGTGCCGGGCGACACGCTCGCCGACGGGCCCGCGCGGTCCCGGCAGGCGCGCGGGCGCACCGTCGCGTGGTTCACGCTGCACCTGGGGTTCGGCGGGATCATCAGCGGGATGTCCCTCGCGCTGCCGCCGTTCGCGGCGGTCCTCATCGCGCTGCCGTTCGTCGCCGCGCTGCGGGACAGCCGGGTCGGGATGCCCGAAGTCCTCGACGAGGGATGGGTGTTGGCGCTCTCCCCCGTCGCCGGGATCCTCGCCCTCCTCGCGCTCGCGGGGTGCGCGGCCGCCGCCGGGGGCCTGCTCGCGCGCTGGGCGCCCGGACTGCTCGGCCCCTCGCCCGCCGACCGGCTCGCGGCGGCCGAACAGCGCGCCGCGGACCTCGCCGTACGCAACCGGCTCGCGCGGGAGCTGCACGACTCGGTGGGCCACGCCCTGAGCGCGGTCACGCTCCAGGCGAGCGCCGCTCGCAGAGTCCTCGACCGCGACCCGGAGTTCGTCCGCGAGGCACTCGCCGCCATCGAGGAGACGACCCGGCGCACGGTGGGCGAACTCGACGCGGTTCTCGGTGTGCTGAGGGAAGGGGGCAGCGACGACCGGGCGAGCCCGACCGCGCCCGCCCCCACCCTCTCCGCCGACCTCGACGGGCTCCTCAAGCGCACCCGCGCGGGCGGCCTGCGGGTGAAGGCCGCGGTCGAGCTCGGCCCCGAAGGCCCGGACGCCCTGCCGCCGCTGGTGTCCCGCGAGGCCTACCGCATCGTCCAGGAGTGCCTGAGCAACGCGCTCCGGCACGCGGGCCCCGCGGCCCCGGTGACCCTCCGGATCGCCCTGGACGGCACCGTCCTGGAGATCCTCACGGAGAACCCGCTGCCCCAAAGCTCCCCCGCGCCTCCCGCGTCCCGTCCCGGCGGCGGCCACGGCCTGCGCGGCATCACCGACCGGGCCAGGCTCCTCGGCGGCACGGTCCTGGCCGGCCCCGCCGACGGGGTGTGGCGAGTGAACGTACGACTCCCCCTGAAGGGCCCCGTATGACTCCCCCCATCCGCATCGTGCTCGCCGACGACGAGCGCATGGTGCGCACCGCCCTGCGCGCGATCCTCTCCGCCGAGCCCGACCTGGAGGTCGTCGGCGAGGCGGCGAACGGCGCCGACGCGGTGTCCGTCGTGCGCGAGCTGAGGCCCGACGTGGTGCTCATGGACGTACGCATGCCGGAGATCGACGGCATCCGGGCCACCGAGCAGATCGTGCGGACCCATGCCGATCCGCCGCGCATCGTGGTCGTGACGACCTTCGAGAACGACTCCTATGTGTACGAGGCGCTGCGCGCGGGGGCCTCCGGGTTCCTCCTCAAGCGGTCCGACGCGGACTCGCTCGTGCAGGCGGTGCGGCTCGTCGCGCGCAGCGACTCGCTGCTCTTCCCCGCGGCGGTGCGCGCCCTGGCCGCCGAGCACGCGCGCGCGAAGCCCGCGGCGCCCGCCTGGGTGGCCAGGCTGACGGGGCGCGAGAGCGAGGTGCTGAGGCTGATGGCCGCGGGCCTGACCAACGCGGAGATCGCCGGACGGATGGGCGTGGGCCCGGCGACGGTGAAGACACACGTGGCCTCGGTGCTCGCCAAGACGGGGGCGCGGGACCGTACGCAGGCGGTGATCGCGGCGTACGAGGCGGGCTTCATGAACGCCGACTGACCCGCCCGCACTGTCGCAGCACCCGTACCGTCGCAGCGCCCGCACCGTGTCACAGCGCCCGCAGTATGAGGAATGTCTGAGAAACCCCGCAGAACGGAACGAATACATCCGCGCCGCTCGTCTTTTCACGGGATGAACAAGACGATCAGGCGCGCCGCGGTCTTCACGCTGCTGCTCGTGGTCGCCCTCCTTGTGCGGGCGACCTGGGTGCAGTTCTACGACTCGAAGGCGCTCGCGGACGACAAGCTGAACCGGCGCAACGCGATCGAGCAGTACGCGAACCCGCTGGGGAACATCATCGTGGGCGGTGAGTCCATCACCGGCTCCGAGCGGACGAAGGGCGGCGACCTCGCGTACAAGCGCACCTACAAGGACGGCGATCTGTACTCGGCCGTCACGGGTTACAGCTCACAGGTGTACGGGGCGACGCAGCTCGAGGGCATCTACAAGGACGTCCTCGACGGCACCGACACGCGGCTGAAGAACCCGCTGGACACGGTCACCGACAAGCGCGCCGATCCGGGTGACGTGGTCACGACGATCGACCCGGCGGTGCAGAAGGCCGCGTACAAGTCGCTCGGCGACACCAAGGGCGCGGCGGTCGCCCTGGACCCGAAGACGGGCAAGATCCTCGGCATGGTGTCGACTCCCTCGTACGACCCCTCCGACATCAGCGGCTCCACCGACTCCAAGGAGTGGACGTCGCTCCTGAAGGACGAGGAGAAGCCGATGGTCAACCGCGCGCTGCGGCAGCCGCTGCCGCCGGGTTCGACGTTCAAGCTGGTCGTCGCGGCGGCGGCCCTGGAGGACGGGCTCTACGGTTCGGCGGACACGAAGACCGACAGCCCGAACCCGTACATGCTGCCCGGCTCGACCCAGCCCCTGAGGAACGAGAGTGCCTCCGCGCCCTGCGAGGACGCGACGATCCGTACGGCGCTGCAGTACTCCTGCAACAACGTCTTCGGGAAGATGGCCGTCGACCTGGGCCAGGACAAGGTCAAGGCGATGGCCGAGAAGATGGGCTTCAACACCGACAAGCTCGACGTGCCGGTGCGCGCGTCCGAGAGCGTGTACCCCTCGGACATGGACAAGGCCCAGACGGCCCTGACCGGCATCGGCCAGTTCGACGTGACGGCGACGCCGCTGCAGATGTCGATGGTCTCGGGGGCGATCGCCAACGGCGGCAAGCTGGTCTCGCCGCACATGGTCTCCCAGATCACCGACTCGGGCGGCGACGTCCTGGAGTCGTACGACGACGCGGAATCTCAGCGTGTGATGAGCGAGGACACGGCGAGTCAGCTGCAATCGGCGATGGAGACGGTCGTCGAGAAGGGCACGGGTACGAACGCGCGGATCAGCGGCGCGCACGTGGGCGGCAAGACGGGCACGGCACAGCACGGCGAGAACAACAGCAAGACGCCGTACGCCTGGTTCACCTCGTACGCCAAGGGCAGCGACGGCAAGGAGGTCGCGGTGGCGGTCATCGTCGAGTCGTCGAGCGCGGCGCGGTCGGAGGTCAGCGGCAACGGCCTCGCGGCGCCCATCGCGAAGGCGATGATGTCGGCGGCCTTGAACCAGTAGCCGCATCCGCTCGCGCACGACCGCGGGGTGCCGACGAACGAGACGGCACCCCGCGGAGGCAGAAGCGGTGAGACGGTCAGCGTCGCGAGCGCCACACCTGCACGGCCCAGAGACCGGCGAACAGCCCCAGGGGCCCCACCAGGACCCCCGCGACGAAGCCGAGCCCGCTGTCGGGCCGGCCGTCGTCGACGGCGACGGCCACACCCGCCAGGACGACGACCGCCGCCGCGACAGCCACGAGGACATAGAAACGCCGGCTGAAGAAGCGCCACCGATCGGGTACCAGCGGCGGCGCCGAGATCTCCGCGCCCGGCCCCAGGCTCGCGGCCCTCGGCCGCTTGAACCACGCGTAGACGATCCAGTTCCCGCAGGCCTCCCAGCCGTCGGGGGCAAGGCGCTCGTCGAGCCCTTCACGCCCCCGTGTGACCAGCTCACGCCGGTACTCCCAGCGCTGCGGGCTCTCCAGGTCGCGGTGGCTGACGAAACGGCCGAGCGCGTCGACCCTTTCCACCTCCCACCCCTCGTCGCCGAAGCGGTTCAGAAGCTCCTCGTCGACATAGGTGTCGGCGGTCCACCGCCACGTCTCGACGTGCGCCCCGGAGGCCTCGGGCGCCTCCGGCCCGGCGGGCGCGGCGGGCACCAGCTCGCGGGCGAACTCCTCCGCGGGCCCGAACTCGGCCTCCGGGTCGGCGCCGCCCGACTCCTCCAGGTGCGCCTGAAGATCCGCGACGGTCGCCGCCACCTGGTCGGCGGGCGCCCCGTGCTCCCGCAGCCGCTCGGCGAGGTCGACGAAGTAGGTCACGCTCACCGCACACCCGCCTTCGCCAGGACCTCACGTACGGATCCGTCGAAGGCGAGCCACAGCCCGCCCTGCTCGCCGAGGGTGGTGCGCCCCTCGTCCGTCAGGGAGTAGTAGCGCCGCCCCGGCCCCTTCTCGGTGGCCCGGAACTCGGCGGCGACGAGGCCCGCCTCCTCAAGGCGGTTGAGCACGGGGTAGAGCGTGCCGCCCTTGATCTGGCCGAAACCGGAGGCGTCGAGCAGCTTGGCGATCTCATAGCCATAGCTCTCGCCGTCGGTGAGGGCGGCGAGCACGAGCAGATCGAGTACGCCCTTGAACCAGCTGGCCCGGCGGTCGGCCTTCGCACCCCCGGAGGCGGGTGGGGTCATGGTCAGTTGCCCTTCGGGGTCGACTCGTACGGCTGGGACGGCTGGGACGGCTCGTGCGCGGGAACGCTGCCGATCGGCTCCGGCACGGGGAGCGTCAAGTCCCGTACGGAGAGGGCGATGTGGATGGCGATGGGCACCAGCAGGCTCCCGCTCGCCACATAGAGCCCGGCGAACAGCACCCCGACGGAACCGAAGGCGATGACGCCGCTGCGGCCCTGATAGATGCCGGCGACGGCGTACACGAGCACCGAAAGGGCCGCCGCCGCATAGAGGTTGAGGCCGAGCACGCCGACGCCGAAGGCGATCAGGAGCCCGCGGTAGACGAGTTCGGCGCAGACGCCGTCGGTCACGGCGACGGCGATCGCGAGGCGGCGCTCCTGTGCCGTGCGCGGCAGCATCGCCTGGATGGAGGCGAGCCCCGGCACGTTCCTGCCGCCTTCGGCGAGGGCGCGCATCTTGCGCCCCGACACCACCGAGACCGCTCCCATCATGACGATGATGACGGCGGCGGTCAGCGGCGACGCGGGCGCCGCGATGCCGAGGTCGGCGGCGGCCATGCCCGGCGAGAGCAGCAGCGCGGCCACCGCGAGCGCGGCGAGGACGCCCCAGAAGACGAGTATGAAGCTGAAGTAGCGCACGAGAGCGCGTGGTTCGGTGTCGCGGCGGCGGGCCAGCGAGCCGTAGAGGCGGCGGCCGAGCCAGGGCTCACCGAGGAGCAGATAGGCGCCGAGTACGGCTGTGACGGCCGTGGAAGCGGCTGAGAAGTCCGGCGAGACGGTCATGGGAATCCCCCTTCCCGAAGGGGCCGCACGACGCGTGCCGCACGACCCCATGAGCATGTGAGCTACCTAGACCGTAGAACGACCTAGTCAGGAATGCAACCTATCTCGCGATGCCGACAGCGGCATCGAGCAGCGGACTACTCCACGAAGTACGTCGGGTTCGGGAGCTTGTACGTCTTGTCCGCGTACCCGCCCGCGAGGTCGGAGACCTGGTCGCCGAAGCTGCCGACGATGTTGTAGCCGGTCGACTCGATGTACTTCCGGGTGCCTTCCTTGAACTGCACGGTGGTGCACTCCCACTTGGCGGGCGTGGCGCAGTGGCTCAGATAGGCGGGCGGGGCGGTCTTGTTCTTGGTGAACACGTGCGTGGTGTCGAGCTTCGTGTCGTACCCGGCCCTGGCGAGGTTGGTGACCGCGCCCTCGCGCTGCGTCTCGCTCAGGCCGGTCAGGAAGAAGACCTCGACGCCCTTGCCCTTGGCGTACTTGACGAGTTCGGGCATGCCGAAGACGGCGGGGCGCTTGGCCTCCTTCACGTAGGCGTCCCACGTGGCGCCGTTGTACGTGTAGTTGGTCGACTTCTCGTAGTCGAAGCTGAGCAGCGCGGTGTCGTCCACGTCGAGGACGATCGCGGGCTTCTTGCCGTGAGCGCCGCCCTGCACGCCGTGGCCGTCGCTCTTCGCGCCGCGTGCGGCGGCCTTCCTGATGTCCTTCTTCGCCTTCGCCTGGACGCGCGCCAGGTCCTTGGCGTACGGACTGTCGGGCGAGGAGCGCCAGACGCCGTCGGCGTCCTGGTACGCGCCGTAGTAGTCGTCGATCTCGCCGACGAGGACGCCGATGTTCTGGGGTTCGGCGGTGTGCCGCGCCGAGGCCGAGTCGGCGATGGCGCCGGTGCCGTACAGCGCGGCTCCGGCGACGGCACAGGCGGTGGCGATGCCCGCCACCCGTAGGGACTTCCGCATAGGTCGCTCTCTCCGGATCAGGGTCTGGGCCCGGGCCTGGGTCAGGGTCCGTGCACGGGCAACAAGTTCGAGCAGGTCAATGCCCGTCTACGCGCACTGTCTACGCGCATCACACAGCACATCGCGAGACTCTTTGCCCGATCGATACCTGATCCGGAGAAAACCTGAGTCCTACGCGCCCGGCGTCCATCCCGGGTCACGGCCACTGAGGCCGATCACACGGTCGAGGAGCGGGGCGTCGTCCGGTACCGGGAACACGGCCCCGAACAGGCTGTTCCCCGAGCTGTCACCCTCCTGGGGCGTGAGCAGCCCTTTGGCCACTCCGAGGCTCGCCTCGTCAGGGGCGTACGCCTGTCCCGTCGCACGGGCCAGGTCCCAGCCGTGCACGACGAGTTCGTCCATGGCGACGGCGCCCGCGACGCCACCCGGCAGATCGAGGCCGCCCGCCCGGGTCATGCCCTCCCACGCGGCCGGGTCGCGCCACGCCTCGGCCAGCTCGTCGAGCAGCTTCGGCAGGGCGGCACGCCACTCGGGGCCGATGTCCGGCACGGCGCTGCCCGGGTTCTGGTCGAGGTGGGGCCCGAATTCCTTGCGCGCGGCGTCCCGGAACGCGCCGGCCAGCTGGATCAGATGGCCCAGCAGATGGCGCACCCGGTACTCCGGACAGGGCGTGGGCCCTTCGAGCCGCTCGTCACCGACGCCTTCCGCGATGCCTGCCACAAGCCGGGCCTGCGGCGCGAAGTCGACCATGTCCGTCATGGGATCCTCCCGAATCTCGGCGGCCCTGCCTGCCCCGCGGGCCGCGCTCCTGCGTATGGGACCGCCCCGCGGCCCGGAACTCATCGCCGACCGGCGCACGGGTCCACCGATATCCACGGGATCTACCGCACCTGCCCTATGCCGACCTGGGGGCCTTAGAACCACCATCACCTGCCATGACATCGACGATCACGCGGATCCTGCGCAACCGCGACGCGAGCCTCTGTCTGGGCGCGGTGGTGGTCTCCGGCTTCGGGAGCTCCGCGATGTGGCTGGTGGCCGGGATCTGGGTGAAGCAGCTGACCGGCTCGGACGGTCTGGCGGCCCTCTGCACGTTCGCCCTCTGGGCCCCGGCCCTGACCGGCCCCGTCCTGGGCACGATCGCCGACCGCACCCGCCGCAGATCCCTGCTCATCGGCACGAACCTGGCTCTGGGCGCCCTGCTGACCGCCCTCCTCCTCGTCGACTCCACGAGCACCCTGTGGATCCTCTACGCGGTGCTCTTCCTGTACGGGGCGTGCGGCGCCGTCACCGACGCGGCGGAGGCGGCGCTGGTGACGGCGGCCGTCGGCAAGGACCTGACGGGAGACTTCAACGGCCTGCGGATGTCCGCGAACGAGGGCATGAAGCTGATCGCCCCACTCGCGGGAGCGGGCCTCTTCGCCGCCTACGGAGGCGCCCGGGTGGCGCTCCTGGACGCCGCCACCTTCGTACTCGCGGCCGGAATGTTCACGCTGCTGCGCGTGCGCGAGGACGCACCCGCGCGCGACGCGTCGGGATGGCGGGCCCGGACGGCCGAAGGCGCACGCCACTTGTGGGGCAGTCCGCAGCTGCGCCCCCTGGTCCTCGCGGGCGGCCTGACCATGCTGACCTCGGGGATCAGCGGGGCGACCGTCTACGCGGTCGTGGAGGGTCTTGGCCGCTCCCCCGCGTACACCGGCGTGCTGTACGTCGTGCAGGGCGCCGGTTCTGTCGCGGTCGGCGTCTCTTCGGGCGCGCTGATGCGGCGCTTCGGAGGGCGCCGGTTCGGCGGGGCGGGCATCGCGCTCACCGCGCTCGCCGTGGTCCTGCACGCGCTGCCGTACGACGCCACGGCTCTGGCGGGCAGCTTCGCCAACGGCCTCGGCCTGCCCTGCGTGCTGATCGCGGGCATGACGGCGGTGCAGCGCGAGACACCGCGGGCGCTGCTCGGCCGCGCGGCGGCGACCGCGAACACCCTGATGTTCACGCCGACCGCCCTTGGCATCGCTCTGGGCGCGGGACTCGTGGAGAGCGTCGACCACCGCGTCCTGCTGCCGGTCCTCGCAGGGGCGCGGCTGCTGATCGCCGCGCCCCTGCTCAAGAACTCTTCGGTGGCGGCTACTTCACGTTCGCCCAGCGCTTGATGGTCGCGACGGCCTCGGCCTGTTCGGCGGCGGGCAGCTTGGCGATGGAGGCGCCGTGGTTGGAGCCCGGGACCTCGTAGCGGTAGGAGTCGCGGTGGCTCGGCTTGAACTTCTCCGCGCTCCACGGGTCGTTCTGGCCGTAGACGAACATCATCCGCTGACCTCGGGTCTTCACCCAGCGGTCGACGTCGGCGGTGGTCCTGTTGTCGTACGAGCCGCGCATCGACTCGGGAAGGACCGAGTTGGGCTGGTAGATGTCGGGGTAGTGGCGGACGTCCTTGAGGTGTTTGAACTTCAGGTCGGCCCAGCCGAGCTGGGTGGCGGCCTGCCGGTAGTAGGGGCCGGTGCCGTTCGTGCCGAGGGTCTCGTCCTGGTAGACGCTGAAGCCGTGCTTCTTCGACCAGTCGTAGAGCTCGTCGTCGGTCGCCTTCTTGGCGTCGGGCACGGTCGGGCAGTTGTCGACGGTGCCGCTCTGCCAGAAGTTCCACACCTGGTCGAGCACCGCGAACTCATAGGCACGGTCGGTGGTGCCGAGGGTCTCCTCGAAGGTGTCGCCGGCGGCCTTCGCGTCCGCCTCGAACTTGGGCAGCAGCGCCTCACGCCGTACGAGCATCTCGCGCTGCACGGCGTTCAGCGCGCTCCGGCACTCGGCCGTGCCGACGGTCCTGAAGAACCGCTCGTAGCCGCTGTCGTCGCGGTTGTTCGCGTCGTTCGGCGCGACGAACGCGACGACCGCGTCCAGGTCGCCGGGGTAGAAGCGCTCGTGGTACGTGGCCGTCATGCCGCCCTTGCTGGCGCCCGTGCCGAGCCACTTGCCCTTCTCGATGCCGCGCAGCGCCTGGGTCAGGCGGTGCTCGTCGGCGGCCTCCTGCTGGATCGTGAGCTTGGACCAGTCCGACGCCGCAGGGCCCGAGGGGCGTGACTGCTCGAAGTAGCGGTGCTCGACGCTGACCTGGTTGGCGTCGATCAGCTTGGTGAGGGCGGTGGTGTTGGACGCCAGGGTGTAGCCGCCGGTGTAGAGGACGGTCGGCTTGTCCGTGGCCTTGTGCCAGAGCGTGGCGCGCTGGGTGAACGTGCCGGCGCCGGGGTCGCGGTGGTCGACGGGCTGGGCGTACGTGAGGGTGTAGAAGGGGTAGCCCTCCCTGTCGACCACGGAGACGACCTTCATGCCGGGGATCTTCTCCAACTGCTCCCGGATGTCGGCCCTGGTATCCGCGGCGGACGGTCTCGCGTCACCCTGCGCGGACGCTGGCACTGCCCCGCCGAGCACTGCGGCGCCCGCCATGAATCCGGCACAGACCAGCGCGGATATCCCCTTGTTGCGCACCTTGTCCCCTTGTCGTCTTGCCGTCGGCCCGCCGTCGTCTTGTCCGCTCGTGGCCGACGCGACGGTGTTGTGGTGCGCGGATGGTAACCGCTTCCACTTCCGCTGCGACAGAGGCTATTTGAGGTGTTCCAGGGCCTTGGTCACGTGCGCGAGATCCGCGTCGGAGGCCAGACCGGCGTGGTAGAGCCGCAGTTCGTCGGCGCCCAGCGTGATCGCGTGCGCGGCGTCGGCGGCGAGGGTCGCGGGGCTTCCGCCCATGCCGGAGACGACGGTGAGGTTCGCGGCGAGGGTGGTGCGGGCCGTGCGGTGGGCGTCGAAGGGGGTCAGGGCCTGGGCGCCGCCCGTGCAGGGCACGACCACGCCGTCGGCCACGGAGAGGATGTGCTCCGGGTCGACTCCAGCGTTGGCGCCGCAGTGGTACGCCACCGGGTCGGCGTGCAGCAGCACCTGGAAGCCGTCCGGCGCCGCGGCGCGCACGGCGGCGATCGCCGCCTCCTGGAGCGTGCGGGCGGTTTCCTCGCGCCACGCGCGCGTGGCGGTCGCCGTCTCGGCGCCGATGAGCTTCTCCACCCCCTCCCAGCCGCCGGGCGGCTCGTCGCCGCGCCAGACGGGCTCCAGGGCGCGCCGGACCCCGGCCGCGAGCTCATCGGGGGCGAGCCCTTGTCGGGCGTACCCCGCACGGCAGTGCGCGCAGAAGCACAGCGACATCAGATACTGCGCCGCCTCGCCGAGCGCCACTCCCGCGATCTTGTCGTGGGCGTGCAGATGGGCGAGGCCGTACCAGCCGAGGGACTCCAGCTCGGTGCCGCGCGCTCCGGGGCGTACGGCGGCCTCCGCCGCGAGGTCGACGAGGTACGCGCGCGTGGCGGGCCGTGCGATGCAGGGGGCCCAGGGGTAGCGGTCTCCGTAGGCGTTGACGACGGAGGTGTCCGGATGGTCGGCGCCCATACGGGAGTTGTGGGCGAGGACGACCCAGGTGTGCACGTCGAGCCCGGCGGCCGCCAGCGCGTCGGCGGCCTCTCCGTAGGCGTCGCCGGGGGCCCAGTCCCCGGCCGCGTACGGGCGCAGTTCGCGTCCCTGCCACCGGTCACCGGGCTCGTACAGGACCGCCGCGTGTTCGGCGGTGACGATGCGGTGGCGGGGGTGGCGGGGCGTCAGCGCGCGCGTGGAGTGGTAGGCGGAGGCGAGGGTGACCTGCTGGACGCCGAGGTCCGCGACGCGCGCGGGCGCCTCGGGGTCGCCGACGACGTCCCAGGGGTACAGGAAGGCGGAGGTCCTCACGCGCCCTCCTCCCGCACCAGGGCGCGCCCGCGCTCGGTCAGTTCGGCGAGGCGCTTGATGTGTTCGTCGGCGGGTTCGTGCAGCGGCGTCCGCACGCCGCCGACGTCGAGCCCGGACATGCGTACGCCCGCCTTGACGAGGGAGACGGCGTATCCGCGGCCCTCGGCACGCAGCTCCACGAAGGGCCGGTAGAAGCCGTCGATGAGCCGGTTCACGAGGGCGTCGCCCTCGGCGGTCCCGGCGTTGAAGGCGCGGTGGAAGGCGAGCGCGATGTCGGGCGCGAAGCAGAAGACCGCCGACGAGTAGAGCGTGACGCCCACACCGCGGTAGGCGAGCCCGGTCAGCTCGGCGGTGGGCAGGCCGTTGAAGTAGAGGAATTCCCCGGGGACTTCCGCGCGCACGGCGCTGACGATGCGCTGCATCAGGTCCATGTCGCCGAGGCCGTCCTTGAAGCCGATGACGCCCTCGGTACGGGCGAGCTCGACCACCGTCTCCGGGGTGAACACGGCGTTGTCGCGCTGGTAGACGATGATGTCGAGCGAGGTCGCCGCGGCCAGTTCGGCATAGTGCGCGAGCAGTCCCTGCTGCCCGGCGACGACGAGGTAGGGCGGCATCGCGAGCAGCCCGTCGGCACCGGCCTCCTCGGCGAGCCTCGCGTACCGTACGGCGAGCGCCGTGCCGTACCCGGCGCCCGCGACGACCGGCACCCGGCCCGCCGACTCCTCGGCGGCCGCGGCGACGCACGCCCGGAACTCCTCGGGCGTCAGGGCGTGGAACTCGCCGGTGCCGCAGCAGGCGAACACGGCAGCCGCGCCCGCCTCGATGCCCGCGCGCACGTGCGCGCGGTAGACGTCGAGGTCGACGGACCCGTCAGGACCGTAGGCGGTGACCGGGAAGAACAGCGGCCCGCTGGGGACATTGAGTCGATCGGCGAGGGTTGCTGACGTCACGGGCTCTCCCTAAGCGTGCACGTTTCTGATCCACGTCCATATTTCTGAACGCACCCACGCTAAGCCGCCTCCGGAGCCCCGGTCAAGCGCCGAGGCCCGCCGGGGATCAACGGGAGTTCGGCAAGAGATCGGCAAGAGAAGAGTGATTCAAGAGCGGATTCGCCGCCTCCGTACGACACTTGACGCGAAGAGGTATTGATCTCTAGCTTGTCCACAGATGTGAATGCTGTACGCGCACGCGAACAACAGTCGCCGAGCAGCCTTGATCGGCCCCTGATCGACCCCTGGTCGGCCCCTGATCCGAGGAGACCCCCTCATGCCCGCTCCCCGCACCATCCTGCTCACCGGCGCCGCGGGCGGCCTCGGCACCTTGATGCGGGGGCTGCTTCCGGCCTACGGCTACCGGCTGCGGCTGCTCGACGTACTGCCCATCGACGGCGAGCCCGACGCGATCACGGCGGACCTGGCCGACAAGAAGGCGCTGCGGGAGGCCGTGCGGGGCGTCGACGCGATCATCCACCTCGCGGGCATCTCCCTGGAGGCGTCCTTCGACAAGATCCTGCGGGCCAACATCGAGGGGACGTACAACCTCTACGAAGCGGCCCGCGAGGAGGGCGTCCGCCGGGTCGTCTTCGCGTCGTCGAACCACGCGCTCGGGTTCACCCCGCGGCCCGTCGGGGACGATCCGCTGATCGCGGTGGACGCGCCGCGCCGCCCCGACACCTTCTACGGCCTGTCGAAGTCCTTCGGTGAGGATCTCGCCCAGTTCTACTGGGACAAGCACGGGATGGAGACCGTCTCGGTGCGGATCGGTTCGTGCTTCCTCGAGCCGACGAGCGTGCGGATGCTGTCGGTCTGGATGAGCCCCGGGGACGGCGCCCGGCTCTTCGACGCGGCGCTGACCGCGCCCGCCGTGGGGCACACGGTGGTCTACGGATCGTCCGCGAACACGCGGCTGTGGTGGGACCTCTCGTCGGCCCGCGCGCTCGGCTACGAGCCACAGGACGACTCCGAGCAGTACGCGCGGAAGCTGGTCGCCGAGCAGGGAGAGCTGGACCCCGCGAACCCTGACCACGCGAACCTGGGGGGTCACTTCTGCACGAACCCTCCAGTCTGGCCGTACTGAGCACTCGGCCGTAGCGGCACCCGGACAGACCGAAACCAGCCCTTCCGGTGGGGGAAGAACAGCCGTCCGCACCCCACCCGGGCATCAAACGGGCACCTGGAACACCCCGAACGGGCACCCCTCCCGCCCGAAGCAGAGGCCGCAGCCCTGCCAAGCGGGCACATGCGGGCACCATCGTCTCCACTCCGAGCCTGTTCACACACCGTCCCCCGCTGTAGAACTTCCCCACAGGGCCCGAACGGGCACAGCGAGGGAAGGCGGCGGCACCCATGACCGCGGAAGAGCGCCAGCGGGAGATCGTCCGGGCGGCACGGAACTCCGGCTCCGTGGACGTCACCGCACTCGCCGCCAAACTGGGTGTCGCCAAAGAGACCGTCCGCCGTGACCTGCGCGCCCTGGAGGACCACGGCCTGGTCCGCCGCACCCATGGCGGCGCCTACCCCGTGGAGAGCGCGGGCTTCGAGACGACCCTCGCGTTCCGCACCACCATGCACGTCCCCGAGAAGAGGCGGATCGCCACCGCGGCCGCCGACCTCCTCGGCGACGCCGAAACGGTCTTCGTCGACGAGGGCTTCACCCCGCAGCTCATCGCCGAGGCTCTCCCCGAAGCGGCCAAGGGCCGCCCCCTGACCGTCGTCACCGCGTCCCTGGCCACCGCGGGCGCCCTCGCCGAGGCCGACAACATGTCCGTCCTCCTCCTGGGCGGCCGTGTCCGTCCGGGCACCCTCGCGACCGTCGACCACTGGACGACCCGCATGCTGGCCGGATTCGTGATCGACCTCGCGTACATAGGGGCCAACGGCATCTCCCGCGAGCACGGCCTGACCACGCCCGACCCCGCGGTCAGCGAGGTGAAGACGCAGGCCATCCGCGCGTCACGGCGCACCGTGTTCACGGGCGTGCACACCAAGTTCGGGGCGACGAGCTTCTGCAGGTTCGCGCACGTCGGCGAGTTGGAGTCGATCGTCACGAGCACGCAGTTGCCCGCATCCGAGGCGCACCGCTACTCGCTCCAGGGCCCGCAGGTCATCCGCGTCTGACACCACCCCACCCGCTCACCCTCCTCTCCAGCTCACCTCCCACTCCCCCGCCCACCTCTCGTGATTCCGCACGCCCACATCCACCCCGACGCACCCCCACACATCCCATAAGTCCCCATACGTCCAGGAGCATTCATGCGAACCCAGAGCCGACGGAGGTCGCGCGCACTCGCCGCGGCAGCCGCAGGGACGCTGCTTGCCCCGCTGCTCTCCGGCTGCTGGGCCGGGGCGGGCGGGACCGGTTCCGGCGACTCCATCAACGTACTGATGGTGAACAACCCGCAGATGGTCGAACTGCAGAAGCTCACCGCCGCCCACTTCACCAAGGAAACGGGCATCAAGGTGAACTTCACCGTGCTGCCCGAGAACGACGTCCGCGACAAGATCAGCCAGGACTTCGCCAACCAGGCAGGGCAGTACGACGTCGCCACGCTCTCCAACTACGAGATCCCGATCTACGCCAAGAACGACTGGCTGCACGAACTGGGCTCGTACACCAAGAAGGACAAGGCGTACGACGAGAAGGACGTACTGCCGTCCATGCGCCAGTCCCTCACCGGCGACGACGGCAAGCTCTACGGGCAGCCCTTCTACGGAGAGTCGTCCTTCCTGATGTACCGGAAGGACGTGTTCAAGAAGGCCGGGCTCACCATGCCGAAGAACCCCACCTGGCAGCAGGTGGCGAAGCTCTCGGCCGATGTGGACGGCGCCGAGCCCGGCATGAAGGGCATCTGTCTGCGCGGACTGCCGGGCTGGGGCGAGTTGATCGCACCCCTGACGAGCGTGGTCAACACCTTCGGAGGGACCTGGTTCGACAAGGACTGGACCGCCCGCCTCGACTCCCCCGAGTTCAAGAAGGCAACGCAGTTCTACGTGGACCTCGTCCGCAAGCACGGCGAGTCCGGAGCCGCCCAGTCCGGCTATGCCGAGTGCCTGAACAACCTCACCCAGGGCAAGACCGCCATGTGGTACGACGCCACGGCCGCCGCCGGTTCGCTCGAAGCCGCCAAGTCCCCGGTCAAGGGCAAGATCGGCTACGTACCCGCACCCGTGGAGAAGACCAAGAGCTCCGGCTGGCTCTACACCTGGGCGTGGGGCCTGCAGAAGGCCTCGCGCAACCCGGACAAGGCGTGGAAGTTCGTCTCCTGGGCGTCCAGCAAGGAGTACGAGCAGCTGGTCGGCGAGAAGATCGGCTGGTCCAACGTCCCGGCGGGCAAGCGCTCGTCGACGTACGAGAACCCCGAGTACCGCAAGGAAGCCGCCGCGTTCCAGGACGTCACCCACAACGCCATCGAGGGCGCGCGGCCGACCGATCCGGGCGTGCAGCCGCGTCCCGCGCCCGGCATCCAGTTCGTCGGCATCCCCGAGTTCACCGACCTCGGCACGAAGGTCTCCCAGGAGATCAGCGCGGCCATCGCCGGGCGCCAGTCCGTCGAATCGGCCCTCAAGACGTCACAGAAGCTCGCCGAGAAGATCGCCGAGGAGTACGAGGGACGATGACCGCCACCGCGAGTACCCCCGATGTCGCGCCCAAGACCGTGCGCGCCCCAGGACCCAAGGCACCAGGGAAGCTGCGCGCCTGGGCCACCAGGGCCCCGCTCCTGCCCGCCCTGATCTTCATGGTCGTCGTGACCCAGCTGCCGTTCGTGGCCACGCTGGTGATCTCCTTCTTCGACTGGAACGCCCTCTACCCCGACGCCCGCAGCTTCGCCGGATTCGGCAACTACTCCGAGGTCCTCACCGACCCGGACCTGCGCAAGTCCGTCCTGACGACCATCGTGCTCACGGCCACCGTCGTGATAGCCAGCCTCGTCATCGGCCTCGGCCTCGCCCTGCTCCTGGACCGGAAGTTCCGGGGCCGCGGATTCGTGCGTACGTTGCTCATCGCGCCGTTCCTGCTCGTGCCGGTGGCCGCCGCGCTGCTGTGGAAGCACGTGCTCTACAACCCCGAGTACGGCCTCTTCAACGGCCTGCTGCACTGGGTGGGCGGTGACGGCGCGGCCCAGCCCGACTGGGTCTCCAACACCCCGCTGCTCGCCATCGAGGCCTCCCTGATCTGGCAGTGGACGCCCTTCATGATGCTGATCCTGCTCGCAGGTCTGCAGAGCCGCGACAACGAGCTCATCGAGGCGGCCCGCATGGACGGCGCGGGCAACTGGCAGGTGTTCCGCTATCTGACGCTGCCGCATCTGCGCCGCTATCTGGAGCTCGGCTCGCTGCTCGGCTCGATCTACATCGTGCAGAACTTCGACGCCGTCTTCACGATCACCTCGGGCGGCCTCGGCACCGCCAACCTTCCCTACACCGTCTACCAGAGCTTCTACCAGGCCCACGAGAACGGCCTCGCGTCCGCCGCAGGTGTCCTCGTCGTCATCGGTTCCATCATCATCGCGACCTTCGCGCTGCGGGTCGTCTCGTCCCTGTTCCGTGAGGAGGCGTCCCGCGCATGAGCACCGCCGATACGCGTGTACGTACACAGCCCGGGAGCCGCTTCCGTATTCGCGGCTCCGCCGGCCTCGGCCTGGCCGCCTGGCTGGCCGGAATCCTGTTCTTCCTGCCCATCGCCTGGATGACGCTGACGTCCTTCCACTCGGAGTCGGACGCGGCGACCAATCCCCCCTCGCTCGCCGCCTCGCTCACCCTGGACGGCTACCGCGACTTCTTCGGCACCGGCGGCGGCGCGAGCCCCTGGCCCTCGCTCATCAACTCGACGGTGGCGTCGGTCGCCTCGACCCTCCTTGTGCTGCTCCTCGCGCTGCCCGCCGCGTACGCGCTCTCCATCAGGCCGGTGAAGAAGTGGACGGACGTCCTGTTCTTCTTCCTGTCGACGAAGATGCTGCCGGTCGTGGCAGGCCTGCTTCCGATCTATCTCTTCGCCAAGAACACCGAGATGCTCGACAACATCTGGCTGCTCGTCATCCTCTACACGTCGATGAACCTGCCGATCGCGGTGTGGATGATGCAGTCCTTCCTCGCCGAGGTGCCGGTCGCGATCATCGAGGCCGCGCAGATCGACGGGGCGCGCCTGCCCACCATCCTCACGCGCGTGGTGGCCCCCATCGCGCTGCCCGGGATCGCGGCGACGTCCCTGATCTGCTTCATCTTCAGCTGGAACGAACTCCTTTTCGCACGGGTGCTCACGGGCGTCGTCGCCCAGACCGCGCCCGTGTTCCTGACCGGCTTCATCACCAGCCAGGGCCTGTTCCTGGCGAAGGTGTGCGCCGCGTCTCTCGTGATCTCCCTGCCGGTGCTCGCCGCAGGGTTCGCCGCCCAGGACAAGCTGGTCCAGGGCCTGTCGTTGGGAGCAGTCAAGTGAAGGCCGCCATCATCGAGTCCGTTGGCAAAGCCGTCGTCGGCGAGGTGCCCGACCCCACCCCGGGGCCGCGCGATGTCGTCGTCGAGGTCGCCGCCTGCGGTCTGTGCGGAACCGACCTGCACATCCTGCAGGGCGAGTTCGCACCCACGCTGCCGGTGGTCCCGGGGCACGAGTTCGCCGGAGAGGTGGTGGGCCTCGGCCGCGACGTCACGGAGCTCTCGGTCGGCGACCGGGTCGGCGTCGACCCCTCGCTCTACTGTTACGAGTGCCGCTACTGCCGCACCGGCCACAACAACCTCTGCGAGCGCTGGAACGCGATCGGCGTCACCACGGCGGGCGGCGCGGCCCAGTACGCCGTCGCGCCCGTCGCCAACTGCGTGCGGCTCCCCGAGAACGTACGCACCCAGGACGCGGCCCTCATCGAGCCGCTGTCCTGCGCGGTGCGCGGCTACGACGTGCTCCGCGCCCAGCTCGGCTCGCACGTCCTGATCTACGGCTCCGGGACGATGGGCCTGATGATGCTGGAGCTCGCCAAGCGGACGGGCGCGGCGAGCGTGGACATCGTGGACCTCAACGCGGACCGCCTCGCCACGGCCCGTCAGTTGGGCGTCTCGGGGTCGGCCGCCGGTGCGGACGAGCTCGAGCGGCCGCAGGGGTGGGACATCGTCGTCGACGCCACGGGCAACGCGGCGGCGATCCAGGACGGCCTCGGCCGGGTCGCCAAAGCGGGTACGTTCCTGCAGTTCGGGGTGGCCGACTACGCGACGCGGGTCAGCATCGACCCGTACAGGATCTACAACCAGGAGATCACCATCACCGGGTCGATGGCGGTCCTGCACAGCTATGAGCGGGCCGCGGAGCTGTTCGCCGCCGGTGTGCTCGACCCTGATGTGTTCATCAGCGACCGGCTGCCGCTGGACTCCTACCCGCAGGCGCTGGAGCGGTTCGCCTCCGGCGTGGGGCGCAAGATCGTGGTGGTTCCGTAGAGCGGCCACAGACGCCGGACGGGCGACATCGCGGTCCGTCCGGCGTTCGGGGAACACGGGAAAGAAATCTCCGTAGGTAAGGGAACGGCAAAGCCGGGACGTTCGTTACCCCGGACATGACCGCTATGACACCCGGCTCGAACATCCCTCTCACCGCCTCTCGCGTAGCGGTGGACGTCGCCGCACCGGTGCGGCTCGACGTATCGGGCCTGCTGCTCACCGCCGACGGCAAGGTGCGATCCGACGACGACTTCATCTTCTTCAACCAGCCCGCAGGGCCTGGTGTGACCTACCAGTCGGGTGGCGGCACGACCCCCGACAAGATCACGGTGGACACCGCGGCCGTGCCCGCGGGCATCGAGAAGATCGTCGTCACCGCGAGCCCGGACGCGGCGGGCCAGACCTTCCAGGGCGTCGAGCCCACCGCCACCATCCGCAACGCGGACGACGGGACCGTCCTCGCCACGTTCACTCCCCCGCAGCTCGGTGGCGAGACCGCCCTGGTGATCGTCGAGGTCTATCTCCGCAACGGCGCGTGGAAGGCGCGCGCCGTCGGCCAGGGGTACTCGAACGGCCTGGCCGGCATCGCGACGGACTTCGGTGTCTCGGTCGAGGAGCCCGCGGCCCCGGCCGCTCCGGCCGCCGCCGCACCCGCCGCCCCGATGGCGCCCCCGACCGGCTCCCCGGTCCAGGGTCCGCCCCCGCCGGTCGCGGACCCCCGCCTCGCGGCGGGGGCCGCGCCCGCCGCTCCCCCGGCGCCCGCGGCCCCCGCCCCCGGTGCCGGGAAGATCAACCTGGACAAGGGCCGGGTCAGCCTCCAGAAGAACCAGACCGTGTCCCTGGTCAAGGGCGGCAAGCCGCTGCTCTCGCAGGTCAAGATGGGTCTCGGCTGGGAGCCCGCGTACGGCGGCAAGGACATCGACCTCGACGCCTCCGTCATCGCGTACGGCCCGCAGCGCAACCACGTGGACAGCTGCTACTTCGGCAAGCTGTCGATCGTGAACGGCGCGATCAAGCACTCCGGCGACAACCTCACGGGTGAGGGCGGCGGTGACGACGAGGTGATCGTCGTGGACCTGGGGCGTCTGCCGCAGGACGTGACGGGTCTCGTCTTCACGGTGAACTCGTTCTCGGGCCAGAAGTTCACCCAGGTCGCCAAGGCGTACTGCCGCCTGCTCGACGCGGCGACGGGCGAGGAGCTGGTCCGCTTCGACCTCACCAACGCCGAGGCGCAGACGGGCGTGATGATGGCCAAGATGATCAAGCAGTTCAGCGGGGAGTGGGAAATGACCGCCATGGGTGACTTCGTCAAGTCACGGACCGTGCGCGGAATGGTGAAGCCCGCGGCGCAGGCGCTGTAGCCGCCACAGTCACCGGGCAGAGGTCCGCGGGGGCCGCGAGAACGCGCCTGGGGACACGCAGGGGCGGTCGGCGGGGAAGGGGCGAACCTTCCCGCCGACCGCCCTTTGTCGTGCGTGCGGACGCGCCCTGAGGCGTACGTCGGGTCAGAGCTTGGACAGCTTCGCGTAGGGACTCAGGAACCTTCCCTGACGTCCCGCGAAGTCGATGACCACTGCTTCTTCGCCTTCGACTCCGACGATCCGTCCGAGTCCGTATTGGTCGTGTGACACCCGGTCGCCCACGGCGAACTGCTCGATGGGCGGTGCGGGCGGCGGCGGAACGTTGAAAGGACTGTTCGGCAGGTGGCGTCGGGTACCGGGGGGCCTCGTCATGTTCTGAGTATGCGCCCTCCGGACCCCGGCGCACCATGCTCCGAGCTCACACGGTCCTCACATCGGCATCAAACCGACACACAATCTCGGTATCCCCGTAGCGGTACGTAGTTGCTCCGTGGCACCGCGCGCACATGTGTGCCCCAGGGGACCCCGCCGGGTCCCGACCGGGTCCCGGCCGCCAGGAGAATCAGAACAAGGCGCTGTAGGCGTTCAGGGCGGGCTGCCCGCCGAGGTGGGCGTACAGGACGGTCGCGTCGCGCGCGATCTCTCCCCTGTCGACCAGGTCGATCATCCCGGCCATCGACTTCCCCTCGTAGACCGGATCGGTCAGCATGCCCTCCGTGCGGGCCGCGAGCCGCATCGCGTCGAGGGTCGCCTCGTCGGGGAGCCCGTAGGTGCCCGCGTGATAGCGCGCGTCCAGCTCGATGTCGGAGTCCTTCACCTCTGCCTGTACGCCGATGAGGTCCGCAGTGCCGCGCGTGATCCGGGCGATCTGCTCGCGGGTACGGTCGGGGTCGGCGGAGGCGTCTATGCCGAGGACCCGGCGGGGACGGCCGCCCTCCTCCGCGAGCGCGGCGAACCCGGCGACCATCCCCGCCTGCGTCGACCCGGTCACCGAGCAGACCACGACGGTGTCGAAGAAGACCCCCAACTCCTCCTCCTGCTCGGCCACTTCGTACGCCCAGCGCGCGAAACCCAGACCGCCGAGCCGATGCTCGGACGCCCCTGCCGGTATCGCGTACGGCCTGCCGCCCGCCTCCTCGACCTCGCGCACAGCCTGCTCCCAGCTGTCCTTGACGCCGATGCCGAATCCGGCGCGCACGAGGCGTACGTCGGCGCCCGCGAGCCTGCTGATGAGGATGTTGCCGACCTTGTCGTAGACGGAGTCGGGCCAGTCGACCCAACTCTCCTGGACAAGGACGCACTTGAGACCGGCCCGGGCGGCGACGGCCGCGACCTGACGGGTGTGGTTCGACTGGACGCCGCCGATCGACACGAGGGTGTCGCAGCCCTGGGCGAGCGCGTCGGCGACCAGGAACTCCAGCTTCCGCGTCTTGTTGCCGCCGTACGCGATGCCGGAGTTGCAGTCCTCCCGCTTGGCCCAGAGCGCGGCACCGCCCAGGTGATGGGTGAGGCGGTCCAGGGGGTGGACGGGCGAGGGGCCGAAGAGGAGGGGGTAGCGGGCGTAGGAGTCGAGAGGTGTGGACACGGGGGCCTCCGGGCGGTTCAGGGGTGTGCGAGCTCTTCCAGGGCGCGCCAGATCTCGGTGGTGACGGCCGCCGCCGCGTCCGGGTCGCCGTCCGCGCACGCGTCGATGAGCCGCTCGTGCAGTGCGGCGGAGCCGCAGGTCAGGCCCTCGCCGAAGCGCTGTCTCTCCAGGCGGCGGATGAGGGGGGTGTAGCGGCTGATGGTGGCCGCCGCCGCGCTGTTGCCGCAGGCCGCGACGAGGACGCCGTGCAGGTCGTCGTCGGCCCGCAGGGCGCCCTCCACGTCGCCGGACGCGACGGCCGCCGCGAACCGGCGGTTGGCCTCGCGCATCGCGTAGAGGTGCGCGGGCTCCAGGCGGGGCACCGCGCTGCGGGCGGTGAGCTCGTGCATGGCGCGCACCACGGCCGCAGCGTCCCTGACATCGGCCGCGTCGAGCGGCGTCACACGGGTGTGGCTCTGCGGTTTGGTCTCCAGGAGTCCCTCGTCCACGAGCCGCGAGAACGCCTCGCGGACGGGCGCGCGGGACAGTCCGAGCGACGCGGCGAGGTCGGTGTCCCGCACGATGCTGCCCGGCGGGATGTCCCCGCCGACGATCGCGTCACGGATCGATGCGTACGCCTGGTCCCGCAGGAGGGTGCGGCGCACCGGTTGCATGGCTCCCATGAACTGAAATGTTAGATACCAATTCCCGCCACGGACAAGGGGCTTGAGCGGACGGAATACGGCGGACAGGGTCGCGCAGAGGCATCCACGGCGGACCCTGCCCCTCCGCGCGCCCTTGTCGGTGTGGCCGGGTCAAGGCCGGACATCAGTGACGCCTGCGCCGCCAAGGGCCGGTGATCGCCAGCATGATGCCGGGGGTCTGGATATTGGCGTAGAGCGTCTTGCCGTCGGGTGAGAACGTGACGCCGGTGAACTCGCTGTAGGAGGGTTTCTCGGGTGTGCCTGCGTTGAGTTCGTTGCGTGCGATCGGGTACGTACGGCCGCGCTCGGTCGCCCCGAAGAGGTGCTGGACGCCCTCGCCGTCCTCGGCTATGACGAGGCCGCCGTACGGTGAGACGGTGATGTTGTCGGGGCCGTCGAAGGCGCCGTCCTTGGAAGGGTCCGGGTTGACGCCCAGGAGCACCTTCAGGGTGAGGGTGCGGCGCGAGGGGTGGTAGAACCACACCTGCCCGTCGTGCTGGACGGGGCTCTCGTCGCGGGCGAACGAGGCGACGATGTAGACGCCGCCGTCGCCCCACCACATGCCTTCGAGCTTGCGGGCGCGCGTGATGTCACCGTCGCCGAACTGCTTGCGCACCGGGACCGTACGGGCGTCGCGGTCCGGGACCTCGACCCAGTCCACGCCGTAGACGGTCCCGGTCCTGGTGGCGCGGGAGAGGTCGTCCACGAAACGGCCGCCGGAGTCGTAGCACTTGGGCGCCTTCAGGACACCCGCGTCGTCGGAGAGGGTGCGCAGCTTGCCGCGGCCGTGCTTGAAGCCGTGCGGCGGGGTCCAGCGGTAGAGCAGGCCGTTGGGCCCGGACGCGTCCTCGGTGAGGTAGAGGTGGCCGCGCTTGGGGTCCACGACGACGGCCTCGTGGGCGTAGCGCCCGAGCGCCTTGACGGGCTTGGGGGCGCGGTTGGCGCGCAGGTCGTGCGGGTCCACCTCGAAGACGTAGCCGTGGTCCTTGGTCATGCCGTTCTGACCGGCCCGGTCCTCGGTCTCCTCGCAGGTCAGCCAGGTGCTCCACGGGGTGCTGCCGCCCGCGCAGTTGGTGGCGGTGCCCGCGATGCCGACCCACTCGGCGACGTGTCCGTCACGGCGGACCTCGACGACGGTGCAGCCGCCGGAGGCTGCCGGGTCGTAGACGAGGCCTTCGGTCAGCGGGACCGGGTGCGCCCACTTGGAGCGGGCGCCGCCCAGCTCGTGGTTGTTGACGAGCAGGGTCGCGCCGCGCGGCCCCTCGAAGGTGGCCGTGCCGTCGTGGTTGGACGGCGTGAACTCGCCGCTCTCCAGCTTCGTCTTTCCGCTGTGGGTGAGCACGCGGTACGAGAATCCGGCGGGCAGCGCGAGCAGGCCGTCCGGGTCGGGGACGAGGGGGCCGTAGCCGAAGTCGCCGCCGAGCGCGTCGGCCCCGTCGTCGCCGCCCGCCGTCGTCTCATCGGCCGCGAGCGCGCCGGGCGCGGTGGCGAGTGCGCCGACAGTGCCGACCAGCACCACCCCCGCACCGGTGATCGCGGAGCGTCTGGCGAAGTCCCTGCGGGTGAGCGGCATGATGTCTCCTGGGGCGCGTACGAGCGGGCTACGGGCTGACTGTGTACGTGCTGGGCAGTTCCGGCCGGGCTGCTGTCGGCGTCACGTTCCCGCTCACGTATAAACGGCGGTTGAACGCCGTCCGACATCAAGGGGCCTCCTTCCATGAACCTGCAAGCCACCGGCCGCCGTGTACTGATCAGCGGAGCCTCCCGAGGCCTGGGAAGAGCCCTCGCACAGGCCTTCGCGGAGAACGGCGACCGCGTCGCGGTGCACTACGGCTCACGTGAGGACGATGCGCGCGCGACGCTCTCCTCGCTCAAGGGCGAGGGCCATGTCCTGGTGGGCGGGGACCTGTCGGACCCGGCAGGGGCCGCGGACGTCGCGGAGCGGGCCGCCGCGGTGGTCGGCGGCCTCGGCGGGCTTGACGTCCTGGTCAACAACGCCGCCGTGAACCTGCCGCACCCCCTCGCCGACACGTCGTACGAGGACTGGGCGGCGCTCTGGCAGCGGCACGTGTCGGTGAATCTCCTGGCCACGGCGAATCTCAGCCACCTGGCGGCCCGCCGGATGATCGACCAGGGAACGGGTGGCCGGATCGTGAACATCGGCTCGCGCGGGGCGTTCCGCGGGGAGCCCGACCACCCGGCGTACGGGGCGACCAAGGCGGCCGTCCACGCGCTCGGCCAGTCCCTCGCGGTGTCGCTCGCGCCGTACGGAATCGCCGTGGCGTCGGTGGCGCCCGGATTCTTCGCGACCGAGCGGGTCGCGCACCGCCTGAGCGGGGACGAGGGGGCGGCGATCCGCGCGCAGAGCCCGTTCGGGCGTGCGGGCACGGCGGACGAGATCGCAGCGGCGGTGCTGTGGCTGGCCTCACCGGTCGCGGAGTGGGCCTCGGGCACGGTCCTGGACCTCAACGGCGCTTCACATCTGCGCACATGAGTCGCAAGCATGCGCACACCTGAGTCACAGGCATCCGCGCACATGTCGCGCACATATGTCGCAGGGGGAAGAGACTTCGTAAACAAGGTCAACAGGCACGGATCACCCGTAAAGCCAAGATTTAGTGCAGAACGCCTTGACCCGCCCTCCACAGGGCAATAGACATCCCCCTACCTGCATCACCCGTAGGGGGAGGCGAGCCGCGTGGATGCGTCACAGGCACGCGGCCGCCATGAGGACCGGCTGATGAAGCTGGCCAATGTCACCGGCGTCGGTATCGGCAGGGACGAGAACTCGGGGGCGGACGTGATCGTCGTGTTCGTCACCCGCAAAGTGCCCCGCGACCGGCTCCGGGACGCAGACGTGGTTCCGGAAGTGCTCGAAGGTGTCCCCGTGCGCGTCCTCGCCATCGGCGAGCCCACGGCGCAGTAGGACGACCTGCTCAAGCGGACCGGAACTCCACCCTTCAACCAAGGGGAAGAGGTGGTCTGGCGTGGTGAGCCAGCCCGAATTGATGCGAGGACCCACCGGCGGTCAGCTCAGCGACAGCTCGCGCCAGCAGGCGAAAGGGGACTTCCTGGGTCCCCAGACGTCGCTGGCCAATGTCGTCGGCTTCGGCCACGGAGTGAAGTGGACCGACGGAGAGCCCACCGGCGAACCCGCGGTCATCGTGTTCGTGACCCAGAAGGTTCCGGAGTCCATGCTCCCGGAGCGGGACGTCATCCCGTCCCAGATGGACGACGGCACCCCCACCGACGTCGTCGCCGTCGGCCATGTCGCCGCACAGCGGCAACAGCGCAGGTCGAGCCGCGCCGAGGACCGCTCGGTGACGTACGGCCCCGACGGCGGTGTGAGCGATCAGCTCGCGGGCCTTTCGCAGCCCATGCTGGAAGAGCTCAGCGGGCTCGGCGCGTTCGAGCCGCAGCTCCTCAAGCGGCGGATGCGCCCGTGCCCTTCCGGCTTCTCGGTCGGCAACGTACGCGTGACGGCCGGCACGCTCGGCAGCGTGGTCTACGACTTCCTGCCCGGCGCCTCCGTCGACCCGCCGGGCCCTGGCCTGGGCACACCGGCGAAGTTCTACATCCTGTCCAACAACCACGTGCTCGCCGACTCCAACCGCGCGCAGCTGGGCAGCCCGATCGTGCAGCCCGGCGTCTTCGACGGCGGTCAGGACCCGGCCGACCGCATCGCGACCCTGGAGCGCTTCATCACGATCCAGTTCGCGCCGCAGATTCCGCTGGAGCGCCACAACAACGTCGTCGACGCGGCGCTCGGCACCGTCGACTTCCAGGACGCGACCCGTGAGACGTACTTCAGCGGTGCGCCGCGCGCCTGGCGCCGCAAGGCGAATGTCGCGGTCGGCGACCTGGTGAAGAAGACCGGCCGTACGACCAACATCTCCTTCGGCCGGATCATCGCCGTCGACGCGACCATCGACGTCAACTACGGCACGGCGGGCACGGCCCGCTTCAAGGACCAGATCCTGACGACGAACATCTCGGCGGGCGGCGACTCGGGGTCCCTGGTGACCTCGCTCGACGACGTCGCGCTCGGCCTGCTGTTCGCGGGTTCCTCGACCGTCACCGTGCTCAACCACTTCGAGAACGTCCGCGCGCTGCTGCGGGTCGAGGTCTCCGAACAGCTGGCCTGACCGGTCGCACCACGAGAGGAGGGCATTCATGACCACTCAGGCACGCAAGCAGAAGGGCCAGGCCCGCGGGGAGCACCGCTTCCACAATCCGCAGGGCGCCGAGGTCAAGACGCGCGACGAGGCGTTCGCCGCGCCCCAGGACGTGTCCGCGGAGGCGGTCGCCACCACCTCCAAGCTGGAGCTGCACAACGGCGCCATCACCTTCGCGATGGAGGTGAAGTTCAACCCGAACACCTACCCGCACGTGGTGGTGGGCGGGCAGATCACCTCCGGCATCTGCGGAGCTCCGTGGGACATCACGGGCGGCTTCGTCGGCGACACCATCCGCCTGGACGCCAAGCGCACGGGCCAGGGTTCCTGCGCCAACACGATCACGATCGTCGGCGAGTTCCAGAACCCCCCGGCGTACCGGGGAACGTACGGGTTCGACGGCGCGACGTCGTCGTTCAAGCACACGACGCTGTACAAGTGCTGAGCTGAACCGGACTGCCGGGCGACCGGGCAACCGGACTGCCGGGCAGCCAGGCGGCCGGAGAAGCGGAGAACCGGCCGGGGCGGAAGGTCCGCCCCGGCCGGTTCCCGGCATCACACGGGCGTCAAATGCCTTGCTGCGAGCGCGCCTTGAAGGCCGCCTTCCGGGCTTCCTTGGCCACCTTCTTGTCGGGGTGCAGCCGCCCCATCGCCTCAAGGACGTCCGCGGTGGCGGGGTGCTCGACCCGCCAGGCCGCCGCGAAGAACCCGCTGTGCTGCTCGGAGAGCCCCTCCACCAGACCCTGCAGCTCGTCCGAGTTGCCCTCGGCGGCGAGCTGGGCCGCGATCGTGTCGATGGTCAGCCAGAAGACAAGGGCCTCGGAGGGCGCGGGCACGTCGGCCGCCCCGTGCTCGGCCAGCCACACCCGGGCGAGCCCACCGAGCTCGGCGTCGTCGAGCACCTCCCGCAGGGCGGGCTCCGCGGTCCGGCCCACCAGCGAGAGCGCCTGCTGGCAGCGGAGCCGCCGCAGGGGCGCCCCCTCGTCCCCACCCCGTGCCGCGGACAGGAGCTCCCGTGCCGCGTCCAGCGGTTCGTGCCCGGCGAGCCACTGCTCGATCTCGGCCTGCGCGGCGGCCTGCGGGAAGCCCGCCGTGCCTTCGAGCAGCGCGTCGGCACCCTTGTCCGCGAGATCGCCGACCGCGGGAGCGTCCACGCCCGCCTCCAGCATCCGCGCCCGGATGCCGTACACACCGAGCGGCGTGAGGCGGACCATCCCGTAGCGCGTGACGTCCTCGTCCTCGTCCGGCAGCGGCGCTTCGGCCTCGTCGATGTCCGCCATGAGGGCCTCGTCGACCGGCTGGTACTCGACGAGCCCCAGCGGCTCGAAGAGCCGGAACTGGTCGTCGAGCTTCATCATCGCGTCCGACACCTGCTCCAGGATGTCGTCCGTCGGCTCCCCCATGTCGTCGGGCACGATCATGGACGCGGCGAGCGCGGGCAGCGGCACCGGGCCCTCGCTCGCCCCGGCGTCCCCGGCGTCCCCGGCGGTGAGCAGGTACAGATTGCCGAGCACGCCGTCGAGGAAGTCCGCCTCCGCCTGCGGGTCCCAGCCGAGCTCCTCGAAGTCGATCTCGCCGTTCTCCTCGAGGACGTCGAGGAGGTTGTCCATGTCGGGCACGGTCGCGTCCCCGTACACGGTGTCCAGGGCGCCGAGCCAGACGCCGAGGATGTCCTGCGGGCTGCCGGACGTGAGCGCGGCGAGGTCCTCGCCCGCGGTCACCGTGCCCGGCGCGTCCTCACCCTCCGCCTCGTCGGCGTCCGTGACGTCGACCAGGCCCGTGTCGACGGCCACGCGCCAGGCCTCGCTCGCATACGCGACGGAGTCCGGGTCGTCCGCTTCCAGGCCCAGCTCCGCGACGGCGCCCGGCAGCTGCTCCTCGACGAGCTCACCGCCCGCCCCGACCCGCGTGTCGGGCCCCGCCCAGCGGGCGAGCCGCGCGGCGCGGGAGAGCAGCGGCGTGGCGAGCGCGGCCCGCGCGAGTTCCGCTTCGGAGTGCAGCAGCACCGGCGGCAGGGTGGCGGGACTTACGGACATCGGCTGGTTCTCCTCCGAAGGATGGGGTCTCCCCTGCCCGAGCGAAGTCACGAGCCTGGGGAAGGGGGCGCTGGACCAAAGCCTAGACGGATTTGGCCCCATGCCGCCCGGTTCATGTCCCTGTCAGAAGACATACACGGCGAGAACACCCGCCGAACCTTGACAACTCCCCTGGCCACGCAAGAGATTGACGCGCGTAGAGCGCCGGGCACCCGCCGGTCCGCTCCGCCCGCTCCACACGTGCTCACCCCTCATACACGCACTCACCCTCATCCGGAGTCTCTCCATGCCGTACATATCCCGTGCCGCCCGGCCCACCGTGAGATCCGCCGCCGTCTCCACCGTCGTGGCCACCGCCCTCGCGGCCGGTCTCCTCGCAGCGGGCTCCTCGTCCGCGTCCGCCGCCGAGGTGCGCGTCCACGACATCCAGGGCACCACCCGCCTCTCGCCCCTCGCGGGCCGGCAGGTCACGGACGTCACGGGCATCGTGACCGGCGTCCGCTCGTACGGCTCGAAGGGCTTCTGGATCCAGGACCCGAAGGGCGACGGCGACCCCGCGACCAGCGAGGGCGTCTTCGTCTACACCGGCTCCGCCGCCCCGACCGTGCGGGCCGGTGACGCGGTCCGCGTCTCGGGGACGGTCAGCGAGTACGTTCCGGGCGGCGAGGCGTCCGGCAACCAGTCCCTGACCCAGCTCACGAAGCCGACGGTGACGGTCGAGTCGTCCGGCAACGCGCTGCCCGCGCCCGTCACGGTGAACGCCAAGTCGGTGCCCTCCGCGTACGCGCCCGCGGGCGACCCCGCGGACGGCGGCAGCATCGACGCGCTCCGCCTCGAGCCCCGCGCGTACGCCCTGGACCTCTACGAGTCCCTCGAGGGCATGAACGTACGCGTCGGCACCTCGCGCGTGGTCGGTGCCACGGATCCCTACGCGGAGCTGTGGATCACCGTGAAGCCGCACGAGAACCCGAACCGGCGCGGCGGCACGGTGTACGAGTCCTACGCCGACCAGAACACCGGGCGCCTCCAGATCCAGCAGCTCGCTCCGCTCTCCGAGCAGCCCTTCCCGAAGGCGAACGTCGGTGACGCGCTGTCCGGCGGCGCCGAAGGGCCGCTGGACTTCAACCAGTTCGGCGGCTACACGCTGGCCGCGCGGACGCTCGGCAAGGTCACGGACAAGGGCCTTGAGCGCGAGAAGACGCGGCGGCAGGCCAAGCGTGAGCTCGCTGTGGCGACGTACAACGTGGAGAACCTCGACCCCACTGATCCGCAGACGAAGTTCGACGCGCTCGCGGGGGCCGTCGTCTCGAATCTCGCCTCGCCCGACATCCTCGCCCTTGAGGAGATCCAGGACGACAACGGCGCGAAGAACGACGGGACCGTCTCGGCGGAGGCGACCCTGAAGAAGTTCACGGACGCGATCGTCGCCGCGGGCGGTCCGCGGTACGCGTGGCGGTCCATCGACCCGCAGAACAACAAGGACGGCGGAGAGCCGGGCGGGAACATCCGCCAGGTGTTCCTCTTCAACCCCGAGCGGGTCTCCTTCACGGACCGCGGCCACGGGGACGCGACGACGGGCACGAGTGCCGTACGTTCCTCCGGCGGGCGCGCGGCACTGACCCTCTCCCCCGGTCGCGTCGACCCCACGAACACCGCGTGGGCGGACAGCCGCAAGCCGCTGGCCGGTGAGTTCGTCTTCCGTGGGCGGAGCGTGATCGTGGTCGCCAACCACTTCGGGTCGAAGGGCGGCGACGAGAGTCTCGTGTCGCGGCATCAGCCCCCGGTGCGGTCGTCGGAGGAGAAGCGGGTGCGGCAGGCGCAGGCGGTGAACTCCTTCGTGCGCGACGTCCGCAAGGTGCAGAAGAACGCGGACGTGGTGGTCGTGGGGGACGTGAACGACTTCGAGTTCTCGGCGACGACTGCCGCGCTCGAAGCGGGTGGCGCGCTGAAGTCCGCCGTCAAGTCTCTTCCCCGTTCGGAGCGTTACTCGTACGTCTACCAGGGGAACACCCAGGTCCTCGACCAGATCCTGACCAGTCCCGGGGTGGGTGGCGCGGGTAAGGGCGGCTTCTCGTACGACAGCGTGCACATCAACGCCGAGTTCGCGGAGCAGAACAGCGACCACGATCCGCAGGTGCTGCGGTTCCGGCCGTAGCGTTCCCTCGTCACGCGTGGACCTTCACACGTGGAACTTCACGCATGGAACTTCACGCGTAGAGCCTGAGCAGCCAGTCCCGCCAGGCGAGTTCGGTGCCCTTGGCGTCCGCCTGCGGGGCGAAGTCGTGGATGCTGACGCACACGGGGGCACCGAAGTGGTTGCGGCCGAGGAAGCGGTAGAGCGCGGTGTCCGTGCGCAGGCCTATGAAGTGCCGGCTGCGGAAGTCGATCATCGCGTCGAGGGGTTTACCGGGGGCGTCCACGCGTACGCGGGCGCCCTCGGACGCGTCGTCGGGGAGGCCCAGGCGGCGGCCCAGTTTGGCGAAGGCGTCCGGGGCGGTGGAGGGGGCGGGCCCTTCGAGGGTGGTGAAGGTGACGGCGAGGCCCCGGAAGTACGTCAGGTACTGGCGCAGGGTGTGCAGATAGAAGTCGGTGTGCTTGCCGACTCCGTCGTACTGGCTGTCCCAGTCGCCGGTGAGGACGCCGCTGTGCACGTAGCGGATCCAGGAGCGGCGGCCTCCGTCGCGGGGCTCGACGGCGAGGTCGAGCTGATTGCGGACGTGGCCCGGCGGGAGGCCTTCGGGGTTCTCGACGCGGCCGGTGAGGCGGTGGGGTGGCTCCCAGCGGGTGACCGTGCCGCCGAAGGGGGCGGTGCCGCCTTCGCGGGGCTCGTACTCCATGGGCCACAGCCAGCCGCCCGTGCCGGTGGTGAGCGCCTCCCAGACCTCGGCAGGAGAGGCATCGACCTCGAACTCCCGCTCGATTTCAAACTCCTTGCCGGTGGCCATGGCGACTCCTTAGGGGGTGCTGTGCCGCGCCGTTCTGTGCGGTGCGCCGGTTGCGCGGCACGGCGGATTCGGGCCAGCCCTCCCCGGATTCGAGCCAGCCCTCCAAGCATCCCCGGAGGAACAGCCTCCGTCAGCTATTCTGCTCCCCCGCAAGTCGGGCCAACTCGCCCTGGAACAGGTCGAGTCGCGCCTGCAGCAGCGCCGCCTCGGCGAGCAGCTCCGGCACCCCCATGGCCTCGGCGGGAGACCCCGGCACGGAATCGGGGCGCGCCGCGGTGACCGTGAGTCCCTCACCCGCGAGGCGGGCGAACTCCGTGAACCGCAGCGACATACGCCTGCCTACGCAGAAACCGCACATCCCCTCGATCACGCGCCACCCCGGCCTGCCCCACCCGGCGTCCGCGAGGACCGAGGCCCGCGCGCCGCATCCGCACGGCCGCACCGTCACCGCCCGCACCCGCTGCCGCGCGTACCGGAAGCCGCGTTCGAAGCGGATGTACGCGCCGAGCACCGTCACTTCGAGGAGCGCGGCCCCGCGGTGCTCGCCGGTGCACAGGAGAGCCTCCGCCGCGCCGCGCTCGTGGACGCAGTGGAAGCCGCAGTCGCAGCGGCGGTGTGGGGCCGCGTGCCGTCGCCCGTAGACGCAGCGGGCCGCGTCGAGCGCGCCGTAGGGCAGGGCCGCGCCCAGAGAGATGCCGGTGAACCCGGCCCTGGCCCCGTCCTGGGACAGGGCCAAGCGGGCGATCTTGTATCCGGTCGGCGGCTCCTTCGGGCGTTCCGCGGGGAGCCGCAGCCTCATCGGACTGCCGGGGCCTCGGCCGTCGGCTGCTCGGCCGTCGACTGGTCCGCCGTCGGTTGCTCGGCGGGCACCGCTCCTTCGGGCTCCGGCTCCGCGTGCTGCTGCCGCTGCTGCTGCCGCCGCTCAAGATCTTGTCGCCGCGGCCGATCCTGCGGAGCTTCCTCGGCGATCCCGGTGGCGAGTGCTTTGCCCAGCCTCATGACGCCTCCTGTGAACCGGCCGCCACGACGCGGCCACCCGTCGAATACCGTCCACCCATGGTGGCGCATACGGGGGCGAGTGGGCACTGAAATCCGGCCTGCTCCAGCGGCCTGCTCCGCCCCGCTCACCGGCACCTCGTAGCGTTCCTGTCGCATATCTCGTAGCAGATTTAAGTGGAGCTTCAGCGTCGGCGTACCGACACTGCCTCCATGACCTCCCCCATGACGCCTGCCATGACCTCCCCCTCCTCCCTCTCCTCTCCCTCATCGGCGCCTCCCCCTCTCGGCCGCGCCCTCTGCGCGATGGTCACGCCCTTCACGGACGACGGCCTGCTCGACCTCGACGGCGCCCAGCTGCTCGCCGAGCGCCTGGTGGCCGAAGGCTGCGACGGGATCGTGCTCTCCGGCACCACCGGCGAGTCCCCCACCACGTCCGACGACGAGAAGGCCACGCTCGTACGGGCGGTCGCCGAGGCGGTGGGCGACCGGGCCACGATCGTCGCGGGCGTCGGCAGCTTCGCGACGCGGCACACCGTCGAGATGGCGCTGCGGGCCGAAAAGGCGGGCGCGGACGCCCTGTTGGTGGTCACGCCCTACTACAGCAAGCCGCCACAGGACGCCGTCGAGGCGCACTTCCTCGAGGTCGCCGAGGCCTCGGGGCTCCCGGTCGCGCTGTACGACATCCCGGGGCGCACCGGGACCCGCATCGAGCCGGAGACGATGACGCGGCTCGCGGAGCACCCGCGGATCGTCGCCGTGAAGGACTGCGCGTACGACCTGATGGGCACTCAGAAGGTACTGTCCCAGACCGATTTGGCGTACTACACGGGCTGCGACGAACTCATCCTGGCGCTGTACGCGGTGGGCGGCGTCGGATACATCAGCACCGTGTCCAACGTCGTGCCGCGTCACCTCCGCTCGATCATCGACGCGTTCGACGCGGGCGACACGGCCGAGGCGCGGCGACTTCAGCGACAGGCCATCGCCCTCATCGAGTTGATGATGGGCTCGGGCCTCCCGGGCACAGTCACCACCAAGGCACTGCTCGGCGCGCTCGGTCTGCCCGGCGGCCCCGTCCGCGCACCGCTGCGCCCCGCCGGCCGCGAGGCGACCGACGGGCTGCTCGCCGCGTTCGAGGCGCTGCGGCGGGCGCAGCCGGTGTCAGCGCCCGGCGAACACGGGTGACCAGCGGCCCGGGTAGGTCGACGAGGCCTTGCGGAAGCCGCTGAGCGGCACGGCCTTCTCGCTGCCGACGGTCACCAGCAGGAGCTGATTGCGGAACTCGTTCTCGCCGCTGCACTTCTTCGGGTCGCAGCCCCACGCGATGAGCCGCTTGTTGTCGACCCAGGCGAGCAACTGCTGCCCCGGCACCTTCGTGATCTCCTCGCCGGTCCTCGAGTCGCGGACCGGCGCCCCCTTCTCGTCGCCGTCCGTGGCGAGCAGCTTGCCGTCGGGTGACAGGCCCGCCTCGGACCAGCCCGCGTACTTCTCGGCGGCGGGCGCCTTCGCCTTGTCGCCCTTCAGCGTGTACCAGGCGCGGTTCTCGGCGTCGAGCAGCTTGCCGTCGTGGCTCCATTCCAGGTCCTGGCGCGGGTTGCCGTCGAAGGAGCCGAACTCGTTGTCGCCCTTCTGCGGCAGTTCGCGGAAGGTGCCCGTCTCGCCCGACCCGGCGTCGACGACGTAGAACCCGGTCCGGCTGCCGTGCGGCTGGGGCTCGCTCTCCGCGCTGACGCCGGGCACGTCGATGAGGCGGTCGGGGTTCTCGCTGTACGCGGTGGCGACCAGCTTGCTGCCGTCGGGGGACCAACTGACGCCCGCCACGGGGTGCTTGACCGGGATCCAGCGCTCCACCCTGCCGGTGATCAGGTCGAGGACGCCGATGCGCCGGGCGGGGAGTTCGCCCTCCAGGACGGCCGCGGTCCGCATGCCGGGCGCGACGTCGATCCAGGCCCACTCCTTGGATGCCTTCTCGTACTTTCCGCTCTTCTGATCGAGCAGCCCGTAGGTGCGGGTGACGAGCTGGTCGCCGTTCGGCTGATCGGTGGTTCCGATCGTGTAGAACGCCGCCAGCGCGGTGTTGCCCGCCGCGATCAGGTCCCGTGGCGGGGACTGGTCGGGGTGGGCGACGACGTCGGCGGTCTGACTGTCGCTCGCCGGGCGTACGTCCTCGCCGCCCGAGTCGAGCGCGGGCACGGCCACCGCGGCGGCGATCACCGCGGCCGTCGCGACCGCGAGACCCGCGACGGTCCGGGTCCTGCGGCGCCGCCTGACGGTCAGCACCCGGTCGGCGAACCCGGCCGGGGGCCGTACGCCGTCGTCCGCCTGCTCCCGGAGCGCATCACGCACCAGCTCTTCCACGTTCACGGTTGTACCTCCACGGACGACACGGGCAGGTGGTCGCGGGACAGCTGCCGGCCGGCGCCGGGGCCCGGCCCGTCCAGCGCCGCCAGTTCAGGGGCGAGGCCGCGCAGCTTGGCGAGCGAACGGTGCGTGGTGCTGCGCACGGTGCCGACCGAGCAGCCCAGGAGCCGGGCCACGTCGGCCTCCGGGAGATCCTCGAAATAGCGCAGGACCAGTACGGTGCGCTGCCGCACGGTGAGCCGGGCGAGCGCCGCCCGCATCACGATCCGCAGCTCGGCGGCGCCCGCACCGTCCCGTACGGCGCTCTCCGGCGGTTCGGCGACGGCCAGTTCGCGCCGCGGCCACTTGAGGCGCCAGCGGCTGACCTGCTGCCGGTAGAGGATCTGCCGGACGTACGCCTCCGGGTCGTCGATCCGCTGCCAGCGGCCCGCGGCCTTGACCAGCGCGTTCTGCAACAGGTCCTCGGCCGCGTGCCGGTCCCCGCCGCTGAGCAGGACGGCGGTCTTCAGCAGCGCCGGTGTCCGGGTCTCCACGAAGTCCCGGAAGCTCTCCTGAGCCTGGGCATCCATCGTCACCTTCGCTCCCTGGTGGGCCTGGTACCCCCCTCACGCAGGTAGACGGTCCGTGGTGCCCCCCGCTATGCCTGTGCCCGGGATTCAGCTCGCGGCGGGGAAGCCCGCGGCCTTGGTCCACAGGAGCTTGTCGGCGCCCCGGCTGAACGTGACCTTCTTTCCCCCGGTGGCGACGGCGATCTTCTCCCAGCCGTCGAAGTTCTTCGTGAGGTGCGTGGCCCACTTCGTCAGCGGGCCGGTGGCGACCGCGGCGACCGACTCGGTCGGCGGCTCACCGTCCGCGCAGTACACGCCGAAGTCCCCGAAGGCGGCGACGGTGCCGTCCTTGGCCTTGAGCGTGATCCCCTGGCAGGCGTCGGTCCTGGTCTTGTGGACGAGGGCCGACTTGGACCATCCCTTGGCCTTGGGGCTGTAGTCCTGCACGAGGAGCCCCTTGCCCTTCATGTAGTGCATGGCCACGCGACGCCCGTCGGGGAGCTTGACCTGCGCGTTGAACGGGCTCGGGCTGCCGCTCCAGTGGATGTCGCTCTTCTCCAGCGGATAGCGGTGGTCGCCCGTGGAGGCCCGGCTCACCTGCTGCGCCGCCCCGGCGCCGGCGTCCTGGCTCCGCCCGGCGCTCTCACCGCACGCGGCGACAAGACCGAGTGCCGCCACTCCACTCAGGGCCAGGGCCCGGATACCCGCTCGCTGCATGTCGCTCTCCCGTCGTCCCACGCGGCACACGCACGCGTGGCAGGGCAGCATACGCAGGGCACGACGCGAAGAGCGCCCTCCGGGGGCCGGAGGGCGCTCTTCGGTGTGGCGGTGATCAGTTGTGGCTGTGCAGCACGTCGTTCAGGCCGCCCCACACCGCGTTGTTCGGGCGGGCCTCGACGGCGCCGGTGACCGAGTTGCGGCGGAAGAGGATGTTCGAGGCGCCGGAGAGCTCGCGGGCCTTGACGATCTGCCCGTCGGGCATGGTCACCCGGGTCCCCGCGGTGACGTAGAGACCGGCCTCGACGACGCACTCGTCGCCGAGCGCGATGCCCACGCCCGCCTCGGCGCCGATGAGGCAGCGCTCGCCGATGACGATGCGGACGTTGCCGCCGCCGGAGAGGGTGCCCATCGTGGAGGCGCCGCCGCCGATGTCGGAGCCGTCACCGACGACGACACCCGCGGAGATGCGGCCCTCGACCATGGAGGTGCCCAGCGTCCCCGCGTTGAAGTTCACGAAGCCCTCGTGCATCACGGTCGTGCCCGCGGCGAGGTGCGCGCCGAGCCGTACGCGGTCGGCGTCGGCGATCCGGACGCCCTTCGGCGCGACGTAGTCCGTCATGCGCGGGAACTTGTCGATGGAGGTCACCGAGAGGTGCAGGCCCTCGGCGCGGGCGTTGAGCCGGACCTTCTCGACGTCGTCGACGGCGACCGGGCCGAGCGAGGTCCAGGCGACGTTGGCGAGGAAGGCGAACTGTCCTTCGAGGCTCACGCCGTGCGGCTTGACCAGGCGGTGCGAGAGCAGGTGCAGCCGCAGGTAGACGTCGTGGGCGTCGACCGGCTTCTCGTCGAGGGACGCGATGACCGTACGTACAGCGACGATCTCCACGCCACGGCGGGCGTCCGGGCCGATGGCCTTGGCCGCGCCGTCGCCGAGCAGCTGCACGGCGCGCTCGGCGGTGAGCCGCTCGGTGCCTGCGGGGCCCGCTTCGGCGACGAGCTCGGGCGCGGGGAACCAGGTGTCGAGAACGGTGCCGTCGGCGGTGACGGTGGCGAGGCCTGCGGCGACGGCGCCGGTGGTGCGGGAAGCGTTCGTGTCGGTCATGGGGAAAACCTAACCGGCGGTGCGGCGCGCGGGCGAACCGGTCTCAGGGACCGGGCCCCGGCGCGGCGGTCCATCGGAAGACTGTCGGGGGGCCGTCGGAGGCCCGTCGGGGGCCGCGCTCATCGACTTGCCATCGACTTGGCGTCGTCGGGTCATCGACCGGTCATCGGCTCGACGGAACAAGCCTGCTGAAGGCCTCGCGGGCGTACGCCTCGTCGTACCGCGCGTCCGTGAGCAGCACTTCCAGGCAGATCCCGTCCATGAGCGCGACGAGCGCCCGCGCGGTGACGGGATCGGTGCGCTGCTCCAGGACCTCGCCGAGCTCCACGCCGCACTCGGCGGCGACGGGCTTCAGGGCGGGCCTGCGCAGGGCGGCCAGATAGAGCTCGTACTCCAGCTCGACGGCCGCGCGGTCTCCGCCGAGCCAGTCCCCGAGCAGCGCGGCGAGCTCACCGGCGAGATCGGCGCGCGGATCCTCGAGCGCGCCCCTCCCGGCGACGACCTTGGCGAACCCCTCGTTGGCCTGCCGGAGCGTCGCCACCATCAGCTCGTCGAGCGTCTTGAAGTGGTAGGTGGTCGACCCGAGCGGCACATCGGCCTCGGCGGCGACGGACCGGTGGCTGAGCCCCTTGATCCCCTTCTCCCCGACCACCCGGATCGCCGCGTCGATGATCCGCTGCCGCCGCTCGGGGTCGTACCGGCGAACCATCAGTGGGCACCTCCCAGATTGAGCACGATGACGCCCGCGATCACGAGGACGACCCCGGAGATCTTAACGAGGCTGGCGGACTCCCCCATGAACAGCATCCCGATGGCGGCGACGGCGGCGGTCCCGATGCCCGCCCAGATCGCGTAGGCGGTCCCCATCGACAGCGTCTTCAGCGTCTGCGCGAGCAGCGTGAAGGCGATCAGATACCCCGCGACCGTGATCAGCGAGGGCCAGAGTCTGCTGAACCCTTCGCTGTACTTCATGGCCGTCGTCCCGGCCACCTCCGCCAGGATCGCCCCGGCCAGCAGTCCATATCCCATGCGTACGAGTGTACACAACGCTGCGTACGGTCGTACATAACGAAGCTGATCAAACCGGATAGGGTGACGCGATCGCTGTGGGGGGGCCACAGAGGGCGCACGCGGGACACCGCACGGAACTACGGAGCACAAGAGCGATGCCGGACACGTCGGGGTGGGGACCACAAGCGCCTCATGGCGGGCCACAGGGACCGCAGGGGCCCTATGGCGGGCCGCAGGGGCCGCAAGGGCCGCAAGGTCCCTATGGCGGGCCACCGCCCGGCTGGGGCTGGAACGGCGGCTGGGCGCCGCCACCGCCCCCGCCGCCCAAGCCCGGCGTCATACCCCTCGCCCCGCTGGGCGTCGACCACATCCTCGGCGGCACGTTCGCCACGATGCGGCGGTACGCGAAGCCACTGTTCGGCACCGCGGTCGCGGCGTACGGCCTGCTCGCCGCGGTCATGATCGCGACGGGCGTCCTCGCCTACGTCAGTGTGCGTGAGCACTTCCAGGCGCTGTCCGAGGCGGACGCGTCGTTCTCCTGGGGCCACGGGAGGCCGCTGCTCATCGCGTTCGGCGCGGTGTGGCTGGTGGGCCTGCTCGCCACGCTCGCGGTCAACTCGTTCATCCAGGCCTCGTGCGCGGCCACGCTGCACGAGGCGGTGCTCGGCCGACCGGCGACGTTCGCGGCGGTCTGGCGCAGGGCGTGGTCACGGACGCCGTCCGTGATGGGCGTGACCCTGCTGCTCGCCTTCATCCTGCTGCTGCCGATGGTCGCGTGCGTGCTGCTCTTCGTGTCCTTCTTCGTCACGGTCCTGACCCAGTCGGCCGCCCCCTTCGGCCTGATCTTCCTGCTGCTCCTGATCGTGACCCCGCTGGCTGCCTGGCTGTACGTCCTCTTCGCCTTCGCCCCCGCCGCCGCGGCCCTGGAGACAGCGGGCCCGCTCCAAGCGCTGCGCCGCTCCGTACGCCTGGTCCGCGGCGCCTGGTGGCGCACGTTCGGCATCTCACTGCTGGCCGGGATCATCGTGGTCGTCGTGTCCCTCGTGGTGCGTCTCCCCCTGCAGTTCGCCACGCCGGCCCCGCCCCGGGTGGACCCGGACACCTCCGCGTCCACGGTCATACTCGACCAACTGCGCTCCCAATTCGTCCTGTACGCCCTGTTCGGCCTGGTCGGCTCGTTCGTCACGCAACTGGCCGCCAGCGTGTTCCTGCCCTTGGTGACCGCCGTGCTCTACATCGACCAGCGCATCCGCAAGGAGGGCCTGGCGCGGACACTGGTGGAGGCCTCGTCGGCCGAGGAGCCCGCCCCGTAAAACAGTTCGGCCCCCCGCGCGGTGAGCGCGGGGGGCCGAACTGTTGTCATACGCCTCAGACGTTGAACCCGAGCGCGCGAAGCTGCTCGCGGCCGTCGTCCGTGATCTTGTCCGGGCCCCACGGCGGCATCCAGACCCAGTTGATCCGGAGCTCGTTGACGATGCCGTCGGTGGCGGACTTCGCCTGGTCCTCGATGACGTCCGTCAGCGGGCAGGCCGCCGAGGTGAGCGTCATGTCGATCGTCGCGATGTTCGCGTCGTCGACGTGGATGCCGTAGATCAGGCCGAGGTTGACGACGTCGATGCCCAGCTCGGGGTCGACCACGTCGTACAGCGCCTCACGGACCTCCTCTTCGGAGGCCGGTTTGATCAGGGTCTCGTTCTCGCTCATGCGGTCTTCCTCTCAGCGACGTCGTCGGTACCAAGTGCCTGCGCCGTCGCGTCCTTCCACGCCATCCAGCTCAGCAGAGCACACTTCACACGCGCCGGGTACTTCGAGACCCCGGCGAACGCGACGGCGTCCTCCAGGACCTCCTCCATCGCGTCGTCCGGCTCCAGCTTGCCCTTGGACTGCATCAGCTCCAGGAACACCTCCTGGACCTTCTGCGCCTCGGCGAGCTCCTTGCCGACCAGGAGGTCGTTCAGGACGGACGCGCTGGCCTGGCTGATGGAGCAGCCCTGGCCCTCGTACGACACGTCGGCGATCGTCGACCCGTCGTACTTCACGCGCAGCGTGATCTCGTCGCCGCACGTCGGGTTGACGTGATGCACCTCGGCGTCACCGTCGCGCAGACCGCGCCCGTGAGGGTGTTTGTAGTGGTCCAGGATGACTTCCTGGTACATCGAATCAAGCTTCACGATCCCAGCCAGCCCCTCAGCCGAAGAAGTTCCGTACGTGCTCCAGGCCGTCTATCAGCGCGTCGATCTCGCCGGGCGTGGAGTACAGATAGAACGACGCTCGCGTGGTCGCAGGAATTCCGTAACGGAGGCAGACGGGGCGGGCGCAGTGGTGACCCACGCGGACCGCGATGCCTTCCTCGTCCAGGACCTGGCCCACGTCGTGCGGGTGGATGTCGCCGAGCGTGAAGGAGATCGCGGCGCCGCGGTCCTCGGCCGATGCCGGGCCGATGATCCGGAGGTCGGGGACCTCCAGGAGGCGCTTGACCGCGTACTCGGTGATCGCGTGCTCATGAGCGGCGATCTTGTCCATGCCGATCGCGGAGAGGTAGTCCACGGCCGCGCCCAGGCCGACGGCCTGGGAGACCGGGGGCGTGCCCGCCTCGAACTTGTGCGGCGCGGGAGCGTACGTCGACGAGTTCATCGAAACCGTCTCGATCATCTCGCCGCCGCCGAGGAACGGCGGCAGGTCCTCAAGGAGCTCCTGCCGTCCCCACAGGACGCCGATGCCCGTCGTGGCCAGCATCTTGTGGCCGGTGAAGGCCACGAAGTCGGCCTGCAGCGCCTGCACGTCGAGCACCATGTGCGGGGCGGCCTGCGAGGCGTCGATGCAGACCAGCGCGCCGACCTCCTGCGCACGGCGGATGATCGCCTCGACGGGGTTGTGCGTGCCCAGGATGTTCGAGACCAGGACGAAGGAGACGATCTTCGTCTTCTCCGTGATGATCTCGTCGATGTTGGACAGGTCGAGCCGGCCGTCGTCCGTGAGGCCGAACCACTTCAGCTTCGCGCCCGTGCGCTGCGAGAGCAGCTGCCACGGCACGATGTTGGAGTGGTGCTCCATCTCCGTGATGACGATCTCGGTCTCGTGGTCCACGCGGTAGGGCTCGTCGGCCCAACCGAGCATGTTGGCCACGAGGTTGAGCGACTCCGAGGCGTTCTTGGTGAAGATCACCTCGTCGCGGCTCGGCGCGTTGATGAACGCGGCGACCTTGTCACGGGCGCCCTCGTACAGCGCCGTGGCCTCCTCGGCGAGGACGTGCACGCCGCGGTGGACGTTGGCGTTGTGCTTCTCGTAGTACTCGTTGAGTACGTCGAGCACCTGGCGCGGCGTCTGCGAGGTCGCCGCGTTGTCCAGGTAGACGAGCTTCTTGCCGTCGTGGATCCTGCGATCCAGGATCGGGAAGTCCTTGCGGATCGCCTCGGTGTCGAGGAGGCCGGAAAGCCCCTGATGGGCCACTGTCACGCGGATGCGCCACCCTTCGTGTAGGCCTCGTAGCCCTCGGCCTCCAGCTTGTCGGCGAGCTCGGCGCCGCCGGACTCGGCGATGCGGCCGTTCGCGAAGACGTGCACGAAGTCGGGCTTGATGTAGCGCAGGATGCGCGTGTAGTGCGTGATCAGCAGGGTGCCGACATCGCCGGTCTCACGGACGCGGTTGACGCCGTCCGAGACCTGGCGCAGGGCGTCGACGTCCAGGCCGGAGTCCGTCTCGTCGAGGATCGCGATCTTCGGCTTGAGGAGCTCCATCTGCAGGATCTCGTGGCGCTTCTTCTCACCGCCGGAGAAGCCCTCGTTCACGTTGCGCTCGGCGAAGGCCGGGTCCATCTGGAGCGTCTCCATCGCGCCCTTGACCTCCTTCACCCAGGTGCGCAGCTTGGGGGCCTCGCCGCGGATCGCCGTCGCCGACGTACGCAGGAAGTTGGAGACCGAGACGCCGGGGACCTCGACCGGGTACTGCATGGCCAGGAACATGCCGGCGCGGGCGCGCTCGTCGACGGACATCTCCAGGACGTCCTCGCCGTCGAGCGTGACGGTGCCCTTGGTGATCGTGTACTTGGGGTGACCCGCGATGGAGTAGGCGAGCGTCGACTTGCCGGAGCCGTTCGGGCCCATGATGGCGTGCGTCTCGCCCTGCTTCACGGTCAGGTCGACACCCTTGAGGATTTCCTTGGTGCCGTTCTCGACCTCGACGGTGACGTGCAGGTCGCGGATTTCAAGCGTTGCCATGTGCCTCAGGACTCCTGGGTGAGGGAGACGAGCACATCGTCCCCTTCGATCTTTACGGGGTATACGGGGACGGGGCGCGTCGCGGGGAGACCGGACGGCTTGCCGGTGCGGAGGTCGAAGGCGGAGCCGTGCAGCCAGCATTCGATCTGACAGTCCTCCACCTCTCCCTCGGAGAGGGAGACGTTCGCGTGCGAGCAGATGTCGTTGATCGCGAACACCTCGCCCTCGGTGTGGACGACCGAGACCGGCGTGCCGTCGAGTTCCACCCGCTTGGGGGTGTCCTCCGCCAGCTCGCTCAGGCCACAGGCGCGTACGAATGTCATGCGGCCGACGCCTCCAGCTCCTCTTCGATCTTGGCGAGGAGGCGCTCTTCGATGTCGGGCAGGCCGATCTGCTGGATCAGCTCGGCGAAGAACCCGCGGACGACGAGGCGGCGCGCCTCGTCCTGCGGGATGCCGCGCGACTGCAGGTAGAAGAGCTGCTCGTCGTCGAAGCGGCCGGTCGCCGAGGCGTGGCCCGCTCCGACGATCTCGCCGGTCTCGATCTCGAGGTTCGGCACGGAGTCGACACGGGCGCCGTCGGTCAGAACCAGGTTGCGGTTCATCTCGTACGTGTCGGTGCCCTCGGCGGCGGCCTCGATGAGGACGTCGCCGATCCACACCGCGTGGGCGTCGTCGCCCTGGAGCGCGCCCTTGTAGACGACGTTCGACTTGCAGTGCGGCTGGTTGTGGTCGACCAGGAGGCGGTGCTCCTGGTGCTGGCCCGCGTCGGTGACGTACAGACCGAAGAACTCGGCCTCGCCGCCCGTGCCCGCGTACGTGACGCGCGGGTGGAGCCGGACGAGGTCGCCGCCGAAGGTCACGATGACCGACTTGAGGGCGGCGTCGCGGCCGACGAGGGCGTTGTGCTGCGCGACGTGGACGGCCGTGTCGTCCCAGTCCTGGACGGAGACGACGGTGAGCTTGGCGCCGTCGCCCAGGAGGTAGTCGACGTTGGCGGCGAGCACGGCGTCACCGGTGTGGTCGATGACGACGAGGGCCTCGGCGAACGCGCCCACCTCGATGACCTGGTGCGCGAAGGCGGTGCCGCCCTCGCCGTGCACGGCGATGCGGATCGGGTCGGTCAGGACCGTCTCCTTGGGGACGGTGACGACCGAGGCCTTCTCGAAGGACGAGTACGCCTGCGCGGCGACGCGGTCGACGGGCTTGCCCGCCTTGCCCACGCGCGGGTCGTCACGGCCGACGGTCTCCTGGGTCACGCCCGCCGGGGCGCTCACCTCGACGCGGATGCCGCCGGTGGCGACCGCCGTGCCGTCGTGCAGCCCGCGCAGACGCTCCAGCGGCGTGAACCGCCACTCCTCCTCGCGACCGTGCGGGACCGGGAAGTCCGCGACGTCGAAGGACGGGGGAGCGCTCATGCGGGTGGCGACGGTCGACTCGGCGGCCACCGCGATCGATCCGGCGGTGGTGGAGCCCACCGGGATGTTCTGAGCCTCAGCCATGGCTGTCGTCGTGCTCTCTCTCTGGGTAAAGAAGTCGGTCGCTGCGGGGACGGTCGGCGGAATTAGCCGACCGAGCCCTCCATCTGCAGCTCGATCAGCCGGTTCAGCTCCAGGGCGTACTCCATGGGCAGCTCCTTGGCGATCGGCTCGACGAAGCCGCGGACGATCATCGCCATGGCCTCGAACTCCGTCAGACCGCGGCTCATCAGGTAGAAGAGCTGGTCGTCGGAGACCTTGGAGACGGTCGCCTCGTGGCCCATGGACACGTCGTCCTCGCGGACGTCCACGTAGGGGTACGTGTCCGAGCGGGAGATCGTGTCGACGAGCAGCGCGTCACACAGGACGTTCGACTTCGATCCGGCAGCGCCCTCGCCGATCTCGACGAGACCGCGGTAGGAGGTGCGGCCACCGCCGCGCGCCACGGACTTCGAGACGATGTTGGAGGACGTGTTGGGCGCCATGTGGACCATCTTGGAACCGGCGTCCTGGTGCTGGCCCTCACCCGCGAAGGCGATGGAGAGCGTCTCGCCCTTGGCGTGCTCGCCCATGAGGTAGACGGCGGGGTACTTCATCGTCACCTTGGAGCCGATGTTGCCGTCGATCCACTCCATGGTCGCGCCCTCGTACGCCACGGCGCGCTTGGTGACCAGGTTGTAGACGTTGTTCGACCAGTTCTGGATCGTCGTGTAGCGGCAGCGGCCGCCCTTCTTCACGATGATCTCGACGACGGCGGAGTGCAGGGAGTCCGACTTGTAGATCGGCGCCGTGCAGCCCTCGACGTAGTGGACGTAGGCGTCCTCGTCCACGATGATCAGGGTCCGCTCGAACTGGCCCATGTTCTCCGTGTTGATACGGAAGTAGGCCTGGAGCGGGATCTCGACCTGTACGCCCTTGGGGACGTAGATGAACGAGCCACCGGACCACACGGCGGTGTTCAGCGACGCGAACTTGTTGTCGCCGACGGGGATGACGGTCCCGAAGTACTCCTTGAAGAGCTCCGGGTGCTCCTTCAGCGCCGTGTCGGTGTCCATGAAGATGACGCCCTGCTCCTCCAGGTCCTCACGGATCTGGTGGTAGACGACCTCGGACTCGTACTGGGCCGCGACACCGGCGACGAGGCGCTGCTTCTCCGCCTCGGGGATGCCGAGCTTGTCGTACGTGCTCTTGATGTCCTCGGGCAGGTCCTCCCAGGACTGGGCCTGCTTCTCCGTGGACCGCACGAAGTACTTGATGTTGTCGAAGTCGATGCCCGACAGGTCCGAGCCCCAGTTGGGCATGGGCTTCTTGTCGAAGAGCCGCAGGCCCTTGAGGCGCAGCTTCGTCATCCACTCGGGCTCGGACTTCTTGGCCGAGATGTCCTTGACGACGTCCTCGTTGATGCCGCGCTTGGCGGACGCCCCGGCCACGTCGGAGTCGGCCCAGCCGTATTCGTACGTGCCCAGACCCTCGAGTTCGGGGTGGGCAGTCTCCGTGGGGAGCGTCATGCGGGGTTCCTCCCGGCCGTGCTTGCGGATGCTTTATCAGTGGTCTGTGAAGACTGTGATGCGTTGCGGGGGATGAACGTCGTGCAGACGCCGTCGCCGTGGGCGATGGTGGCGAGCCGCTGGACGTGCGTCCCCAGGAGGGCGGAGAAGATCTCCGTCTCCGCCTCGCAAAGTTGTGGGTACTGCTCGGCGACGTGGGCGACCGGGCAGTGGTGCTGGCACAGCTGCTCGCCTACTGGCGCCGTGCGGGCCGTAGCAGCGTACCCGTCGGCGGTCAACGCCTTGGCGAGAGCCTCCGCGCGCTGCTCGGGGGGCGCCGCCTCGACCGCCTCGCGGTAGGCCACCGCCTGGGCGGCCATCCGCTCACGGGCGAATTCGACGACCGCACCTTCGCCGTGCCGCTCGCTGATCCAGCGCAGGGCGTCGGCGGCGAGCTTGTCGTACGACTGGTCGAAGGCGTCCCGGCCGCAGTCGGTGAGTGCGAAGACCTTGGCGGGGCGACCGCGCGTACGAGCGCCGTAGACCCGCTGCTCACGGGGCTCGACGACGTTCTCATGGGCGAGTGTGTCGAGGTGCCTGCGCACGGCGGCCTGGGTGAGGCCGAGGCGCTTCGCGAGATCGGCGACGGTGGACGGGCCGTGGTCCAGGACGGAGCGCGCGACCCGGTTGCGCGTCGAGCGCTCCCCGGTCGCGAGTTCCTCCTGCGGAGCCTCGCCAACGTTTTTCACAACGCCATTGTTGCGTAATTCCTCAGAGACTGACAACCCGCGTCCGGATCAAGACCCGGTGCGGTACATCACTTAGGCATACCTAAGCTGACCTGCGGAAATGATCACTGATCGATCAAATCAGTGGCGCGGACAGGCTGGGTCCAGGAGACTCTCCGACCATGCCGACACCCCCTCCGACCGGCCCTTTGTGTACGCGCGCTTCCCTCGCGGCCGACCTGCGCGAGCTCGGCGTGAGCCCCGGGGAGACCCTCCTCGTGCACTCCTCGCTGAGCGCCATCGGGTGGGTCAGCGGCGGCCCCGTAGCCGCCGTCCAGGCACTTCTGGACGCACTGGGCCAAAAGGGCACGCTGGTCGTCCCCACGCAGTCCAGCGACAATTCCGACCCGGCCGAGTGGGGAAATCCGCCCGTCCCCGAGTCCTGGTGGCCCCAGATCCGCGCCTCCATCCCCGCGTACGACCCGCGCACCACCCCCACGCGCGCCATGGGTGTGATCCCCGAGACCGTACGGACCTGGCCCGGCGCCCTGCGCAGCGCCCACCCGCAGACCTCCTTCGCCGCGATCGGCCCTCGCGCGGGGGCGCTCCTGGAGGGGCACGCGCTGGACTGCCGACTCGGCGAGCGAAGCCCACTGGCCCGCCTGGAGGAATCGGGCGCCCGGGTGCTGCTCCTCGGCGCGGGATTCGACTCCTGCACCTCCTTCCACCTGGCCGAGTACCGGCTTCCGGCTCCCGAGGTCGAGAACTCCTTCGCGGTCATGACACCCGAGGGGCGCCGCTGGACCACGGTGCGCGAGACCTCGATCTCCGAGGAGCGTTTCGACGAACTCGGCTCGGACTTCGAGCGGGACCGCCCCGTGGTGCGGGGCACGGTGGGCGCGGCGACGGCCCGGCTCTTCCCGGTGGCCGACGCGGTCGCCTACGCACAGAAGTGGCTGGACACCCACCGCTCACGGGCCGAGTGGGCGGGCTGACATCCCCCTGCCTGCCGCCCGCCTCCCCCTCTCTAGACTTCCCGCCATGGGAAATGAGTCCGTCGTCCAGGTCACAGGACTGGTCAAGCGGTACGGCAAGAAGACCGCGGTGGACGGCCTCGACCTCCGGGTCCGCGCGGGCACCGTCACCGCGGTCCTCGGCCCGAACGGCGCAGGGAAGACCACCACGATCGAGACCTGCGAGGGCTACCGCAGGCCGGACGAGGGCACCGTCCGCGTCCTCGGCCTCGACCCGGTCCGCGAGGCCGGCGCGCTGCGCCCCCGCATCGGCGTGATGCTCCAGTCCGGCGGCGTCTACTCCGGCGCCCGCGCCGACGAGATGCTGCGCCACATGGCCAAGCTGCACGCGCACCCCCTTGACGTGGGCGCGCTGATCGAGCGCCTGGGCCTGGAGAGCTGCGGCCGCACCACCTACCGGCGCCTGTCCGGCGGCCAGCAGCAGCGCCTGGCGCTCGCGATGGCCGTGGTGGGACGGCCCGAGCTCGTCTTCCTGGACGAGCCGACCGCGGGCCTGGACCCGCAGGCACGCCGGGCCACCTGGGATCTCGTACGCGATCTGCGCACCGACGGCGTCAGCGTCATCCTGACCACGCACCACATGGACGAGGCCGAGCAGCTCTCGGACGAGGTCGCGATCATCGACGCGGGCAAGGTCATCGCCGAGGGCACCCCGGAGGCGCTGTGCCGCGGCGGCGCCGAGAACACCCTGCGCTTCTCCGGGCGCCCCGGGCTCGACGTCGGCTCCCTCCTCAAGGCCCTCCCGCCGGACTCCGCAGCGGCCGAACTCACGCCGGGCGCCTACCGCGTGAGCGGCACGATCGACCCGCAACTGCTCGCCACGGTCACCTCCTGGTGCGCCCAGCACGGCGTGATGCCGGAGAAGATCGCCGTCGAACGCCACACCCTGGAAGATGTGTTCTTGGAGCTCACAGGCAAGGAGCTGCGCGGATGAGCGCCGCCGGTACGTACACACCGAAGCCAGGCGCCGCCCCGCTCCCCCGCATGATCGGCGCGCAGGCGGCGCTAGAGACGAAGATGCTGCTGCGCAACGGCGAACAGCTGCTGCTCACGGTCGTCATCCCCACGCTCCTGCTGGTCCTGTTCAGCGCGGTCGACATCGTCGACACGGGCAAGGGCGAAGCCGTCGACTTCCTCGCGCCCGGCATCCTCGCCCTCGCCGTGATGTCGACGGCGTTCACCGGCCAGGCCATCGCCACGGGCTTCGAGCGTCGCTACGGCGTCCTGAAGCGGCTCGGCGCCTCACCGCTGCCCCGCTGGGCCCTGATGGCGGCGAAGACCCTGTCGGTCCTGGTCACCGAGGTCCTCCAGATCGTCCTGCTCACGGTGATCGCGTTCGCGCTCGGCTGGTCACCGCACGGCAACCCCTTCGCCGTACTCCTCCTGCTCGTCCTCGGCACGGCGGCCTTCTCCGGGCTCGGCCTGCTGATGGCGGGAACCCTGAAGGCGGAGGCCACGCTCGCCGCCGCCAACCTGGTCTTCCTCCTCCTGCTCGTGGGCGGCGGGGTCATCGTGCCGTTGGACAAGTTCCCGGACGCGGCCCAGTCGGTGCTCGGCCTGCTTCCCATCTCGGCGCTCTCCGACGGCCTGAGGGACGTGCTCCAGGACGGCGCGGGGATGCCGTGGCGCGACCTCGGGATCCTGGCGGTCTGGGCGGTGCTGGGGCTAGGGGCGGCCGGGAAGTTCTTCCGCTGGGAGTGAATCGAGCGGGGATGGGCGTAACTCGCGTCACAGAAGCACCGGATACGTCCCCCTCGTGAAGCCGTGCACAAGCGGCCCCCTACGATGGGCCCGTGCCAAACGTGACCCGAGCCGACGCCGCTCAAGCCGTGCGCAATCCGCTCGCCTTCATCGCCGAACGCTGGACCCCGCAGCAGCGGACCGTCCAGCGCGCGGCCCTCATCTCGCTGGCGATGACGGTCTGCATCGTGGTCACCGGCGGCGCCGTCCGGCTGACCGGCTCGGGCCTCGGCTGCCCGACCTGGCCCAAGTGCACGGACGAGTCCCTCACCGCCACGCACGAGATGGGCTTCCACGGGTACATCGAGTTCGGCAACCGCATGCTGACGTACGTGCTGTGCGCGGCCGTCGGCTGGGCGATCATCACGGCGCGCTCCCAGAAGCCGATGCGGCGCAGCCTCACCCGGCTCGGCTGGATCCAGTTCTGGCTGGTCATGGGCAACGCCGTGCTCGGCGGCATCGTGGTCCTCGTCGGCCTGAACCCGTACACGGTCGCGGCGCACTTCCTGCTCTCCACCGCGTTGATCGCGGTCGCCGTCACGATGTGGCAGCGCACCCGCGAAGGCGACGGCGAGCTACGTCCGCTGGTCGGCAAGGCCGTGGCGCAGCTGGTGTGGTTCCTGGTCGCGGCGACCGTGCTCCTCATCGCGGTCGGCACGGTGGTGACGGGCTCCGGGCCGCACGCCGGTGACTCCAGCGAGGTGCCGCGCATGGGCTTCGACTGGGAGACCGTCAGCAAGCTGCACGCCGTGCTCGCGTGGATCGTGGTGACACTGACGTTCGCCCTGTGGTTCGTCCTCAAGGCGGTCGACGCCCCCAAGGGCCCGCTGCACCGCACCCGCGACCTGTTCCTGATCCTGCTCGCCCAGGGCGCCATCGGCTACGTCCAGTACTTCACGGACCTGCCCGAGGTCCTGGTCGGCCTGCACATGTTCGGCTCGTGCGTGGTCTGGATCGGCGTGATGCGCGTCCTGCTGTCGCTGCGTGAACGTCCGTACAGCACGGCGGAGGTCCCGTCCCAGAGCGGCGACTCCCGGCTGTCGGCCGTCTGAGGCCTTCCCCCTCCGCGCGTCAGCCCTCCGCGAGTCCGTACACGCGGCGGGCATTGCCTGCCGCGATGAGGCCCGCCACGCGCTGCGCGTCCGGCAGCGACCACGCGCCCTCGGTGACCCACCCGCCGAACACGCGCCCGAGCGCCTCCCCGAAGAGCCTGGCGCCCACCACGTGCAGCTCGGGAAGACCGTGCGCGCCGCTGGAGAACAGCAGCTTGCCGAAGGGCGCGAGCTCCAGGATCTCCGCGAGTACGGCGGCCGCGCGGGCGCCGGTGCGCACCAGGGCGGGCCCCAGGTCGGCGTACACGTGCGGGAAGACGCCCGCGAGGTCCGCGGCATTGCGGTGGTACGGATAGCCGTGCAGCAGGACCAGATCGGTGCCGAGCCCCGCGGTCGCCCGCGCGAAGCCGCCGAAGTACCCCTGCGGGTCCCCGGCCCCCGCGTGCAGTTGCAACGGCCGCCCGGACGCGACGGCGATCCACAGCAGATGCCTGAGCAGTACGGGGTCCTGGAGCGCACCGCCCACCTGCCGCCGGGCGAGCCAGCGGCCCGCCGCGCCCCGCACCTCGCCGGGCCCCGGCGGTTCGGGGGCCAGGGCGAGACTGCGCCGGACGCCCGCGACGGAGGTGAAGGCGACGGCGTGCGCGGCGGCCGCGTGCACGGACTCGGCGAGGTTGGCGAGGAACGAGTCGACCGTGCCGGAGGTGTCGGCCACCTGTTCGGCGAGCAGCTCGAGGCGGACGATCTCGTGGGCGTCGGCGCAGCCGGTGGACGCCATCTCGCCGGGCCCGGTCAGATCGCCGGGCAGCCCCGTGTCGACGAGGTAGGTCGTGATGCCGCTCCCCCGCAGCAGCCTGCGCCCCACTTCCAGCACGCCGAGTTCGCGGCGGCGGGCGAGGTAGCGGGCGGGCGGGCAGTGCGGTTCGAGGCCGAGCAGCGGGGGGCACCAGCGGCGTACGGCGAAGCCCGTCTGGGTGTCGAAGAAGGTGGTGCCGGGCGCGGGAGGCCCCTCGCCCCGGCCGAGGTGGGCCTCGAAGGTGCCGAGGCCCAGCTCCGTACGGAGCACACCGTGGCAGTACTGGTCCACCAGGGACGGCGTTTCGATCATCCGGGCTCCCGTTAGGCGGACCGTGCTCCTACGGTCTAACGGGTGACCCGGGCATCAGGTGTGGCCTTCGGACGCGCTCGGAAACAGTGCCGAAAAGAGTGCCGGGAACAGCGGCCCTCAGCCGTTGCTCGGACCGCCGAGCTGAATGCCCGCCATGCGCGACCACTCGTAGGGTCCTGTCTTCACCTTGGCCGCGAAGTCACCGTCGAAGTCCTCGTGGACCGTGATCCCGGCCTTCTCGACAGCGCTCTGCGCGATCGCGTAGGTGGGCGCCACCAGGTCGCCCCAGCCGCCGTCCTCACCGACCAGGACGATGCGGGTGCCCTCGTACCCGATGTACGCGACCTGCCCCTCGGCACCGCCGTGCGCCTTCGCGAAGGCGCCGATCTCCTTGGCGAGCTTGGCGGCCTTCCGCTCGGCGCGAGCGGCCTGCTTGCTGTCCTCAACCTGCTGCGTCTCTGCCATGAGCAGGATGCTACCGATGGGTAGATCGTCTGGCGACGGCCGGGTGCCGTGGCGTCGACCACGCAGCTGCCGCGCATGGGCGCGGCGGCACAGCGACGCTCTCGAAGCAGACAGCCCCCTGCCGCCCGCAAGGGCGGCAGGGGGCTGTGCTGTGAACTCCGTCGACCTGGCCTTGAGGCCCAGCAGGCCCAGCAGGCCTAGCGGAGGAAGGGATCCACCGCGACCGCCACGAACAGCAGCGAGACGTAAGTGATCGACCAGTGGAAGAGCCGCATCTCCTTGAGCTTGCCGCCCGTGACCTCCGCCTTGGCGCGGTTCTGCAGACCGTGCGCCTCCCACAGCCACCAGCCGCCGGTCACGAACGCCACGATTGTGTAGAACCAGCCGGTGTAGCCGAGCGGCTGGAGCAGCAGCGAGACGGCGACCATCACCCAGCTGTAGAGGACGATCTGACGCGCGACCACCTTGTTCGACGCGACGACCGGCAGCATCGGCACGCCCACGCGGGCGTAGTCCTCCTTGACCTTCATGGACAGCGGCCAGTAGTGCGGCGGCGTCCAGAAGAACATGACGAGGAAGAGGATGACCGGGGCCCAGGACAGGGAGTTGGTCACCGAGGACCAGCCGATGAGCACCGGCATGCAGCCCGCGATGCCGCCCCAGACGATGTTCTGCGAGGTGCGGCGCTTGAGGATCATCGTGTAGACGACCACGTAGAAGAGCAGGGCACCGAGGGCGAGCCACGCGGACAGCCAGTTGACGACGAGCCCGAAGAGCAGCGTGGAGGCGATCGCGAGCGCGATGCCGAAGGCGAGGCACTCGCGGGGGCTGACCATTCCCGTGACCAGGGGCCTCTGGGACGTACGGTCCATGAGGGCGTCGATGTCACGGTCGATGTACATGTTGAGCGCGTTCGCGCCGCCCGCCGACAGGTAGCCGCCGAGGCAGGTCACGAAGACCAGCCACAGGTCGGGCACCCCCTGCTCGGCGAGGAACATCACCGGAACGGTGGTGATGAGGAGGAGTTCGATGATTCGCGGCTTGGTCAGCGCCACGAACGCCATGACACGGGCCCCGAGCGGCCGGTGGCTTGGGCCAGAGCTCGCCCCAATCGCTCCCGCTGGACGGGATTCAACGGCCGTCACGCACACCCCTGACAGAGACTTCCCAGCAAGCCGCGTCGGACGTTCAGAAATGAAGATCCGGTAAAGGCTCGCGCGTACCACGCCACTGTAGACGTTGCCCATACCTCGCCCTTCGCGGGGGTGGGGTCGTGTTGGGCGGCGTGTTGAGCCGCCCGAAAGTCGGCCCGACACCCATTCAGATGAGCGGTGCGGCACTCGTTCTAAAGGTCCAGATGAGCGGCTCGGGGATCACATGGTGAACACCATGGATCCCTTTCGGGAGGCGGATCCCGGCGCACCCCGGCAGTCTGGAATCACTCGAAAAAATGCACGTCTTTACAGCGGTAGGCTCGACATCGGCCGGTGAGATCTACATCGCCGGCATTCGACATGTGGAGAGGAGCCCTGACTCAGGGTGAGCACCAAGCCGACCACCACAGACCTCGAGTGGACCGAACTGGACCAGCGGGCTGTTGATACTGCCCGCGTCCTGGCCATGGACGCCGTACAGAAGGTCGGCAACGGCCATCCTGGTACGGCCATGAGCCTCGCGCCTGCCGCGTACACCCTCTTCCAGAAGGTGATGCGGCACGACCCCGCGGACGCCGAGTGGACCGGGCGCGACCGGTTCGTTCTCTCCGCGGGCCACTCGTCCCTGACCCTCTACATCCAGCTCTACCTGGCCGGCTTCGGCCTGGAGCTCGATGATCTGAAGGCGTTCCGCACCTGGGGTTCCAAGACCCCGGGACACCCGGAGTACGGGCACACCACGGGCGTCGAGACGACGACGGGCCCGCTGGGCCAGGGCGTCGCGAACGCCGTGGGCATGGCGATGGCCGCCCGCTACGAGCGTGGCCTCTTCGACCCCGAGACCCCCGCGGGCGAGTCGCCGTTCGACCACCACATCTTCGCGATCGCGGGTGACGGCTGTCTCCAGGAGGGCATCTCCAGCGAGGCGTCGTCCCTGGCCGGGCACCAGAAGCTCGGCAACCTCGTACTGCTGTGGGACGACAACCACATCTCCATCGAGGGCGACACCGAGACCGCGGTCTCCGAAGACACCATGAAGCGGTACGAGGCCTACGGCTGGCACGTCCAGCGCGTGGAGCCCAAGGAGGACGGCGACCTCGACCCGGCCGCCCTCTACCGCGCGATCCAGGCCGCGAAGGCGGAGACCGAGCGTCCCTCCTTCATCGCCATGCGCTCGATCATCGCCTGGCCCGCACCGAACGCGCAGAACACCGAGGCCGCGCACGGCTCGGCGCTCGGCGACGAAGAGGTCGCGGCCACCAAGCGCGTCCTCGGCTTCGACCCGGAGCAGACCTTCGAGGTCTCGGACGAGGTCCTCGCGCACACCCGTGCGGCCCTGGACCGCGGCAGCGAGGCCAAGACCGAGTGGGCCAAGGGCTTCGCCTCCTGGCGCACCGCCGAGGCCGAGCGCGCCGCCGACTTCGACCGCATCGCCGCGGGTGAGCTCCCGCAGGGCTGGGAGGAGAAGCTCCCGGTCTTCGAGACGGGCAAGGGCGTCGCGACGCGTGCCGCGTCCGGCAAGGTCCTCCAGGCCCTCGGCGCCGTGGTCCCCGAGCTGTGGGGCGGCTCCGCCGACCTCGCGGGCTCGAACAACACCACGATCGACAAGACGTCGTCGTTCCTCCCCGCGGGCAACCCGCTGCCGGAGGCCGACCCGTACGGCCGAACGGTCCACTTCGGCATCCGCGAGCACGCCATGGCCGCGGAGATGAACGGCATCGCGCTGCACGGCAACACCCGCATCTTCGGCGGCACCTTCCTGGTGTTCTCCGACTACATGCGCAACGCCGTCCGCCTCTCCGCGCTGATGCACCTCCCGGTGACGTACGTGTGGACGCACGACTCCATCGGTCTCGGCGAGGACGGCCCGACGCACCAGCCGGTCGAGCACCTGGCCTCGCTGCGCGCCATTCCGGGCCTGAACGTGGTCCGCCCCGCGGACGCGAACGAGACCGCGATCGTGTGGCGCGAGATCCTGGCGCGCTACACCAAGGAGTTCGGCAAGGGCGCCCCGCACGGTCTGGCGCTGACCCGTCAGGGCGTGCCGACGTACGACCGCGAGGTCACCGAGGGCGCGGTCAAGGGCGGTTACGTCCTGTTCGAGGCCGACGGCGGCAAGCCCGAGGTCGTCCTCATCGGCACCGGCTCCGAGGTGCAGCTCGCCGTCGAGGCGCGCGAGCAGCTCCAGGCCGCGGGTGTTCCCACCCGTGTCGTCTCGATGCCGTGCGTCGAGTGGTTCGAGGCGCAGGACCAGGGGTACCGCGACAGCGTCCTTCCGCCGTCCGTGAAGGCGCGCGTGGCGGTCGAGGCGGGCATCGGCCTGACCTGGCACCGCTTCGTGGGCGACGCAGGTCGCATCGTCTCCCTTGAGCACTTCGGTGCATCGGCGGACGGCAAGGTGCTCTTCCGTGAGTTCGGCTTCACCGCCGATCACGTGGCATCCGCCGCCCGGGAATCGATCGACGCCGCTCAGCGCTGACGCCGACATACGACCTAGTAGGAGATGTAATCCTCATGACAGACGCACTCAAGCGCCTTTCCGACGAAGGCGTCGCGATCTGGCTGGACGACCTGTCGCGCAAGCGGATCACGTCCGGCAACCTCGCCGAGCTGATCGACCAGAGCCACGTCGTGGGCGTCACGACGAACCCGTCGATCTTCCAGAAGGCCATCTCGCAGGGCGACGGTTACGACCAGCAGCTCACCGACCTCGCCGCCCGCGGGGTCACCGTCGAAGAGGCCATCCGCATGATCACGACGGCGGACGTCCGTGACGCCGCCGACATCCTGCGCCCGGTCTTCGACGCGACGGGCGGCCAGGACGGCCGCGTGTCGATCGAGGTCGACCCGCGCCAGGCGCACAACACCAAGGCGACGGTCGCCGAGGCCAAGCAGCTCGCCTGGCTGGTGGACCGCCCGAACGCACTCATCAAGATCCCGGCGACGAAGGCGGGCCTGCCCGCGATCACCGAGGTCATCGCCAAGGGCATCAGCGTGAACGTGACGCTGATCTTCTCCCTCGAGCGCTACCGCGAGGTCATGGACGCGTACCTGGCGGGCCTGGAGAAGGCGAAGGCCGCGGGCCTGGACCTCTCCAAGATCCACTCGGTGGCGTCCTTCTTCGTGTCCCGCGTGGACACCGAGATCGACAAGCGCCTCGACGGCATCGGCACGGACGAGGCCAAGGCCGCCAAGGGCAAGGCCGCCCTCGCCAACGCCCGTCTGGCCTACGAGGCGTACGAAGAGGTCTTCTCCTCCGACCGCTGGGCCGCGCTCGACAAGGCGCAGGCCAACAAGCAGCGTCCGCTGTGGGCCTCCACCGGCGTCAAGGACCCGGCGTACAAGGACACCCTGTACGTCGACGACCTGGTCGCGCCGAACACGGTGAACACGATGCCGGAGGCGACCCTCGAGGCCACCGCCGACCACGGCCAGATCACCGGCAACACCATCGCCGGCACGTACGACGCCGCGCGCGGCGAGATCGAGGCCGTCGAGAAGCTCGGCATCTCGTACGACGAGGTCGTACAGCTGCTGGAGGACGAAGGCGTCGAGAAGTTCGAGGCCTCCTGGAACGACCTGCTCAAGTCGACCGAGGCGGAGCTCAAGCGCCTCGCTCCCTCGAAGGGCTGAACACTTTGTCAAGCAGCAATCCGCTGCGTGACGCCGCAGACCGACGGCTCCCGCGTATCGCGGGGCCGTCGGGCCTGGTCATCTTTGGCGTCACGGGCGATTTGTCCCGTAAAAAGTTGATGCCCGCTGTCTACGACCTCGCCAACCGAGGCCTGTTGCCACCGGGCTTCTCGCTCATCGGCTTCGCCCGCCGCGACTGGGAGGACGAGGACTTCGCCCAGGTCGTCCACGACGCGGTCAAGCAGCACTCGCGTACGCCGTTCCGTGAAGAGGTCTGGCAGCAGCTCATCCAGGGGATGCGCTTCGTCCAGGGCAACTTCGACGACGACGCCGCGTTCGAGCAGCTCAAGGCCACCATCCAGGACCTCGACAAGGCACAGGGCACGGGCGGCAACTTCGCCTTCTACCTCTCCGTGCCGCCGAAGTTCTTCCCGCAGGTCGTCCAGCAGCTCAAGAAGCACGAGCTCGCGGACGCCCCCGCGGGATCCTGGCGCCGTGCGGTCATCGAGAAGCCCTTCGGGCACGACCTGGCGTCCGCCAAGGACCTCAACTCGATCGTGCACGAGGTGTTCGCCCCGGACCAGGTGTTCCGGATCGACCACTACCTCGGCAAGGAGACCGTCCAGAACATCCTGGCGCTCCGCTTCGCCAACCAGATGTTCGAGCCGATCTGGAACCGCTCCTACGTGGACCACGTCCAGATCACGATGGCCGAGGACATCGGCATCGGCGGCCGCGCCGGCTACTACGACGGCATCGGCGCCGCCCGTGACGTCATCCAGAACCACCTGCTCCAGCTGATGGCGCTGACCGCGATGGAGGAGCCCGCCTCCTTCGACGCGAACGCGCTCGTGGCGGAGAAGGCGAAGGTCCTCGGCGCCGTGCGGCTGCCCAAGGACCTCGGCAAGAGCACGGTCCGCGGGCAGTACGCCGCGGGGTGGCAGGGCGGCGAGAAGGCCGTCGGCTACCTCCAGGAAGAGGGCATCGACCCCAAGTCGAAGACCGACACCTACGCGGCCATCAAGCTCGGCGTGGACAACCGCCGCTGGGCGGGCGTCCCGTTCTACCTGCGCACCGGCAAGCGCCTCGGCCGACGCGTCACGGAGATCGCGGTCGTCTTCCAGCGCGCTCCCCACTCCCCCTTCGACCACACGGCGACGGAGGAACTGGGCCAGAACGCGATCGTCATCCGCGTCCAGCCCGACGAGGGCATCACGGTCCGGTTCGGCTCCAAGGTGCCCGGCACCTCGATGGAGATCCGCGACGTGTCGATGGACTTCGCGTACGGCGAGTCCTTCACCGAGTCCAGCCCGGAGGCGTACGAGCGCCTGATCCTGGACGTCCTGCTCGGCGACGCCAACCTCTTCCCGCGCACGGAGGAGGTCGAGCTCTCCTGGAACATCCTCGACCCGATCGAGGAGTACTGGGACAAGCACGGCAAGCCCGCGCAGTACCCGTCCGGGACCTGGGGCCCGTCCGAGGCGGACGAAATGCTCGCACGAGACGGACGGAGCTGGCGTCGCCCATGAAGATCGACCTTACGGACACCACGTCCAGCAAGATCAACAAGGCCCTCGTCAAGGGGCGCAGGGCGATCGGCACCCCGGCCGTCGGCATGGTGCTCACCCTCGTCATCGTCACCGACGAGGAGAACGCCTACGACGCCCTGAAGTCGGCCAACGAAGCGTCCCGCGAGCACCCCTCGCGCACCCTGGTCGTCATCAAGCGCGCCGCGCGCTCGCCCCGCGACCGCACGACGTCGCGCCTCGACGCCGAGGTACGGGTCGGCGCGGACGCGGGCACCGGCGAGACGGTGGTCCTGCGTCTCTACGGCGAGGTCATCAACCACGCCCAGTCGGTCGTCCTGCCGCTGCTGCTCCCCGACGCCCCCGTGGTCGTGTGGTGGCCGGTCAACGCGCCGCTCAACCCGGCCAAGGACCCGCTCGGCGCGCTCGCCCAGCGCCGCGTCACGGACACGTACGCCGCGGAGCAGCCGATCCACGAGCTGACCGCGCGCGCCGAGGCCTACCACCCCGGCGACACGGACCTGTCCTGGACCCGGATCACCCCGTGGCGCTCGATGCTCGCGGCGGCTCTCGACCAGGTCACCTGCAAGGTCACCTCGGTCGAGGTGGAGGGCGAGGAGTTCAACCCGAGCTGCGAGCTGCTCGCCATGTGGCTCGCCGACCGGCTCTCCGTCCCCGTGAAGCGCTCGCTCTCCGCGGGTCCCGGTCTCACCGGCGTACGCATGGACACCGACTGCGGTCCCATCGTGCTCGGCCGGGCCGACGGCTCGCTCGCCACGCTCTCCATCCAGGGGCAGCCCGACCGCGCGGTGGCGCTCAAGCGCCGCGAGACGGCCGAGCTGATCGCCGAGGAGCTGCGCCGTCTCGACCCGGACGACACCTATGCGTCCGCGCTGAAGTACGGCGTGGACCGCCTGGGCGAGTCCGCCGAGGAAACCACGGTTCCCGACGTGGAGGAGCCCGCTCAGGCGGCGAAGAAGGCTCCCGCGAAGAAGACCGCGGCCAAGAAGGCGGCGGCGAAGTGAGCGCGGCCCCGCAGCTGGTGGTCCACCGCGACAAGGAGCTGATGGCGCAGGCCGCGGCGGCCCGCCTCATCACGAAGATCGTCGACGCGCAGGCCGCCCGCGGCTACGCGTCGGTGGTCCTCACCGGCGGCCGCAACGGCAACGGCCTTCTGGCGGCGCTGAGTTCGTCCCCGGCCAAGGACGCGATCGACTGGTCGCGCCTGGACCTGTGGTGGGGCGACGAGCGCTTCCTGCCGGACGGCGACCCGGAGCGCAACTACACCCAGGCCAAGGAGGCACTGCTCGACTCGGTGCCGCTCAACCCGGCCCGGGTGCATCCGATGCCCGCGTCGGACGGCGCCTACGAGGTGGACGCGGCGGCCGGGATGTACGCCGCCGAGCTCACCGCGGCTGCGGGGCCCGAGGACCACGGCCCGGTGCCGACGTTCGACGTGCTGATGCTCGGCGTCGGCCCGGACACCCATGTCGCCTCGCTCTTCCCGGAGTTGCCCGCGGTCCGCGAGACGGAGCGGACGGTGGTCGGCGTGCACGGCGCGCCCAAGCCGCCGCCCGTACGCATCACGCTCACGCTCCCGGCGATCCGGTCGGCGCGTGAGGTGTGGCTGCTCGCCGCGGGCGAGGACAAGGCGAACGCCGCGGCGATCGCCCTGTCGGGCGCGGGCGAGGTACAGGCGCCCGCCGCGGGTGCGTACGGCAGGTCGCGGACGCTGTGGCTGCTCGACGCCGCCGCGGCCTCGCAGCTGCCGCGCGATCTGTATCCGCCGGCTTCTCCCTGAGCCGCTTCAGTCTGAACGGCCCTGAACGGCTCGCACAGCACTAAGGCCCGGTCCGCCTCTCGGCGGGCCGGGCCTTAGTGCTTTCAACTGCTCTCAGCGACTCAACGCCCGCGCAGGGTGCGGTACTTGGCGACAAGCGCCGTCGTCGAACCGTCGAGGTCCGGCACGTCCGCGCCCTCGGTCAGGGCGGGCTCGATGCGCTTGGCGAGGACCTTGCCGAGCTCGACGCCCCACTGGTCGAAGGAGTCGATGTTCCACACGGCGCCCTGCACGAACACCTTGTGCTCGTAGAGTGCGATGAGTTGACCGAGAACCGACGGCGTCAGCTCCTTGGCGAGGATCGTCGTCGTCGGGTGGTTGCCCTTGAACGTCTTGTGCGGGACGAGTTCGTCCGGCACACCCTCGGCCCGCACCTCGTCGGGCGTCTTGCCGAAGGCCAACGCCTGCGTCTGCGCGAAGAAGTTGGCCATCAGAAGGTCGTGCTGGCCGACAAGACCGGGCAGCAGATCGGCGACGGGCTCGGCGAAGCCGATGAAGTCGGCGGGGATCAACTTCGTGCCCTGGTGGATGAGTTGGTAGTACGCGTGCTGCCCGTTGGTGCCCGGCGTGCCCCAGACCACAGGACCCGTCTGCCAGTCGACCGGCTCGCCGTCACGGTCGACGGACTTGCCGTTGGACTCCATGTCCAGCTGCTGGAGGTAGGCGGTGAACTTGGAGAGGTAGTGCGAGTACGGCAGGACGGCGTGCGACTGGGCGTCGTGGAAGTTGCCGTACCAGATGCCCAACAGGCCGAGGAGCAGCGGCACGTTCGACTCGGCGGGCTCGTTACGGAAGTGCTCGTCGACGAGGTGGAAACCGTCGAGCATCTCGCGGAAGGCGTCCGGGCCGACGGCGATCATCAGCGAGAGACCGATCGCGGAGTCGAACGAGTAGCGGCCGCCGACCCAGTCCCAGAACTCGAACATGTTGGCCGTGTCGATGCCGAAGTCGGAGACCTTCCCGCCGTTCGTCGACAGGGCCACGAAGTGCTTGGCGACCGCGCTCTGGTCGGCGCGCAGGCCGGTCAGGAGCCAGTCGCGGGCGGAGGTCGCGTTCGTGATCGTCTCGATCGTGGTGAACGTCTTCGAGGCGATGATGAACAGCGTCTCGGCCGGGTCCAGGTCCCGCACGGCCTCGTGCAGGTCGGCGCCGTCGACGTTCGACACGAAACGCACGGTGAGATCGCGGTCGGTGAAGGACCGCAGCGCCTCGTACGCCATGGCGGGGCCGAGATCCGAGCCGCCGATGCCGACGTTCACGATGTTCTTGATGCGCTTGCCGGTGTGCCCGGTCCACTCGCCGGAGCGGACCTTGTCCGCGAAGGCGGCCATCTTGTCGAGCACGGCGTGCACGGCGGGCACCACGTTCTCGCCGTCGACCTCGACCTCCGCGTCGCGCGGGGCGCGCAGCGCGGTGTGCAGGACGGCGCGGTCCTCGGTGGTGTTGATCTTCTCGCCGCGGAACATGGCGTCCCGCAGGCCGAAGACGTCGGTGGCCGCGGCAAGCTCGCGCAGGAGCGTCAGCGTCTCGTCGGTGACGAGGTGCTTGGAGTAGTCGACGTGCAGGTCACCGACCTGGAGCGTGTACTGCGTGCCGCGCGCCGGATCCTTGGCGAACAACTCACGCAGCTGCACCTCCCCCAGCTGCTCCCGGTGCTTGCTGAGCGCCGCCCATTCGGGCGTCTGGTTGAGCCTGGCGCGGCTTTCTGCGTTCATCTCGGACTTCAGCCTTCTCTCGTACCTGTGTACGTACCTTGCCCCGCTGCACGTTCCAACCTAATTGATCAGGGCCCGATATGAGATCTCTGAAGCTGTCTGTCCGGACACGCGCCGGTAAACGCCACGCGAAAAGCACAGCGGCCGGACATCGCCCGATGTCCGGCCCTTCATACGCTCTAGATCTCGCCCCGCAATTTGGCCAGCGCCTCCGCGAGAATCGCCTCGCCGTCCGCGTCGCTGCGCCGTTCCCTCACATACGCCAGGTGGGTCTTGTACGGCTCGGTGCGGGGCGGGTCCGGCGGATTGTCCCTGTCCTGACCGGCCGGGAAGCCGCAGCGGGGGCAGTCCCAAGTATCGGGAACCTGCGCGTCGCTGGCGAAGCTGGGCACCGTCTCGTGTCCGTTGGAGCACCAGAAGGAGATGCGCAGTCGCGGCGCTGACTCACCGCGCTCGGCCTCGCCCATCGGCCCCGCCCCGACCCGACTTCCACGGATCGCGTTGCCACTTGCCACGGTCGTAACTCCCTGCGTGATGGTGCTGCTGCGGGCGCCTCAGTCTACGTAAGGCCCAACGCGCGTCCAGTGTTCGGAGTTACACCCTCACCCCGACACGCAAGCCCCATGATAATCCGCGCCGTGCGGCGCGCACCGTACATGGGGCTTTAAGCGAAGCTTTCGCAAGGTGGCAATCAAGCCGCTTTCGCGGTCAGTTGTTCACCTTCATCAACAGGCCGAGCACGACGATGCACGCGAACCAGCAGAGACCGACCACGACAGTGATGCGGTCGAGGTTGCGCTCGGCGACGGACGAACCGCCGACGGACGACTGCATGCCGCCACCGAACATGTCGGAGAGACCGCCGCCCTTGCCCTTGTGCATCAGCACCAGCAGCATCATCAGCAGGCTGAAGACGATGAGGGCGATCGAGAACCCCATAACCACAGCTGGACCAACTTCCTCGGATCTGAATCGATTCTCTGTCGACGACGGGGGCCGGTGCCTCTGGGTGAGAAGCTGCCCGGCCCCCGCAAGGGTACGACGTATCGGCGCTACCGCATACTCACTGGTCGCGGAACCGCACGATCTTGACGAACTCGTCCGTGTCGAGCGCGGCGCCGCCGACGAGGGCGCCGTCGACGTCGGGCTGGGCCATGATCGCGGCCACGTTGCCGGACTTCACGGAGCCGCCGTACTGGATGCGCACCTTGTCGGCGAGCTCCTGCGAGTACAGCTCGGCGAGGCGGCCGCGGATCGCGCCGCACACCTCCTGGGCGTCCTCGGGGGTCGCGACCTTGCCGGTGCCGATGGCCCACACCGGCTCATAGGCGATGACGATGGTCTCGGCCTGCTCGGCGGGCAGGTCCTTCAGGCCGCCGTCGAGCTGGGTGAGGGTGTACTGGATCTGCTGGCCGGCCTCACGGATGTCCAGGCCCTCGCCGATGCAGAGGATCGGGGTCAGGCCGTGCTTGTAGGCGGCCTTCACCTTGCCGTTGCAGATCTCGTCGGTCTCGTCGTGGTACTGACGGCGCTCGGAGTGACCCACGGCCACGTACGTGCACTTCAGCTTGGCGAGCATCGGGCCCGAGATCTCGCCGGTGTACGCACCGGTGTCGTGCGCCGAGATGTCCTGGGCGCCGTACTTGATCTTGAGCTTGTCGCCGTCGACCAGGGTCTGCACCGAACGCAGGTCGGTGAAGGGGGGCAGGACGGCGACCTCGACGGCGTCGTAGTCCTTGTCGGCAAGGGCGAAGGCGAGCTTCTGGACGTGTGCGATGGCCTCGAGGTGGTTGAGGTTCATCTTCCAGTTGCCCGCCATCAGCGGGGTACGCGTAGTCATCAGGTGTCAGTTCTCCAGTGCGGCGAGGCCGGGGAGCGTCTTGCCCTCGAGGTATTCGAGGGAGGCGCCGCCGCCGGTGGAAATGTGGCCGAATGCGTTCTCGTCGAAGCCGAGGATCCGTACGGCGGCGGCGGAGTCGCCACCGCCGACGACCGTGAAGGCCTCGGAGTCGAGAAGAGCCTGGGCGACCGCTTTGGTGCCCTCGGCGTAGTCGGGGTGCTCGAAGACGCCCATCGGGCCGTTCCAGAAGACGGTGGCCGCGTCGGCGATCTTCGAGGCGTAGAGCTTGCACGTCTCGGGTCCGATGTCGAGACCCATGTGGTCGGCCGCGATGGCGTCCGCGGCGGCCGTGGTGGGGTTGGCGGGGTCCTTGGCCTTCAGGTCCGGGAACTCCGAGGAGGTCAGCACGTCGACGGGGAGGACCAGCTCGACGCCGCTCTTCTTCGCGCGCTCGATGTACTCCTTGACCTGCGGGATCTGGTCCTCCTGGAGGAGGGAGGCGCCGACCTCGTAGCCCTGGGCCTTGAGGAAGGTGTAGGCCATGCCGCCGCCGATCAGGAGGCGGTCGGCCTTGCCGAGCAGCTGGTCGATGACGGCCAGCTTGTCGGAGACCTTGGCGCCGCCGAGCGCGACGACGTACGGGCGCTTGACGTCCTCGGTGAGCTTCTTCAGGACGCCGACCTCGGTGGCGATGAGGTAGCCCGCGTAGTGCGGAAGACGCGCCGGAAGGTCGTACACAGAGGCGTGCTTGCGGTGCACGGCACCGAAGCCGTCGCCCACGTAGACATCCGCGAGGGCCGCGAGCTGGTCGGCGAACTCGCCGCGCTCGGTGTCGTCCTTGGATGTCTCGCCCGCGTTGAAGCGGAGGTTCTCGATGACGGCGACCTGGCCGGGCTCGAGACCGTCCACCGCGTCGTGCGCGGCGGGACCGACGGTGTCCTGGGCGAACGCCACGGGCTTGCCGAGGAGTTCACCGAGGCGCTCGGCGGCGGGAAGCAGCGAGAACACCGGGTCCGGGGCGCCCTTGGGGCGGCCGAGGTGTGAGGCGACGATCACCTTGGCGCCCGCGCCCGCGAGCTTGGTGACGGTCGGCAGGACGGCGCGGATGCGGCCGTCGTCGGTGATGGTGCCGTCGGCGAGCGGCACATTGAGGTCGGCGCGGACGAAGACCCGCTTGCCCTCGACCCCTTCGGCGAGAAGTTCGTCGATCGTCTTCATGGCTGGACTCCAGGACTCCTTTAGAGGGCTGACGTGCAACAAGGCCCGGACCACGCAGTATTGCGCGGTCCGGACCCTGTGCTCACATCGAGGTGCCTGCTCTGCTGATCAGAGCTGACCGCCGACGAAGACCGTGAGGTCGACGAGGCGGTTGGAGTAGCCCCACTCGTTGTCGTACCAGCCGAGGATCTTCACCGTCTTGCCCTCCTGGACCATGGTCAGGGAGGAGTCGAAGGTGCAGGAGGCCGGGTCGCCGACGATGTCCGAGGACACGATCGGGTCCTCGGTGTAGGTGAGGAAACCCTTGAGGGCGCCGTCGTCGGAGGCCTTCTTGAACGCGGCGTTGACCTCGTCCTTGGTGACCTCGCGCTGCAGGTCGACGACGAGGTCGGTGGCGGAGCCGGTCGGGACCGGGACGCGCATCGCGATGCCGTCGAGCTTGCCCTTGAGCTGCGGAAGGACCAGGGCGGTGGCCTTGGCGGCACCGGTCGTGGTCGGAATGATGTTCTCGGCGGCGGCGCGGGCGCGACGCAGGTCCGAGTGCGGGAAGTCCAGGATGCGCTGGTCGTTGGTGTACGCGTGCACCGTCGTCATCAGGCCCTTGACGATGCCGAAGTTCTCGTCGAGAACCTTCGCCATCGGCGCCACACAGTTGGTGGTACAGGACGCGTTCGAGATGACGTGGTGGTTGGCCGCGTCGTACTTGTCCTGGTTGACGCCCATCACGATGGTGATGTCTTCATCCTTGGCCGGAGCCGAGATGAGGACCTTCTTGGCGCCACCGGCGATGTGCTTCTCGGCATCGGCCTTCTTGGTGAAGATGCCGGTCGACTCGATCACGATGTCGACGCCGAGCGTGCCCCACGGAATGTCGGCGGGGTTGCGCTCGGACAGCACCTTGATGGTGTGGCCGTCGACCGTGATGGTGTCCTCGGTGTGCGACACCTCGGCCTTGAGACGGCCCAGGATGGTGTCGTACTTCAGAAGGTGAGCCGTAGTCGCGGTGTCACCCAGGTCGTTGACAGCCACGATCTCGATGTCCGCACCCTGCTCAAGCAGCGCTCGGAAGTAATTGCGCCCGATGCGGCCGAAGCCGTTGATGCCTACGCGGATCGTCACGAACCGATCTCCTCGTTGGTACGCCGGTTTCAGACGCCGGCGAGATGTATGGGATGTCCCCGACCGCCTCCGACCCTACCTCTCTGATGGCCTTTGGGTGACATCGACAGGGGGTCCGAACAGCACGGCGGCCCGTACCCCCGAGTAGGAAGTACGAGCCACCGGGATTCCGGTCCCGACTACGCAGCGTCAGCGGCGCAGATGTGCAAGGGATGCGCCCATAAGAGCAGTGCGCTCGGCGCTGTTGGGTACATGCTCGAACCCGAAGCCGAGGAGCACACTGTCACGCGCTGTGACGGCCGCATAGGGCTTGTAGAGCTCGCCGGTGCGGGCCCAGTCACCCGTGATGTTGGGGCTTCCGGGGGGCGCCGGAGCGACCGCCCAGGTGCCCAGAGAGGCCTCGAATCCCTCGGTCTCCGTCGCGTTGCCCCCTACCACAACCTGCGCGTTGTCGGCAAAGAATCCGCGGCCCCCGCTGGAGGGGTCGGTGATGGCGCTGAGCGACACCTCGACCTTCTTGCCCGCGTAGGCGCTCAGGTCGAAGGCGACGGGCTTCCAGCCGCCGGAGGATCCGGTGAAGCTGTTCCAGGCGCCGCTGGTGCCGCTCGCCGTGCAGCCGGTCGCCGACTGCGTCAGGTAGTGGCGCAGGAACGGGTGGCCGTTGATGAAGAACCCGGCCCCGCACTCGGCGGGCACGGCCGACGACGAGTTGCCGTTCGTGTCCGGGAGCGTGGTCCAGTCGTCGGCGCCGGTGGTGTGCGCCTCCAGTACGCCGTGGTCGTAGCCGGTCTCGAGGTTCCAGTTGAGCGCGAACCGCAGCTCCGGCTTGTCCGCGGCCGTGACCCCGGTCAGGTCGATGGTGCGGGTCAGCCGCTTCCAGTCCTGGTCGGCGTGGGTCGCCGATGCCATGCCCTGGCCCTCGAAGGGTGCGTAGGGGTTGGTGAGGCCGGGGTAGCTGCCTGCCGCCGCGCTCTTGAACTGCGGGAACTCGTCGGCGGGCAGGGTGTCGGACGTGACGGTGAAACGGCCCGCCTTGTCCAGGGGGTTGGAGTCGGCGGCGCCCAGCGACGCCTTCACGCCGTCGAGCGCGCCGCTGCCGGCGAAGCTGGTGGCGCCGGGTGCGGAGAGGCGTTCGTACGCACCCAGGTAGTACTGCGCGAAGTCGTCGGAGAGCGCGCCCCCGAGGTCCACGTTTCCGCCGGTGCGCTCGCCGGACTCGATCAGCTTGCCGCCCTCGTTGAGGTAGGCGCGCAGGGCGAGCTGGGTGGCCGCCCCCGGCACCGGGTCACCGGTGTAGTGCACGACCGCGGAGAAGTGCGACAGGACGCCGAGCGGGTGCGGGGCGCCCTGCTTGGCGACGTCCCAGACCACGGCCGGACGTCCGTTGGCCTTGAGGGCGTCGACGTACTTCTGGGCCTGTGTCGCCGCGGCGCCCTCCTCGGCCACGACGAGGGTGCTGGCCTTGGCGCGCTCGGTGACGGTGTACGTGAAGTGCGGGCTCTGGGTACGGCCCTTCTTGTTGCGGCCGGTGAACCACACCTCGACCTTGTCGCCCACGCGCGCGTCCTCGACCTCGGCGCGGTACTGGTCGAAGTGGAGGTTGTCCTCACCGCCGTACGTCTCGCCGCCCTTCCAGGCCTTGAGGCTCTCGTCGTGTGTACGGCCGCCGTTGATCCGGTAGTTGAGCTCCTTGTCGCGCACCGACTTGCGGGCGGTGACGGCGACTTCCTGGTCAGCTCCGCGCGCGTAGGAGGCGGTGAAGGCGTCCGGCGTGAAGTCGGGGGCCTCGATGCCGGGTACGGAGACCGGCTGGTCGGGATGGAGCGCGGTCTCGGCGACGGCGAGCGCGAACGGGACGTTCTTCGCGAACTCCTGCTGGATCAGCTTCTCGTCGTCCGGGAAGGTGAAGATGGAGGCGCAGTCCTCGGGCTTCCAGGCGTCGTTCGGGTCGACGTCGGAGGCCGTCTGGCAGGTGGACATCTCCGGCGTGAACATCGACATGCCGTTGATGTTGCCCGCGTGGCCGTCCGCCTCGCCGTTGGTGGTGTAGAGCTCCGAGGAGACCTGCGGGTGGTAGCCGGGGACGGCGGGCTTCTCCGGGGTACCGTTCAGCGCCTTGTAGAGGACGTCGTCCGGGCTCGGCGTGGCGACCTGCCAGCCGATTCCGTAGAGGAGCAGTTCAGCCGCGGAGTGGTAGTTGATCCCGTACGTGAAGCCGACGCGCTTCTGGAAGCGGTCGAGTGCCTTGGTCTCCGGCTCGGACATCGGGCCGGTCCCCCGGTAGGTCTCGGACGAGGGTTCGGGGGACGAACCCTCGTTGTCGTAACCCCACTTGTAGGCGAAGTTGCGGTTGAGGTCGACGCCGTCGCCCGCCGCGATCTTGCCGTCGCCGTCGATGTCGCGGAGATTCTTGCGCCACTGGCGGTCGCCGTCGGCGGCGTGCGTGAAGTCGTAGCCGTCGGGGTTGGCGGAGAGCACGAACCACAGCTCGGTGGAGTCCACGAGCTTGGTGATGCGCTGGTCCTTGCCGTAGTTGTCGAGGTAGTGGTGCATCAGGCGGCGGGTCATCTCGGGGGTGATCCACTCGCGCGCGTGCTGGTTGGACATGTAGAGCGTGGACGGCTTGGAGCCGTCCTTGGACTTGTTCGCGCCCTTGGAGAGCTTCAGAGCGAGGATGTCCTGGCCCTTGAGCGTCTTGCCGATGGAGACGACCTTGGTGAGGCCGGGGTGGGCCTGACCGGTCTTGACGATCTCCTCCTTCAGGCCGCCCTTGCCGCTGTACGGCCTGAAGACGCCGTCCCCCGCGGCCTTCAGCTTCCGCTCCGTGCTCGCGGAGACCTTCTGCTCGGTGAGCTCGACGCCCTCACGCTCGACGCCCTTGGCCTGCGCCCTGGTCAGATAGACCTCGACGCGGGCGGTGCCGCGCTCGGGGGCCTGTCCCGCGAGTTCGTGGGCGTCCTGGCCCGCCTCGATGAGGATCGGGATCTGCTTCTTGGTGACCTGGGCCTCGTAGACCTTCACGGCCGCCGGATCGCCGGTGGCCGGGGCCTTCGCCCCGCTGTCGGCCTGGGCGTGCGGCACGGCGACGAGTCCGCCGACGAGTAACGCTCCCGCGGCGACGACCGATCTGAAACCGGCTCTGGATCTCACTCTTCGTCTCATGAGCCCCCCTTGCGGTTGTCCGGCACATTTGTGCGCGGACGCCAGGCTCGTGATACTTCATGATCATGTCAATATGGCGTGAAGAGTGACACGGAAAGGGACGCAAAGAAGCCGCCGGGGCCTCGGCGGCCCCGGCGGCTTGCGTGACGTACGACGGCGGTCAGACCGCCATGTTGTCGGCGAGCTCCTCGCTCAGGTTGGACTCCGTACCCGCGATCCCCAGGTCCTGCGCCCGCTTGTCCGCCATGGCGAGAAGGCGGCGGATGCGGCCCGCGACCGCGTCCTTCGTCAGCGCGGGCTCGGCGAGCGCGCCGAGCTCCTCCAGGGAGGCCTGCTTGTGGTCCATGCGCAGCCGTCCGGCGGCCGCGAGGTGCTCGGGGACCTCGTCGCCCAGGATCTCCAGGGCACGCTGCACACGGGCACCGGCGGCGACGGCCGCGCGGGCCGAGCGGCGCAGGTTGGCGTCGTCGAAGTTCGCCAGGCGGTTGGCGGTGGCGCGCACCTCGCGGCGCATCCGCCGCTCCTCCCAGGCGAGCACGGACTCGTGGGCGCCGAGCCGGGTGAGCAGGGCTCCGATCGCGTCACCGTCCCGCACCACGACGCGGTCCACGCCGCGCACCTCGCGGGCCTTGGCCGCGATCTGCAGCCTGCGCGCGGCGCCGACGAGCGCGAGGGCCGCCTCCGGACCCGGGCAGGTCACCTCCAGGGAGGAGGAGCGCCCCGGCTCGGTCAGTGAGCCGTGCGCGAGGAACGCCCCGCGCCACGCCGCCTCGGCGTCACAGGTGGCCCCCGAGACCACCTGTGGCGGCAGGCCCCTGATGGGGCGGCCACGGCCGTCCACGAGGCCTGTCTGCCGGGCCAGCTGATCGCCGCCCGCCACGACCCGTACGACATAGCGCGAGCCGCGTCGCAGCCCGCCGGGAGCCATCACGATCAGCTCCGAGCTGTGTCCGAAAATCTCAAGAATGTCCCGCTTCAGCCGCCGTGCGGCCATTGCCGTGTCCAGCTCCGCCTCGATCACGATGCGGCCGCTCACCAGGTGAAGGCCGCCCGCGAACCGCAGGATGGCCGAGACCTCTGCCTTTCTGCAGCAGGTCCGGGTGACGGGAAGCCGGGAGATTTCGTCCTTCACCGCTGCCGTCATCGCCATGGGCCGATCCTTCCATGCATCCGAAAAATACGGTCGTACGCGGTGGCCAGGAGCTCCGGATCGTGCCTCGGAGTGCCATCGTGCCTGGCCACCGGCGCCAGCTCGACCGTGGCGCCGAGCCGCTTGGCGGCATCGGTGAGTGACTCACGGTCGGGCACGGCGGCGTCGTCGGCCAGCACCACGTCCAGGGCGAGTTTAGGGGCGTGTCGGGCCAAAACCTCCAAATGACGCTGCGGAGAGAACCCATCTGTTTCACCGGGTTGTGGCGCGAGGTTCAGCGAGAGCACCCTGCGGGCCTTCGTCTGGATGAGCGCGTCGAGCAGTTCGGGGACAAGGAGATGCGGGATCACGGACGAGAACCAGGAGCCCGGGCCGAGCACCACCCAGTCCGCGTCGAGCACGGCGGCGACCGCTTCGGGGACGGCCGGCGGGTCGCGCGGGACCACGTGCACGGACTGCACCTCACCCGGGGTGAGCGCCACCGTGGCCTGTCCGCGCACCGTGTCCACGTCGTCCGGGCGCTCCGGATCATGCCCCTTGACCAGCGCCTGGAGCTCCAGCGGGACCGCGGACATGGGCAGCACGCGGCCGTGCGCGCCGAGCAGCTTGCCGACCAGGTCGAGTGCCTGGACGTGGTCGCCGAGCTGCTCCCACAGGGCGACGATCAGCAGATTGCCGACCGCGTGTTCGTGCAGGTCACCCTTGGACTGGAAGCGGTGCTGGATGACGCGGGCCCAGGTCTGGCCCCAGTCGTCGTCGCCGCACAGGGCGGCGAGCGCCTTGCGCAGGTCGCCCGGCGGCAGGACGCCCAGCTCGTCGCGGAGCCGCCCGCTGGAGCCGCCGTCGTCGGCGACGGTGACCACGGCGGTGAGGTCACCGGTGATGCGCCGCAGCCCGGCCAGCGACGCGGACAGGCCCATCCCGCCGCCGAGCGCCACGACCTTGGGCTGCGCGCCGCGCTTGCGGCCCAGGCGGTTCAGCCGCAGGGAGGACTTCACTCCCGCCCCATGTCCCGATGGACGAGGACGGTCTCGACGCCCTCGGACACCAGGCGTGCCGCGAGCTTCTCCGACATGGCGACGGAGCGGTGCTTTCCACCCGTACAGCCGACCGCGATCGTCACGTAACGCTTGCCCTCGCGGCGGTAGCCCGCGGCGATGAGCTGGAGCAGCTCGGCGTACCGGTCGAGGAACTCCTTGGCGCCCGGCTGGTTGAAGACGTAGCCGGAGACCTCTTCGTTGAGCCCCGTGAAGGGCCGCAGCTCCGGCACCCAGTGCGGATTGGGCAGGAAGCGGCAGTCCACGACGAGGTCGGCGTCGACCGGCAGGCCGTACTTGTAGCCGAACGACATGACCGTGGCCCGCAGCTCGGGCTCCTCGTCGCCCGCGAACTGGGCATCCATCTTGGCGCGCAGCTCGTGCACGTTCAGGCTGGACGTGTCGATCACCAGGTCGGCGTCGCCGCGCAGCTCGCGCAGGAGCTCGCGCTCGGCCTCGATGCCGTCGACGATGCGGCCGTCGCCCTGCAGCGGGTGGGGGCGGCGGACCGACTCGAAACGGCGGACCAGGGCGTCGTCCGAGGACTCCAGGAAGACGATCCGGCGGGTGACGTGCTTGGCCTCCAGGTCCGCGAGGGACTGGCGCAGATTGTCGAAGAAACGGCGGCCGCGGACGTCGACGACGACCGCGATGCGGGCGACGTTCCCCTGCGAGCGGGCGCCGAGCTCCACCATGGTGGGGATCAGCGCGGGCGGCAGGTTGTCGACGACGAACCAGCCGAGGTCCTCGAGACACTTCGCCGCGGTGCTGCGTCCGGCTCCCGACATGCCGGAGATGATCACCAGCTCGGGGACCACTTCGGCGGTCTCACCTGGCGTGATGGTCGTGCCCGTACTCACTTGCTCGCCGCCTTCGTCGTGCTCGGTGGTCATGTCTCCTGCCCCCGTCGTTCCTCAGAGGTGCCCGCGGTCACGGGATCCTCGCCATCGCCCGAGGCTCCCGCGCTCGCGGGCTCCTCTTCTTCAATGATCTCTCCGGTCGCCGTGTTCACGGCGGGTCCCGCGGGTACCGCTCCGGCCAGGGCCGCGACGATCGACTCGGCCGTCTTGCGGCCTACGCCCGGAACCTCACAGATCTGCTCGATTGTCGCGGATCGCAGCTTCTTCACGGAACCGAAGTGCTTGATCAGCGTCTGCTTGCGCGCGTCACCGAGGCCCGGCACGGCGTCCAGCGGTCCGGCCTTGAAACGCTTGGCCCGCTTGGCCCGCTGATACGTGATCGCGAAGCGGTGCGCCTCGTCGCGTACCCGCTGGAGAAGGTACAGGCCTTCGCTGGTGCGCGGCAGGATCACCGGGTCGTCGTCGCCCGGCACCCAGACCTCTTCGAGGCGCTTGGCGAGGCCGCAGACCGCGATGTCGTCGATGCCGAGCTCGTCGAGGGCCCGCTGGGCCGCCGCGACCTGCGGCTGGCCGCCGTCCACGACGACGAGCTGGGGCGGGTAGGCGAAGCGCTTGGGACGGCCGTCCTCCTCGGTGAAGGCGCTCACCTCGCCGTTCGACTCGCCGTTCGACTCGCCGATCTCGCCGGACTGGCCGGTCTCGCCGGACTCGTCGGGGTCCCACTCCCCCGTCTGCTGCTTGTCGGAGAGGTAGCGCTTGAAGCGGCGCGTGAGCACCTCGTGCATGGAGCGGACGTCGTCCTGGCCCTCGAAGCCCTTGATCTGGAAGCGGCGGTACTCGCTCTTGCGTGCGAGGCCGTCCTCGAACACGACCATGGAGGCCACGACGTCGTCACCCTGGAGATGGGAGATGTCGTAGCACTCGATGCGCAGCGGGGCGCTGTCCAGTTCGAGCGCTTCCGCGATCTCCTCCAGGGCGCGCGAGCGGGTCGTGAGGTCGGAGGCGCGCTTGGTCTTGTGCAGCACGAGGGACTGTTGCGCGTTGCGCGCCACGGTCTCCATGAGCGCCTTCTTGTCGCCGCGCTGCGGGATGCGCAGCGAGACGTTCGAACCACGGCGCTCGGTGAGCCACTCCTGGACGGGCTCTATGGGCTCGGGCAGCGCGGGCACGAGGACTTCCTTCGGTACGGAGTCCCCGCTCTCCTCTCCATAGAGCTGCTGGAGTGCGTGCTCGACGAGGTCACCGCTGGTGACGGCCTCGACCTTGTCGGTGACCCAGCCGCGCTGACCGCGCACGCGGCCGCCGCGGACGTGGAAGATCTGGACGGCCGCCTCGAGCTCGTCCTCGGCCAGCGCGATGAGGTCGGCGTCGGTGGCGTCGGCCAGGACGACGGCGCTCTTCTCCATGGCCTTCTTGAGGGCCCCGATGTCGTCGCGCAGACGGCCCGCCTTCTCGTACTCCATGTCCTCGGCGGCGTCCGCCATCTGCCGCTCGATACGGCGGATGTACGTCCCCGTGCGGCCCGTCATGAACTCGCAGAAGTCCTCGGCGAGTTCGCGGTGCTCCTGCGGGGAGACGCGCTCGACGCAGGGCGCCGCGCACTTGCCGATGTAGCCGAGGAGGCAGGGGCGGCCGGTGCGCTCGGCGTTCTTGAAGACCCCCGCCGAGCAGGTGCGGACCGGGAAGACACGCAGGAGGAGGTCCACGGTGTCGCGGATCGCCCACGCGTGGCCGTAAGGACCGAAGTAGCGGACGCCCTTCTTCTTCTGGCCGCGCATCACCTGCACACGCGGGAACTCCTCGTTCATCGTCACCGCGAGATACGGATAGCTCTTGTCGTCGCGGTACTTGACGTTGAACCGGGGGTCGAATTCCTTGATCCAGGAGTATTCGAGCTGCAGCGCCTCGACCTCGGTGGAGACGACCGTCCACTCGACGGAGGCGGCCGTCGTCACCATCGTGGCGGTGCGCGGGTGCAGATTCGAGAGGTCCTGGAAGTAACTGGCCAGGCGCTGGCGCAGGCTCTTGGCCTTGCCGACGTAGATCACCCGGCGGTGTTCGTCGCGGAACCGATAGACCCCCGGCGAGTCGGGGATCTGTCCCGGCTTGGGGCGGTAGCTGGAGGGGTCTGCCATGCTCCACACCCTACTTGCGGGGGCTGACAGTCAGGGTCTTGAGGGGGCCTGCCCCTCCCTCTCCCGACGGCCCGCTGCCGGGGAACTCCGGCTCCCCGCACCCAGGACCACCGCCTCCCCCGCCCTCATGCCCACCCGCCCTGAAGGGCGGGTGGGTGGGGAAGCTCCCGGCCGGGAGCGAGGGCCGGTGGCAGGGGCCAGGAGCAGGGGCCCGGGAGCAGGGGCCCGGGAGGGCAGGTCAGCCGCGCTGCCGGGCGCGACGTCGCAGGACGGCCAGGCCGGAGAGGCCAAGGGCTACCAGGGCCCCCGCTCCGGCCACGGAGGAGGCAACCGTGACGGGATCCTCGGCCGAAGCCTCGGTCGGCGCCGCCGGGGGCCGCGCGACCGGCTCCTTCGGGGCGAAGCCCCCCGCCTTGCCGGACTTCGCGTACGCCGAGCCGGGCAGCTTGTCGGCGTACGCACCGTGCACACGCTTCTGATACGCGGCGACCGAGACCCCGTCCGAGCCCACGGCACGCACCGCGTCCGCGTTCAGCGGAAGGACCCGCCCCCGCCCCCGCACATACCAGGCATTGATCTGCGGCTCGTGGAAAACGGTGCCCCCGGGGAGCTTGTCGGCGCCCACGCGCGCGTAGTGCGTCTCGTCGTCCCCGGTGGCGATGTTCACGACCTTCCAGGAGCCTGACTGTTTCACCATCCACAAGGAGGCTTTCTGCCCGTCGGAGGAGACCGCCGTGCTGGCGAGGAACTCCACGCGGGCGACCGGCGCCCCCTTCTCGCCCGCGACGAACTCCGGGGAGAGATAGCGCACGGGCACGGCCTCGCCCCGCACCCGCGGGTCCGCCGCTGCCCTGCTGACGGCCCCCTCGCGTGCGAAGAAGCGGGAGAGCGTGTCGAGGGTCCTGGGGGCGCTCGCGGCCTCGTGGGCCGCGTCCCGGGAAGCGTCCCGGGGCCCGGGGTCCGCCGAGGCGTACGGCGCCGCGAGGCCGAGCAGCAGGGTGGCGGCCGACCCGGCGAGCGCCGCCCTCAGCAGGTGTCGGGGAAGAGGATGGGGCAGGGGAAGGTGAAGGTGACGGGTCATCGCGCTCACGCCCCGATCCGGTACAGCGAGTGGGTCCAGGAGAAGGTGTTGTTGTTGACGTACCAGCTGTGCGAGGCCCAGTTGTAGCGGTCGTTGGACGGCCACGGGTCACCCCAGTAGACCCAGCTGCTCGCGTCGTCATAGCCGTACAGGACGTGCATGTGGCCGCCGCCGTTCGACCACTGGATGCGGGTCTCGACCGGGCGGCCCGCGTTGATCTCGGCCTGCACGGTCGGGTAGCGCAGCCAGCCGCTAACGTACGAACCGGCGCTGATGCCCACCCGGTCCAGGCCGTTCTGCACGTCGCCGAGCGTGGCCTGCGCGTTGGGGCACTCGGTGTTCTGGTTACGCCCGAAGGCGGCGTTGCAGAACTGGTTCTGGCTGTAGTTCTTGCCGTAGAAGGCGGCGATCGTGTTCCCGGAAGCGGCCCAGCACCAGTTGGTCTTCTGCTGGGCCTGCATCGTGATGTTCAGGCGCTTGGCGGCGAGGAGCGAGGGGGCCGAGGGATCGGCCACGGCCACGGCGCGCACCGCGTAGGGCGAGGCTGTTTCGGGGGCGGCCGTGGCCGTGGCCGCCGGTGCGGCCACCAGGGCCGCCGCCACGACGGCGAGTGCGGACAACCGTCTGCGTCCGCTGTACTTACTGCTTCTATGGCGCATCGCGTTCCTCCCGAGCGGGGGGTGTGGGGTGGTGGAGGAGCGCGTCCGGACGCTGCGATTGAGCATCGAGTGTTGTCCGGTGCAGGTCAACAAGGTTCAATGCGGGATTACTTGGGCCGTGAACGGCGGCGTACGTATGTGAACACCCCTCGTACGCCCACCTGGTGGCCCGGTCCGACCGGTGCGCATGCCCGGGCGGCCGATGTGAATGTTCACAGAAGGGCCTTGCGATGCGGCACGGCACACAGCTCGCGGACGGCGCACCCGCTGACCTGGAGGCCGCGCTGCGCACCGGCCCCTTCCACGTGGCGCTGCGGGCCGCGATCGCCGCACGGCGTCTTCCCCTGCAACGCGTACGGCACCATCTCGCGCGGCAGGGCGTCAACGTCGGCGTGACGAGCCTCAGTTACTGGCAGCAGGGTGCGCGGCGCCCGCAGCGCACCGAGTCGCTCCGTGCCGTGCGCGCCCTGGAGGAGATCCTCGAACTCCCCGAGGAGTCACTGATCCGGCTCCTCGCCAAGTCCTCCGAACACCCCGCCTGCGAACGCCCCGCCGCCCGCTCCTACCGCTCCCTGCTCGAAGGGTCCGACGTGCTCCAGGAGCTGATCACCGGGCTCGGATCACCGCTCGACGGCGGCCTGCACACCGTCGGCCACCACGAACGGGTGCGGATCGGCGGGCGCCGCGAGCTGCTCGGCCGCGACTCGCAGCACGTCGTGCGCGCCCACCGGGACGCCGTGGACCGCTATCTCGCCATCTACCGGGGCGACCCCGGCTGCGCACCGGAACGCGTCGGCGTCCACGCCCTGGAGAACTGCCGCACGGGTCGTGTGCGATGGCACCACGAGACGGGAGTGCTCGTCGCCGAACTGCTCTTCGACGCGCGCCTGCGCACGGGCGACACGCATCTGTTCCGGTACGGCTTCGAGGACGGCACGGCGGGGACGGCCACCGAGTACTTCCGGGGCTTCACCTTCGCGGGCGGGCAGTACGCGCTCCAGGTGCGGTTCGACGAAGGTGCGCTGCCCGTACGCTGCCACCGCTTCACCCAGCATTCGGCCGCCGCGCCGCGCGGCGGGCGCCAGGAGCTGACGCTGAGCGGCAGCCATCGGTCGGTGCACCTCGTGGAGCCCCAGGTGCGGGCGGGGATCCTGGGGATCGCGTGGGACTGGGAGTGAAGGTGGGAGCGGTGGACGTGAACGCGGGAGCGGGAGCGGACCCCCGCCCAGCCCGTCAGCCCCTGAGCCGCCCCTGGGCCGCCCCTCGGCCCGCGATGATCTTGCCGTCCGCCACCTTGACCGGCAGCTCCGAGAGCGGGTTGACGGCCGGGTCGTGCAGCACCTTGCCGTTCGTGGCGTCGAACTGACTTCCGTGGCAGGGGCAGATGAGCTTGTGCCCCTCCAGCTTGTTGATGGGGCACTTGGCGTGCGTGCAGATCGTGCTGAACGCCTTGTACTCGTCGTCCGAGATGCGGCTCACGACCACGTTCTCGTCGGTGTAGAGCTTCGAGGCACCCACCTTCACCTCGTCGGCCGCACCGATGTCCACCGGCGCGGTCGGCGCCGAACGGTTGGAGCCGCCGTCGCCGCCGGACGAGCAGGCCGTGATCCCCAGACCGGCGGCCGGTACGAGGGCGGCGGCGCGCAGCACGGTGCGACGGGCGGGGGGCGGCGTGCCGGGCATGGAATCTCCACAGGTCAGGCGCTTCAGTGACGGATCAGACCATACCGGTGGGACGCCGCGTGCCCGCGTTGGGCGCGGCCGTGCCCGAGTGCCGCCCGTGTCGGGCCGAGCCCGCCCGGAAGCCCTAGCCTGTGGCGGAAGCCGGGGCGTACGACCGCGGAGTCGACAGCCGAGAGCGCAGAGCCGAGAGGAACCACCCGTGATAGTCGTCGCAGGAGAGGCCCTGATCGACCTCGTCCCGCAGGAGTCCACCGGCACCGGGCTGCCCCCTCTCGCCCCGCGGCTCGGCGGCGGTCCGTACAACACCGCGGTGGCCCTCGGCCGCCTCGGCTCCCCCGTCGCCTTCCTCTCCCGGATCTCGGCGGACGCGTTCGGTGACGCGCTGGTCGGCGGGTTGCGGGCCGCGGGTGTCGAGGTGTCGTACGTGCAGCGGGGCGACGAGCCGACGACGCTCGCCGTCGCCTCGATCGGCGCGGACGGCTCCGCCGGATACTCCTTCTACGTCGAGGGCACGGCGGACCGGCTCTTCACGGCCCCGGAACGGCTGCCCGACGACGTGACGGCGGTGTCGTTCGGCACGTGCTCGCTCGCCCTCGAACCGGGCGCGAGCGCGTACGAGGAGCTGATGCGCCGGGAGGCGGCGCGGGGCGTGTTCACGGCGCTCGACCCCAACATCCGGGCGGGCCTGATCCCGGACGCGGACGCCTACCGTGCCCGGTTCAAGAGCTGGCTGCCGTCGGTCTCGCTGCTCAAGCTCTCGGAGGACGACGCGAGCTGGCTCGGCGGCACGCCGCGGGAGTGGCTCGCTTCCGGCCCCGGCGCGGTGGTGATCACGCGGGGCGGCAAGGGGCTCACCGTCTTCACACGGGACGGCGGGGAGTGGTCGGTGCCGGGCGAGCGGGTCGACGTGGTGGACACCATCGGCGCGGGCGACACGGTCAACGCGGCCCTGCTGCACGGACTCTGCGCACGGGACGCCCTTTCCACGGAGTCCCTCGCGGGGCTCGGCGCGGACAGCTGGGGCGAGGTCCTGGACTTCGCGGCACGCGCCGCGGCCGTCACCGTGTCCCGCGCGGGGGCGGAACCGCCGTACGCGAAGGAGTTGGGGTGAGGCAGGTCAGCCCGTCACCGCGCGCAGACCGCCCGGCTGGCGGCCGTTGAGGCGGTCGAGTGCGGCCGACGAGGCTTCGTCGGCCGGCAGGTGGACGACCAGTCGCTGACCGTCGGCGTCGGGCAGCGTCAGCGTCTCGTACGAGAGTCTCATCGCGCCGACCTCGGGGTGCGCCATACGTTCGACGCCACTGCTCCGGGGCAGCCGCGGCACGACCGTCATACGGTCGGCGAACGGCGCACCGGCGATGACCGTCAACTCGTCGGCGAATCCCCCGGCGTGCGGGTCGTCGAGCATGGACTGGCCCCGGAACAAGGCGATCTGCTCGTCGGCGACGGCGTCCCACTCGGGGTAGGCGGTGCGGGCCCGCCCGTCTGTGAACAGGAACCGGATGAGGTTCGGTCGCTCGTCGTCGAGCAGACCGAAGGGCCTCACGATCCGCTCGTAGCCCGTGGTGTACGCGAGGATGTCGCCGAGCCGGTTGAAGAGGACGGCGGGCGTGGGCTCCAGGCGGTCGACGAGTGCCCGCACGGTGGGGCGCACCGACCGGGACGGCACGCTCGCCGTCGGGCAGCAGGGGTCGCCGCTCGTCTCCTTCTCCAGGCGGCGCAGGTGGAAGCGCTCCTCCACCGTCAGCCGCAGGGCGTCCGCGAGCGCGCCCATCACCTGCGGCGACGGGTGGCGGTCCCGGCCCTGTTCGAGCCGGGCGAGGTACTCGACGCTGACCCCGGCGAGCGTGGCGACCTCGGAGCGGCGCAGGCCCGGCGTGCGGCGACGGGGGCCGGTGGGAAGGCCGACTTCGGCGGGTGTGACCGCTTCACGGCAGGTGCGCAGGAAGGTGCCCAGCTCGTTGTCGCTCACCGGCCGAACGTACCAGCTGCCGATGGACCGGATCGTGGCCCTGTCACTACCAGTCTCAGCTCGGCCTTCCTCGCCTCCGTCCCGCCGCGCAGAGTGGAGCGCATGACCACTTCTGACAGCACAGCCACCGCCACGACCGCTTCGGGCGCCCTGCCGTTGCCCGCGGGCAGCTGGGAGATCGACCCGTTCCACTCCGCCGTCAACTTCACCATCCGCCACCTCGGGATCTCGAAGGTGCGGGGCCGCTTCAGCGAGGTGACGGCCGGTCTCGTCGTGGGCGAGAGCGTCGAGACCTCATCGGTGACGGCGACCATCGACCTGGCGTCGATCGACACCGGCAACAAGGACCGCGACGCCCATGTCCGCGCCCCGGACCTGCTTGACGTCGAGCGCCGTCCCACGATGACGTTCCGCTCGACGCGGGTCATCGGCAAGGAGGACGAGTGGACCCTGGAGGGCGAACTGACCATCGGTGACGTGACGAAGCCGGTCACCCTCGCCGTCGAGTTCGGCGGGGTCCAGGCCTTCCCCGGCTCCCCGCGACGGCATGCCGGGTTCGAGGCGACCGGGGAGATCAGCCGCAAGGAGTACGGCCTCGACTTCGGTGCCGGGCTGCTCGGTGACGTGGTGAAGATCCAGCTGGACATGCAGTTCCTGGAGCCGGAGGCCGCGCCCGCCGAAGGTTAGTTCGACGGAGGCTGGTTCTGCGGAGGCTGGTTCTGCGGAGTCCGGTTCTAGCGATGCCGGTTCTGCCGAGGCCAGTTCCGCGAAGGCCAGTTCTGCGAAGGCGGCCGAGCGCCTCACTCGCCGCCCGTGAACGCCCCGTGCCGCCCCGCCCCCGCCGCGAACCTGGCCGCGCCGTCCGCCGCCTCGGCGAGGGACCGCAGGCCGTGGCGCAGTTCACCCGCCATCGCCTCCTCCTCGGTCAGGCCGCCCTGGTCAAGCACGGAGTGCCGGTCGTTCCGGAGGCAGGTCTGAGGGAGCGCGGCGATCTCCGCGGCGAGGCGCTCGGCCGCGGCGCGGGACGTGCCCGGCGGTACGGTCCTGTTGACCAGGCCCATCGCCAGCGCCTCGGCGGCGGGTACGGGGCGGCCGGTGAGCACCAGGTCCATGGCCCGGCTCTCCCCGATGAGCCGGGGCAGCCGCACGGTACCGCCGTCGATGAGCGGGACGCCCCAGCGGCGGCAGAAGACTCCGAGCACCGCGTCCTCGTCGGCCACGCGCAGGTCGCACCAGAGCGCCAGCTCCAGGCCTCCGGCGACCGCGTGCCCGGAGATCGCGGCGACGACGGGCTTGGAGAGACACATCCGGGTCGGCCCCATGGGCCCGTCCCCCTTCTCGGTCACCTCGTTCCCGGCCGGCGTCCCGATGGCCTTGAGATCCGCACCGGCGCAGAAGGTGCCACCCTCGCCCCACAGCACGGCGACGGACGCGTCGGGGTCGGCGTCGAAGTCCCGGAAGGCGTCCGCGAGCGCACGGGCGGTGGGCCCGTCGACCGCGTTCCGCACGCCGGGCCGGGACAACACGATGGTGGTGACGGGGCCTTCACGTTCCGTACGTACGGTCATGCCGCCCAGGCGACCACGGGAACGGGCCGCCGGACAAGGGGTATCCCTTGTCCGGCGGCCCGTTCGCAGGAGCGCCCGAAGGGGCGCGAGGAACTGCGCGCCCAGCCACGACGCACCCGCGGAAGCACGCCGCTCCGTCAGGCCTTACGAGCCTTGGCCGTCTTCTTCGTGGCCGCAGCAGCCTTCTTCGGAGCTGCCTTCTTCGCGGCAGCCGTCGCCGACTTCTTCGCCGCCGGAGCTGCGGTCACCGCCTTCTTGGCGGCGGCCTTCCGCACCGGCTTACGTCCCTGCGAGGGCAGCGCGTCGCTGATCCGGTCCGCCGCCAGGATGTCCCGCAGGAACTTGCCCGTGTGGCTCGTCGGGACCCCCGCGACCTCCTCGGGCGTGCCCTCGGCGACGACGAGACCGCCGCCGTTGCCGCCTTCGGGGCCCATGTCGACGACCCAGTCCGCGGTCTTGACGACGTCGAGGTTGTGCTCGATGACGATGACCGTGTTGCCCTTGTCGACCAGGCCGGACAGGACCGCGATCAGCTTGCTGATGTCCTGGAAGTGCAGACCGGTGGTCGGCTCGTCCAGGACGTAGACGGTCCGTCCCGTCGAGCGCTTCTGCAGTTCGGAGGCCAGCTTCACGCGCTGGGCCTCACCTCCGGAGAGCGTGGGCGCGGACTGGCCGAGCCGGACATACCCCAGACCCACGTCGTTGAGCGTGCGCAGGTGGCGGGAGATGGCCGGAACCGCCTCGAAGAAGTCGAGCGCCTCCTCGATCGGCATGTCCAGGACCTCGGCGATGGACTTGCCCTTGTAGTGGACGTCCAGCGTCTCGCGGTTGTAGCGCGCCCCGTGGCAGACCTCGCACGGCACGTACACATCCGGGAGGAAGTTCATCTCGATCTTGATCGTGCCGTCACCGGAGCAGTTCTCGCAGCGACCGCCCTTGACGTTGAAGGAGAAGCGGCCGGGCAGATAGCCGCGGACCTTCGCCTCCATCGTCTCCGCGAACAGCCTGCGGACGTGGTCGAAGACTCCGGTGTACGTCGCCGGGTTCGACCGGGGTGTGCGGCCGATCGGCGACTGGTCGACGTGCACGACCTTGTCGACCAGGTCGTCACCCTCCACGCGCGTGTGCCGCCCGGGGACGGACCTGGCGCCGTTCAGCTCGCGCGCCAGGTGGGTGTAGAGGATGTCGTTGACCAGCGTCGACTTTCCGGAGCCCGAGACACCGGTGACCGCGGTGAGGACACCGAGGGGGAAGGAGACGTCGATGTCCTGGAGGTTGTTCTCCCGGGCGCCGTGCACCGTCAGCTGCCGGGTGGGGTCCGCCGGGCGGCGCACGTCGGGCACCGGGATGGACTTCTTGCCGGAGAGGTACTGACCGGTGATCGACTCGTCGTTGGCCAGGAGCTCCTTCATGGAGCCGCTGTGCACGACCTTGCCGCCGTGCTCCCCCGCGCCGGGGCCGATGTCGACGACCCAGTCGGCGACCTTGATGGTGTCCTCGTCGTGCTCGACGACGATGAGCGTGTTGCCCATGTCGCGCAGGCGCACGAGGGTCTCGATCAGGCGGTGGTTGTCGCGCTGGTGCAGACCGATGGACGGCTCGTCCAGTACGTAGAGGACCCCGACGAGGCCCGAGCCGATCTGGGTGGCCAGGCGGATGCGCTGGGCCTCGCCTCCGGAGAGCGTGCCGGCGGCGCGGTTCAGCGAGAGGTAGTCGAGGCCGACGTCGACCAGGAACCGCAGCCGTTCGTTGACCTCCTTCAGGACGCGCTCGGCGATCTTCTTGTCGCGGGCGCCCAGCTTCAGCTCGGCGAGGAAGTCCGCGCAGTCGCTGATGGACATCGCGGAGACCTCGGCGATGGACTTCCCCATGACCGAGACGGCGAGGACGATCGGCTTCAGACGCGTGCCCTCACAGGTGGGGCAGGGCACTTCGCGCATGTAGCCCTCGAAGCGCTCGCGGCTCGCGTCGCTCTCGGCCTCGCTGTGGCGGCGCTTGACGAAGGGGACGGCGCCTTCGAAGGCGGTGGTGTAGACCCGCTCGCGGCCGTACCTGTTCCTGTAGCGGACCTCGATCTGGGTCTTGTGCCCGTTCAGGAGGGCCTTCTTGGCGCGCTGCGGCAGGCCGGCCCAGGGCATGTCCGTGGCGAAGCCGAGGGCGTCGGCGAGTGCGCCGACCAGGCGTGCGAAGTAGTCCTTGGTGTGGCCGTGCGACCAGGGGTGGATGGCGCCTTCGTCGAGCGACTTGTCCTCGTCCGGGACGATCAGCTCGGGGTCGACCTCCATGCGCGTACCGATGCCCGAGCAGTCCGGGCAGGCGCCGAAGGGCGAGTTGAAGGAGAAGGAGCGGGGCTCCAGCTCCTCGAAGGACAGGTCGTCGTACGCGCAGTACAGGTGCTCCGAGTACATCCGCTCGCGCTCGGGGTCGTCCTCGGGGAGGTCGACGAAGTCGAGCACGACCATGCCGCCGGCGAGGCCGAGCGCGGTCTCCACGGAGTCGGTGAGGCGGCGCTTGGCGGAGTCCTTCACCGTGAGGCGGTCGATGACCACCTCGATGGTGTGCTTCTCCTGCTTCTTCAGCGTGGGCGGCTCGGAGAGCTGGATCGTCTCGCCGTCGACCCGGGCGCGGCTGTAGCCCTTGGTCTGGAGATCGGCGAAGAGGTCGACGAACTCGCCCTTGCGCTCGCGCACCAGCGGCGAGAGGACCTGGAAGCGGCTGCCTTCCGGCAGCTCGAGGACCTTGTCGACGATGGCCTGCGGCGACTGCCGGGCGATGGGGCGCCCGCACTCGGGACAGTGCGGCTTGCCGATGCGCGCGAAGAGCAGGCGGAGGTAGTCATAGACCTCCGTGATGGTGCCGACCGTGGAGCGCGGGTTGCGCGAGGTCGACTTCTGGTCGATGGAGACCGCGGGCGAGAGGCCTTCGATGAAGTCGACGTCCGGCTTGTCCATCTGGCCGAGGAACTGCCTGGCGTACGAGGAAAGCGACTCCACGTACCGCCGCTGGCCCTCGGCGAAGATCGTGTCGAACGCGAGCGAGGACTTGCCCGACCCGGAGAGCCCGGTGAAGACGATGAGGGAGTCGCGCGGGAGGTCGAGCGAGACGTTCTTGAGATTGTGCTCGCGCGCGCCACGGACGATGAGACGGTCGGCCACGCCGGTCCGCACCTTTCTTGAGAGAAGTGACAGGGGCGGGACCCCTGTCATTCACAGACTAGGGCGAGCCACTGACAACGCCGGGACGGATGCCCTGGTTGATAACAAACCCGGACCGCCAAGAATGCCCGATGCCGCACCCGACCATATAGCACGTGCATTCGATTTGCGGTGCCGCTCCGACACCTTCACCCGAACGTGTGGCGCGGCTATCGTCGGACGCATGACTGATCATGTGCGCGACCTGGCGTCTGTACGTGACGCGACTGACCGGCTGCTCACAGCAGCCGCGAAACTGAACAACGATTCGACCGCCGAGCCGTCACGCCTGCCGGGCTGGACCCGCGGTCACGTCCTCGCCCACCTCGCCCGGAACGCGGACGCGCTCGTCAATGTCCTCGCCGGACGGCCCATGTACGTCAGCGCGGACGCACGGGACGCGGACATCGAGCGGGACGCGCCCCGGCCACTGGCCGAGCAACTCCTCGACGTACGCGAGTCCGCGGAGCGCTTCGAGACCCAGGCCGCCGTGTCCGCCGACTGGACCCGCACCATCACGATGCGCAACGGGGTGACCGACTCCGCGTCGCGGGTGCCGTTCCGGCGGTGGGGTGAGGTGGATCTGCACCACGTAGACCTGGGCATCGGGTATGAGCTGGAGGATCTGCCGGAGGAGTTCGTGCGGCGGGAGATCGCGTTTCTGGCGGGGCGTTTCTCAAGGAACGCCGACGTCCCGCCCACGCGGGTGACGGACGGCACGCACGCGTGGAGCACCGGCCGGGACGGCGAGCCCGAGGTCACCGTCTCCGGCCCCGCGCCCGACGTGATGGGGTGGCTCGCGGGCCGTCGCGACGGCTCCGCGCTGACGGCCGAAGGCGGCCTCCTGCCCGCCCTGCCCCCGCTATAGGCTGAGGCGCATGACGTACAGCGGAGCAGTGAAGGTCGGCGGCGGTGCGGACGTACACGAGTTGCAGGACCTGATGATCTCGAAGGTCGCCGTCGGCCCGATGGACAACAACGCCTATCTGCTGCGCTGCCGGGCCACCGACGAGCAGCTCCTGATCGACGCGGCGAACGACGCCGAGACGCTGCTCACGCTGATCGGTGACGACGGCATCGCGTCCGTCGTCACCACCCACCAGCACGGCGACCACTGGCAGGCCCTCGCCGCGGTCGTCGCGGCGACCGGCGCACGGACCTACGCGGGCCGCGAGGACACGGTGGGCATCCCGGTGCCCACGGACGTACCGCTCGTGGACGGCGACACCGTCCAGGTCGGCCGGATCTCGCTCACCGCGCGCCACCTGGTGGGCCACACGCCGGGCTCGGTCGCCCTCGTGTACGACGACCCGCACGGCCACCCGCACGTCTTCACCGGCGACTGCCTCTTCCCCGGCGGCATCGGCAACACGCACCAGGACCCGCAGGCCTTCGCGAGCCTCCTGAACGACGTCGAGACGAGGATCTTCGGCACGCTCCCCGACGAGACCTGGGTCTACCCCGGCCACGGGAACGACACGACGCTCGGCACCGAGCGCCCGCACCTGGCGGAGTGGCGTCAGCGGGGCTGGTGAACTGGGGTACGTCGGCTGGTGAACCGCCGTACGTCGCCGGGGCTCAGGCCCCGGCGACCAGCGCCGCCACCCGCTCCACCGCGAACGCGTACCCCTGCACACCGCACCCCGCGATGACACCGTCGGCGCGCTGGGAGACATACGAATGGTGCCGGAACGCCTCGCGCTGATGGATGTTGGAGATGTGGACCTCCACCACCGGCATGCCGTCACAGGTGTTGAGCGCGTCGAGAATCGCGACCGACGTGTGCGAGTAGGCGGCGGGGTTGATGACGATGCCCGCGTGGTGCTCGCGCGCCTCGTGGATCCAGTCCACCAGCTGCCCCTCGTGGTTGCTCTGCCGGAGATCCACGGTGCCGCCGTGCGCGGCCGCGGCCTTGGCGCACAGCGCCTCGACGTCGGCGAGGGTGTCGGAGCCGTAGATCTCGGGCTGGCGCTGACCGAGCAGGTTCAGGTTGGGGCCGTTCAGGATCATGATCGGGGCGGTGGCGAGGGTGCGGGTCATGGGGTCAGCGTACTGAGGAGCGGACCGCGCCTCCGTAGCCCCCTGGGGCCGCCCGTCACGGCGTGACCGCCAGTTCCAAGTACGCCGCGAACAGCACCAGATGGACGCCGCCCTGCAGCGGAGTGGCGCGCCCCGGCACGACCGTGAGCGTGCCGACGATCAAGGTGAGCGCAAGCAGCACCATGTGGGTCGGGCCGAGCCCGAGCACCAGCGGCCCGGAGAGCCAGACGGAGGCGACCGCGACGGCCGGGATGGTCAGGCCGATGCTGGCCATCGCGGACCCCAGGGCGAGGTTGAGGCTGGTCTGCACCCGGTCGCGGCGGGTGGCGCGTACGGCCGCGATGGTCTCCGGGAGCAGCACGAGCAGCGCGATGATCACGCCGACCACGGAGTGCGGCATGCCGGCGCTCTCCACGCCGGACTCGATCGTCGGTGAGACCCCCTTGGCGAGGCCGACCACCCCGATCAGGGCGAGGGCGAGCAGGCCCAGGCTGATCAGGGCGGTGCGGGTGGCGGGACCTGTGGCTTCCTCGGAATCGATCACCTCGCCCTTGCGGGTGATCGGCAGGAAGTACTCGCGGTGGCGCACGGTCTGGGTCGTCACGAACAGGCCGTACAGGACGAGCGAGGCGAGGGCGGCGAAGGTGAGCTGCGCCGTGGAGAACTCCGGGCCCTGCTTGCTCGTGGTGAAGGTCGGCAGGACCAGGCTCAGGGTGGCGAGCGTGGCGACGGTCGCGAGGGCGGCGCCGGTGCCCTCGGACTGGAAGACGGCGACGCGGTGGCGGAGGGCGCCCACGAGGAGGCACAGGCCGATGATGCCGTTGCAGGTGATCATCACGGCGGCGAACACGGTGTCACGGGCCAGCGTGGAACTCTTGTCACCGCCGTCGGCCATGAGCGTGACGATCAGCGCGACCTCGATGATCGTCACGGCGACCGCGAGGACGAGCGAGCCGAAGGGTTCACCGACCCGGTGCGCGATCACCTCGGCGTGGTGCACGGCGGCGAGCACGGCCCCGGCGAGCACGAGCGTCACCAGGGCCACGACCACGCCCGGCAGATCGCGTCCCCAGGTGAGGACGAGCAGCACGACGGCCAGGACCGGCACGGCCGCCGTCCACTGTGTGGCGAGTCCCCGGAGCCGAGTGATCATGCCTTCGATGCTGCACCGGGCACCGGAGCCCCGCTACTTCAGTTCTGTCGTCTCTGTCATCTCCCGTACGTCGCAGCCCGTGAACTCGATCATCTGGATGAACTTCAGGCGTCCGAGCGAGCACGGGGAGGGGGGGGGGGGGGGGGGGGGGGGGGGGGGGGGGGGGGGGGGGGGGGGGGGGGGGGGGGGGGGGAGGGGGGGGGGGGT